>CAZVXH010000030.1:0-26094 GCA_964631015.1 uncultured Candidatus Cloacimonadota bacterium | reverse complement strand
TGGGCAGAAAATCAGCAACTCATATTGCCCTGTTTAAAAAACGGGGGGATGTGAGATTCTTATTCCGCATATATTGCTTGACAAATTCCTCCCGCAGCTGAGATAGTTTTCTGCGTGTTTACCTGAAAGATTCACTCCGCAGATAGATTAAATATCAGATACAGGAGATCCAGAATGAAACACAGAATCCTCGTTTTATGGCTTCTTGCCATGGCCGCTCTGGCCGGCGCGACAACGCTCTGCCCGGACACGGGTGAAGAGATCCCTTCCCTCACGCGAAACAATCCCTATTATCAGCCCTCCGCCCTCGAAGCTTTGCAATCCCAGCGAGGCGTAGACGAATGGACCGGTTCCGGTCCTTGGGGCGGCAACGTGCGCGGCCTCACCTCCGATCCTTCCAACCACCTGAGGGTTTTCGCCGCCTGTGGATCCAGCCTCACAGCCGTGGAGGGCGGGGTTTACATGAGTGTGGACGGCGGCTCGAGCTGGCAGCCCACCACCCTGCCCCGCAAGCAGTACAACGCCGTGGCAGCCTCACCTTCCCAGCCCGGGACCTTTTACGCCGGCGCCCGCAACGGCCTCTACAAAAGCGTGGACAGCGGCCTCACCTGGGAACTCGCGGCGTTGTCGACCGCTTACATCCTTGGTGTGGGCGTGAAAGCCAACAACGGCAACACCATCGTGGTGGGAAAATCCGGCAATGTGGGGATCGAGGTTTCCACAGACGGCGGGAACAGCTTCGCGCAGGTGGGCCTGAACAGCGGTTTCATGCGGATGTTCACCTCGTCCGCGGCCAATCCTGAGAGGATGTTCGTGGTGATGGGTTCCTCCACCGCTTCCGTGATGACCAGCGTGAATAACGGCCAAACCTGGACTCCCTGGGGCCCCGCCGGCGACGGCTGGGGCATGTACATTTCGCCCACCGACAGCCTGTTCAGCCTGATCGCCCACGCCAACGGCATCTACCGGACCACGGACGGCGGCGCGAACTGGACCCTCACCAGCGCCGGAACCTTCCGCAGCGTGGTGGAATACAACGGAAACATCTACGCCACCTCCAACACCTCGGGAATTTTGAAAAGCGACGACCTGGGCCAAACTTGGGAACCCGTTTCCCCTCAGGTGCCGCAATCCAACTGGCAGTGCGGAACGATGTCCGCCGGAGCGTTGCTGGGCCACTGGGGCGGAATTTTCAAAGCCCAGGGCTACTTCGATCCGGTGCAGGCTTCGCACACCGGCCTGAACCTCGCTCTGGTGCACGGCCTGGCCTACTATTCAGACACGAACGAGCTTTGGGGCGGAACCGAAGGCAGCGGCCTCTACCGCAGCACCGACGGCGGTCTCACCTGGCAGCAGATGGTGAATGGCCTGAACAATTGGATGGTCTACGAACTGGCCCCCACCAATCATCAGTTTTACCAGTCGGGCCGGATGCTGGCGGGCACCCTCGACGGCGCTTACACCTCCCTGGACGGCGGCCAGACCTGGAGCTATGTCTATTACCAGGGCACGCAGGTCTCGGCTTGCGAAGTGCATCCCACCGATCCCGACAAGTTCTGGCTGGGTTCGTCCACCGGCGAGATCCGCTACACCGACGACGGCGGCCAAACCTGGACCGTGGCCACCGGCGGGATGTGGGGTTTCGCGCCCAGATTGAAACTGGGCCGCGGTCCCTCCGGCAATCCGCGCCTCTTCCTTTCCTATCAGGGCAGCGCCACTGCTGTCTGGTATTCCGATGACGGCGTATCTTTCACCGCCTCCACCGGCATGGAAAGCACCACCTACCAGCCCATGGTGTCGGTGCGGCCTGGCTTTGGCACCCAGCCTCAGATCATCTACGCCTCCTCCAATTCCGGGGTGTACAAATCCACCGACCACGGCGCCACATACGCCCTGGCGGGATTGCCCGGATTCAGTTGGAGCGTGCTGAGCGGGCCCGGCCAGCAGGTGATCTCCGGCAAAGACAACGGCCTCAGCTACAGCACCGATGAAGGCGCCACCTCCAGTTCCCTCACCCAGAACCTCGGCGCCAGCGCCAACATCTGGCAAATGGCCTGGGGAACCAGTACCGATCAGGTGTTCATCGCCACCCGCGCCCGCGGTGTGCTGGAAAACCGCTTCAGCGCCACGGACTACGGCTTTCCCACAGAACTCACCGCCATTCCCAACGATCAGTCCGTGATCTTGAACTGGACTCCCGTGAGCGGCCAGCCGGCCCCGATCGCTTATTACATCTGGCGCGATGGCTATCCCATAGCCCAAGTGCCCGCCACTACCAACGGATTCACGGATTTCGGCCTCAGCAATGGCCAAGCCTACAAATACTTCGTTTCCGCCGTCTATGCCGATCACGTTCAAACCTCGCCCACGCAGATCATCACAGCGGTTCCGGCCATTCCCGTGCATTTGCCCGTGAGCGATTTCACGGCCTACGCTGCCGGCGCGAACGTTTTTCTCAATTGGGTCGCCCCACTCTCAGACCAGACCGGATACAAACTCTACCGCGATGGCGTATTGCTGGCTGTGATCGGCGATCCCGCCACCCAAATCTACGCGGATACCGGCCTCGCGGCGGGTACGTATATTTACAGCATCACAGTCACTTATGTAACCGGGGATTCCGCTCCGGCCCAGGTCTCGGCCACTGTTTACGTAGCCAATGAGGATCCCGGCGCTCCCGCGCTGACAACCGAACTGCGGGGAAATTTCCCCAATCCCTTCAAGCCGGCCACCTCCATCGCTTTCTCGCTTAAAGAAGCGGCCCCGGTCTCTGTAACCATCTACGATCCCCGGGGACGCAAAGTGAAAACCCTTATCCAAGGCGAGTTCGCCTCCGGCCACCACAGTCTGGTCTGGGACGGCACCGATGACTCCGGAGCGCCTGTGGCCAGCGGACTCTACCTCTATATGATGAACTCCGTCAGCTACACCGCCTCCCGCAAAATGCTGCTGCTGAAATAAGCCCAAACCCTGCCATATTAATCACCCCGGGTTAGTCGCCCGGGTTTTTTTGTCTGGCTGGTGGGAATGGCCCCCCCCAAAGCCCGGATGTTTCGATTTGTCAAGCTTTATCCCCCTGCCGGAATGTCTGATCCAACTTCTTCTCTCTTTCTCCTTTTCCCTCCTCACAAGGGATAAAACAAGCCAGTTCTATCTCTCCTTGCACAAAAAAGCACTTGGAGCTGAGCTCAGGTTTTGATCGACGGATATTCGTTACAATCGTTTATCCCAAGTAGGGCACTTGGAGTTCATGAGGCCTATGTAACCCTATGCCTAAGAATAGATTATGTGGCCTCATGGACTTCAAGGACAGGCTGATAAATATGCCCGGCCATGAAGTCCAACCCGCCCCTAAGATATTTTATTATGGATATTTAGATTTGGCTCCTTGAACTCCATCGCCTCAAATGGGTTTATCCGCATGGATCCTGTCAATCCTGTCACCCGTGTTCCATTCTTTTTTTTACGGCCATTCTGCTTGACATAAATCCTCTCCCGCCCAGATGGTATCATCAAGAGGGACGATGAAAGAGAAGATCGCTGCCAATACAGGGTTCAGGCCTCCCGAAAAGAACGCTCTGGCGTTCGATCCGGAGCGGGGGAAGCTCTATCGCTTCTCGCCGGAGCGGATCGAGGTGGTCCGTCTGGGCCAGCCTTATCCCGCCGCGTATCTGAAGACCGCCCGAACCGGGATTTGGCAAAACCAGATTCCCAAGTCCTATTTTCCCTGGCTCTTTCAGCCGCCCCAACCCCTGCGGCCGGAGGGTCAGAGCGAAGCCCTGCAAAGGTATCTCGCCTTCGCGCAAGCCCTGTATGAAAACATCCTCGCCTGGGTGGGCGCAGAACAGGCTTCCCTGCTGGCACAATATTCCAGCCGAAGCTGGTGGCTTCACTGCCTGCTGGTTCATGGCGGTGACCGCGCTCTGGAACTCACGCGCTCCAATCCCGCCCTGGCCTGGCTGCTCAGCGCCCACGCGGTATACCACCCCCTGGCCGGCAAACGCTACTGGCGTTCCGTCCGCAGTCTCTTGGACAAAAAACGCCGCGAGATCCTTGGCTATTTTGGCTTTCCCTGCTCCGAAGCGGCGGTGAAACTCTTCGCCCGGATCAGTCCGGATGCCTGTTCCACCGACCTCTTTTTCATCCTGAGGAAACAGCTCCGCGAGTCCCCCGATTTGCTCCGTCAGCTCTCCTTCTTTCCCCTCCACAACACCACCAGCCTGCGGATCATCTGCTCCAAACTGCGTCCCCATTTCAGCTTTCACGCCCTTGCCGCCATTGCCGCCCTGGACCCGCTTCAGGGAGAATTCGAAGTCAATTGCAAACTCCGCGATGTCCTCGGCATGAGGAAGGCCCTGGCCCTCAACGGTGACCCTCAGCCCTGGTTCGAGATCCGCTCCCTGGCCGGCCTGGATACGCTCCACGACGAACTGGTGGACCAGCTGAACCAGCTGGACCCGGCTGAGGACCTGGTCTACGGCGAATCCCCGCTTCCGGATGTCCGCCGCGCCAGCGTCTGGATTGAGGGCATCCGCCGCTCCGCCGAACTTCATCAGGAAGGCAGGGACATGCGCCACTGCATCTATTCCTATCACGATCTCATCGCCAGCGGTGAATATCTCGTTGCCCGAATGCTCGTTCCCGAGAGGCTTACGATCCTCTATCGCGAATCCCACGACCGCCTCAGCGGCGCCAACGGATTTGAACTGGTGGACGTCCGCGGCCATCGCAACGTCCTCCCCGACCCCGCTTCCCTGCGCCTCATCGAACAATGGCTCCGGCGCCAGGACATCCAATCCTGGGATCCAGACCAACTGACCATCTTCGGGGAATACGGTCTCAACGAATTTCTCACGGAAAGCGGCTCCGCGGGTGGATAGCCGAAACGCTGGATTAGAGTGTAATACGGGCTTAGACTGCAGGATCGTTAAAGAGTGGGTAGCGGATGAACAGGGCTTTCGTTCGTGAACTGGTGAAAGGTTGTAACCCAAACCCAGACATATCCACCACCCACCCGGCGGATCATTCCGGAACGCTGTGACGCCCATACCGGAGTGGCAGACGTCCCCGTCTGCCAAGTCCCGGAGGGCCTTCCCAAACACAAAGACAAGCTTCTCCGAAGCTTCGCAAACGGGGACGTTTGCGACTTCGATGACGCTCGGAACGTTTGCGATTCCGCTGGCGTCGAGCGAAGCATGAGCATCGACTCCAGCCACATCACCCAAACCGCCCCGAACTGTATCATCTGAAGGCTCCACCGCTCTGTCATTCCGGGGTGGGGGCCCCGGAATCCAGCCATATCATCCACCCAGCCCCAACGCTGCGTCATTCCGGAACGTAGTGACGGAATCCAGCCCTAGCGGGCATAGCCTAACCCAGACCCAGAAAAAGGCGGGGTCGATACAGACTGCGTCTGTTTCGACTCCCTCTCAGGGCATTACCCGGACTGTCTGGATTCCTGGGCCCCGGCGTTAAAACGCCACCCCGGAATGACAGGCTCGGGGCGGGGTGCTGGAAGGGGCTGCTGTAGTCCATGCTCGTGCCTCGCTGGACTCCAGCCTGGCCGCCAACTTTTCCCCATTTCCCTTTTTCCCTTTTTATCTCTTTCTCTGTGTCTCTGTGTCTCTGTTTTTTACAATTGTGTTTTCCAGCTTACAGCTTGCGTGTCAGCCTCTTGACCGCCTCGCATTAACATCCCAAGGGAGCGTTGGGTTGTTAATGGGTTGTGGTTGAGTTGTTATCGGGAGGCAAGTTTGGGACCTTCTACATACATTAGGTAACAAATATGAGGATAAATCATAAGGGAAGCGAAAACGGGAGTTCTTGGGGATGAATAAACGAAAACAAATATTGAGGTGAGGCAATATTAACAAATGGAGCGGGCAACGGGACTCGGACCCGCGACCCGCAGCTTGGGAAGCTGCTGCTCTACCAACTGAGCTATGCCCGCTCACTAAATTCACATATCAGGAAACTGGCGTTATTGTCAATACAAATCTGGCTTGGAGGCGTATATAAAGGAGCCTGGCTCATTCCCATTCGATGGTGGCGGGTGGTTTGGAACTGATGTCGTAAACCACGCGGTTGACGCCGCGGACCTCGTTGATGACGCGGCTGGAGACATGTTTGAGAAAAGCGGGGGGGAGTTCGGTCCAGTCGGCGGTCATGCCGTCCACAGAGTTGACGGCGCGGAGGGCGCAGACGTTTTCATAGGTACGTTCGTCGCCCATCACGCCCACGCTGCGGATGGGGAGGAGCACGGCGAAGGCCTGCCAGGTGCTGTCGTAGAGGCCCCAGGCGCGCAGTTCGCTGATGAAGATCTCGTCGATGGCCTGAAGGCAGCTCACGCGGACAGCGTCCACGGCCCCGATGATGCGCACGGCCAGTCCAGGCCCGGGAAAGGGATGGCGGCTGATGAGGGCTTCCGGCAGTCCGAGTTCCCTGCCCACGGCGCGCACCTCATCCTTGAAGAGTTCGCGGAAGGGCTCGATGAGTTTGAGTCCCATTTTGTCCGGCAATCCGCCGACGTTGTGGTGGCTTTTGATGGTGGCGGAGGGCCCGCGGAAAGAGACGCTTTCGATCACGTCCGGATAGAGGGTGCCCTGGGCCAGAAACTTCACGCCGCCATATTTGGCGGCTTCGCGCTCGAAGACCTCGATGAAGGTGTGGCCGATGCTCCGGCGCTTCCGTTCGGGATCATCGATGCCGGCGAGGCGCTCCAAAAAGAGCTCGGAGGCATCCACAAAGCGGATGTCGATGCCGGGTACGGCGGAGAAAGCCTCCCGCACGCGTTCAGCCTCGAGGAAGCGCATGCAGCCGTTGTCCACAAAGATGGGGATGAGGCGGTCGCCGATGGCCTGATGCAGCAGCAGGGCGGCCACAGAGGAATCCACTCCGCCGGAAAGGCCAAGCACCACTTGGGCGTCGCCGACCTCGGCGCGGATCTTTTCCAGGCTGGAGGCGATGAAGTTTTCCGGAGTCCAATCCGGCACGCAGCCGGCAATCTTTAGGGCGAAATTGGCCAGGATGGCCTTGCCATGGGGCGTGTGGACCACTTCGGGATGAAACTGGAGCGCGTAGATGGGCCGGCTGAGATGGCCGATGGCGGCATAGGGCACGGAGGCGGTTGAAGCCAGGGCCTGAAATCCTTCCGGAAGCCGGGAAACGGAGTCACCGTGGCTCATCCAGACCTCAGCGCCGCCGGGAAAACCCTCCAGCAAAGGATGGGGAAGGGCGGGTTCAAGCACCGCGCGGCCGTATTCGCGGTTGGTGTGGCGCTCGATGGCGCCGCCAAAGCGGTCCGCGATCAACTGCTGTCCGTAGCAGATGCCGAGGAGGGGCAGGCCCAGGTTCCAAACCAGTTCAGCCGGACGGGGCGGATCGGGATCGAGCAGGCTGAAGGGACTTCCGGAGAGGATGATCGCTTTGGGGTCAAGCTCGCTGATCCGCTCCGGGGCGAGGTTGTAGGGGTGGATCTCGCAAAAGACGCTGAGGGAGCGCAGGGCGCGGGCGATCAACTGGGTGTACTGGGAACCGAAATCGAGGATCAGGACGGTATCGTGGCTAGGCATCAGGGTCTCACAAAGGGATTGGACTTCTTTTCCAGGCCGATGGATGTGCGGGGACCGTGGCCGGGGAAGACCACCGTGTCGTCTGGCAGGGCGTAGAGCTTGCGGATGGAGCTGACGATCAGGGCGTGGTCTCCGCCGGGAAAATCGGTGCGGCCGATGCTCTGTTGGAAGAGGGTGTCGCCGCTGAAGAGGAATTTATCCACCAGGAGGCAGATCCCGCCGGGGGTGTGGCCGGGGGTGTGGAGCACGCGTACGCTGTGGACGCCAACCTTCAGGAGCTGTCCGTCTTCGGCCAGCAGGTCGGGAGGAGCGAGCTGCAGCGGCAGGCCGAGGTATTCGCTGAAGTTGCGGCGATTGTCGGTGAGCAGGGGGGCATCGGCGGGATGAATGAACACCGGAGCGCCAAGGGCCGCTTTGAACCAGGCGTTACCGCCGATGTGGTCGCCGTGGCCGTGGGTGTTCACGATCAGGGTTACCGTCAGTTCCAGGGCTTTGATCCGCGCCAGCAGCTCTTCTGAGGGCGCGGCGGGATCGATCAGCCAGGCCTCGCGGGAATCTTCGTCCCAGAGCAGCCAGGTGTTGGTTCCGAGTTCTTCAAACAGGCAATGGTCTTCGATCTTGAGCATCAATGTTCCTTGTCGAGAGAGATCAGCAGCGGCCTGAAGGCGGATTCAGGACACTTCTCCACCCAAATCTCCCGCCAGTGAATCCTGTCAACACTATATTTCACCCAGGCGGGGGAGGGAGACTTTTTGCTGTAATACAGGAGGATGGAGGCGGCCAGGGCGGTGAGGTCGGAAGGCGGATCCGGCTGGGTGAGCAGGCCCATGGGGCCCTCGATGTCCCGCAGGAGGAACCAGAGTCCGGGGATGTTCTCCGCTTCGAGACCGGCGTTGTCGGCCTGATCGCGTCCGATGATCAATTTGAGCTGAGGGTTGAGGCGGAAATGGCGTCCCCAGCGGAGGAGGCGGATGTTGGCCTCGCTGTCTTGGCCAAGGGCGATGAGTTCGCGCAGGCGGAGGGAGAAATTGCGGTCGGTGAGCAGGCAGCCGCCGCCGGGCGCGGGATAGGATAGGCCAAGTTCGCGGGCCATGGCGATCTGGCGGGAACGGCCCCGGCCGTTGATATCCAGCAGTTGGGCCTTGTCCACCCAGCCCTCGGTGATCGGCAGGGTGTCCGGCAGCAGTTTCTGGGAGAGGGGGCGGACGATGAGGTTGGCGTGGCCGCTGAGCTTGTCCACCGCCAGGAGTGAGTTGCGGCGCTGGGACATCGGCCTCTGGCCCAGCACTTCGCCGGAGATGAGGAAATCCGCGCCGAAGCGGGGCAGCAGTTTCGCCGCCTCCGCGAACATCAGGCCGTGGCAGTCGATGCAGGGGTTGTGGTTCTTGCCGAAGCCGTGGACGGGATTTTCCAGCATCTTCAGGTGGGCCTCCGAAATATCGACCACGGTGAGTTCCAGGCCGTTGTCCCGGGCGCTCTCAACGGCGCGGTCGGCGGTGATGTAGGGCGCGGTGAAGCAGACGGGATGCACCCCGTGGCCAAGCCTCTGCATCCAGACGACGGCCAGGATGCTGTCCAGGCCACCGGAGAAGAGGGCGAGGGCTGATCTTTTTTCCATGCTGTCCTTGGTTTCACAAAAAGGGCCTGCCGTTGAAAGCAGGCCCGTTTTAATCTTAGGCTCGAATGCTGGTTATTTGTCCATGTCCGCCTGGATCTGGTCCATGAAGCGGAAGGGATTGCGCTCGGGCTGGCGGGAGGTTTTGGCCTCGGGCAGGAGCCAGTCGTAGTAGTTGTGGGAAACGCCGGCGATGAGGACCTTGTTCTTGTTCATCATTTCATAGCCGATGGCATTGATGCCGAAGTAGAATTCCTCGATGGGCTTGATGGCGTTCCAGTGGGTCTGGTCCAGGGTGAAGGTCTTTTCCGTGCCGGCGATCTGGCGTAAGACCTCGATGTCCGTGTCCGCGCCGTAAGCGCCGGCATCGATCACGTGGAGTTTGGGATCGGCTGAGATGGTCCAGGAGGGGGAGTAGTTGGTATCCTGATTGAAAGCCGGCCACGTGGCCACATTTATCTTCTGAGGCCAGGTTTCCAGGGCGATGTTGCCGGAGTAGGTTTTCTCGCCGTTCACGATCTCGTAAGCCACGGGTTGGTCCATGTTGAGCAGGTTGTAGCTGCCGCCGTAGTAGATCTTGCCTTCGGTGTAGGAATAAATCTCGTCGAAAACGATGTTTTGGGTGACGATCTTGAGGGTGGCGTTGGGATCCAAGCCCTTGGCGGACATCCAGATGTCGACGTTGGCGCTGCCTTTGTCGAGCTCAACATAGTTGATGTCGAACCAGACCACGTGTTCATAATCCCAGACGTTGGTGGGGATGCCTATCTCTTCAAAATTGGGAACCGTCGGTTTGGCACAGGACGAAATCAGCAGGACTGACAAGCCCAGTACCGTCAGCAATAAGATGCTCGCATACTTTTTCATAACCTAAACTCCTTGACAAGGCGATATTTGAAGCGTTTGGTAGCGTTCACTGCCTTATCTTAATATAGTTTAACCGGAGACGCCCAAACTGTCAAGGAAAAAGTTGACGCAGCATTCCAGAGCTGACAGAGGGAGTTTCCCCGCGGATTGTCGAACAAAAGCCGCAGATCCATGTGGATGAGTATACTGTAGCAAAATTGGTCTGAGTATTTTTAGCTCATACGTATTTACGGATTGAACGGATTTTACCACCACACAGACGAGAAAAAAAGCGAAAAGCTTGGTAAGCGTGAAAGGGTGTACTATTGGGAGGTCGACATGACGTTTGCCACCCAACGGCGGCAGGGAAAAAAAAGGCCCGATCCCCCGAGGTGGAGCTCGGAAAGACCAGGCCATGATGCTGGAGCTAAATGGGGGACTCGAACCCCCGACCTGCTGATTACGAATCAGCTGCTCTACCAGCTGAGCTAATTTAGCCTAATCTCTGATCAGCCGGAAGCCGCAGGGCTGGGCTGGTGTTTCGATATAGGTGTTCGTGTGGATCCTGGAATACTGTTTGTCCAGCTTGGAGGCAAAGCTGTTGCCCACGCGCAGGCTCATGTAGGGTGTGGTGGTCATCGTGATCTTGACCGTGCAGTCCTTGCTTAAAGAACGCGGATACCAAAACTCAGAGGCATCCAGACCGGTGGTGAGCTTGTTAGTCTCATCCAGGCGGAAAGGAGGGACCTCGATGTAGTACCAGATCCTGAAATGGGGTTTCTCGGGATATTTGGCCAGATTGTTCAGATGGATCCCGTAAAAGAGGGCCGGGCTGTTCCAGACCAGCAATTCCGGCTGGACCAGCACCGGGTCGAAATGCTCCGGCTGGAGGTTGTTCGCCCAATAGTGGGATTCAAAACTGCCTGAGACCGTTATAGCCTGTATTTGAGCGCCCTTGTGCAGAAAAACACCATAGTAGAACTGGGGATCGAGATCTTCCTTGGAAACTTCAAAATCCACCTGCATATACAGCCGCTGAAGCTCCGTGGAATAGAACATGTCCAGATCGTACTCATCTGCTTCCAAGAGTTTAAACTTCAATGCGGCAGTGTTTTCCTGCGCCACGAGGCCAATCGCGAACAGGAACAGCAAAGCGAATGTCATATATAATCTGCGCATGTTAAACTCCTTTTATACATAGTTTAGCTATGCCAAGCAGAAACACAAGCTGTTTTTCGTCAAGGTATTTCTTGCCCGCCGCGTTTCTTGATGTCGAAAAATTTTCCCTTGACGCGAAAGCACGGCCCAAAATTCTGCCTTTAACAGACTAATCAAACAATCATAAGGAGTAAATCATGAAACGCAGAGTGATCATCATGGGAGCCGCGGGAAGAGATTTCCACAACTTCAACGTGTTTTTCCGTGATAACCAGGACTACGAAGTAGTGGCCTTCACCGCCACCCAGATCCCCGGGATCGACGACAAGAAGTATCCCGCCGAACTGGCCGGCAGCCTTTACCCCAACGGAATTGAAATACACCCGGAAGCTGAACTGAAAAAGCTCATCATCGACCGTAAGGCCGACTTGGTGGTGTTCGCCTACAGCGACCAACCTCACGAGGAAGTGATGCACAAGGCCTCCCTGGTGAACGCCGTGGGCGCGGATTTTATGCTCATGGGCGCCAACACGACCATGGTCAAGACCACCAAACCTCTCATCACAGTTTGCGCCGTCCGTACCGGTTGCGGCAAATCCCAGACCACCCGCGCGGTCATCAAAGCCCTCAAGGCCAAAGGACGCAAAGTTGTCTCCATCCGCCATCCCATGCCCTATGGCGACCTCGTTAAACAAAAAGTCCAGCGCTTTGCCGAGCTCAAAGACCTTGAAATCCACAACTGCACCATTGAAGAAATGGAAGAATACGAGCCTCACATCATGATGAACAGCGTGATCTATGCCGGCGTGGATTATGAAGCCATCGTCCGCGAAGCCGAGAAAGAAGCCGACGTCATCATCTGGGATGGCGGCAACAACGACATCCCCTTCTACTGCTCCGACAAGCAGTTGAACATCGTGGTCGTCGATCCCCACCGTCCCGGTGACGAGATCAACTATTACCCCGGCGAAACCAACATCCACCTGGCCGACGTCATCGTGATCAACAAGATCGACAGCGCTGATCTCGACGACATCAACGAAGTGCGCGCCAATGTGCGCGAGCTCAATCCCAATGCCAAGATAGTCGATGGCGCCTCCCCGCTCACGGTTGACAATCCGGAGATCATCACCGGCAAAAAAGTGCTGGTGGTGGAAGACGGCCCCACCCTCACCCACGGTGAGATGACCTACGGTGCCGGCGTCGTCGCCGCCGAAAAATACGGCTGTGCCGACCTGGTCGACCCCCGCGAATTCGCGGTGGGCGAGATCGCCGAAACCTTCGATAAGTATCCCGAGATCGGCCCCCTGCTTCCCGCCATGGGCTACAGCGAACAGCAGATCAAAGACCTGGAAAAGACCATCAACGACACAGATTGCGAAGGTGTGGTCATCGCCACCCCGATCGACCTGCGTCGCCTGATCAAGATCAAACATCCTTCCTGCCAGGTCAGCTACGACCTTCAGGAGATCGGTTCCCCCACCCTCGCTCAGCTCCTGCAGGACTTCTAAACCCTGCCCAAACCTGAAACCCAAGAGTAAGATAAGCAAATACACATAGCTGGGGCAGACCGCAAGATCTGCCCCGGACTTTTTCAAGAGAGGAAAACATGACCAAGACCGCAGTTCTCGCCCTGGGCGGCAACGCCATCATCAAGGCCGGCGAACCAGGCACGATCGGCCAGCAATTTGCCAATACCCGCGATTCGCTTGGCGGCATCGTTGAACTCATCCGCCAGGGTTATAAACTGGCCATCACCCACGGCAACGGACCTCAGGTGGGAAATTTGCTCCGCCAGCAGGAAGCCGGCGAAAAAGAAGGTATCGCGCCGCTGCCCCTGGGCGTGCTTAACGCCGCCACCGAGGGAAGCATGGGCTACATGATCGAACAAAGCCTGCAAAACAAGCTGCATCAAAGCGGCATCGACAAGGACGTGATCACCATCATCTCGCAGGTGGTGGTGGACCGCGATGACCCCAGCATGCTCAACCCCAGCAAGTTCGTGGGCAGCACCTACTACAGCGCCCAGCAGGCCGAAGAGCTGAAAAACACCCTCGGCTGGACCCTGAAGGAAGACGCCGGCAAAGGCTACCGCCGGGTGGTGCCTTCGCCCTTGCCGCAAAGGATCGTTCCCGCCGAAACGGTGAAGGAACTGGTCCAGCGCGGTGAGATCGTGATCGCCGTGGGCGGAGGCGGGATTCCTGTCTACGTTCAGGATGACGGCAGCTATGAAGGTGTGGACGCCGTGATCGACAAGGATTTCGCCAGCGCCCTTTTAGCACTGAACATCGAGGCCGACCTCTTCGTGATCCTCACCGGAGTGGACAAAGTGGCCGTGGATTACGGCAAACCCACCCAGCGCGACCTGGACGTGATCACGGTGGAGGAAGCCAGCCGCTTCCACGCGGAGGGACAGTTCCCCGCCGGCAGCATGGGACCCAAGATCAAGGCCGCCATCGATTTCCTCAGGCGCGGCGGCAAGGAAGTGCTCATCACCTCCATCGACAGGATCGTGGACGCCTTCGCGGGACAGACCGGCACCAGAATGGTTCCCTGAACAACATCACCAGCTTGACATCCAGCCCGGAACATCGCGCTCCGGGTTTTTTTTTGCCTGTGTGAAAGGAGCTTGTTACCCACTGTTCTTAGGCTCTCTTGCTTATCGAGTGGTTAATGAGACTGTGTTTCATTCCGGGGTGGCGCCTCAGCGCCGGGGCCCCGGAATCCAGGCATATCATCCACCCAGCCTCAAACGTACGTCATTCCGGAACGGAGCGCCTTGCGCGAAGAGACGGAATCCAGGCCTTGCGGGAATAGCCCTTGGAAGGTGTCGACTCAGACTGCGTCTGGGTCGACACCCGATTTGGATGTGAAGATGTTTTCCATTAGACCGTCTGGATTCCGGGGCCCCCACCCCGGAATGACAGAGCGGCCTGCCGTAATGGTGGGCCTTTTTTGGTTTGTCCACGAATTACTCGAGTTAACACGAATGAATAGATTGGGGTGAACAGATTAACAGATGAACGGATGAACAGATTAACAGATGAGTAGATGAACAGAGGATCGTGGCATAAGCTTTAGCTTGTTGGGTGCCCGGGATTCATCCCGTGGCTGGGGTGGGGATTGGCTATTCCCGCCAGGGCTGGATTCCGTTACTGCGTTCCGGAATGACGTGCGTCTGGGATCGGGGTGGGCTATTCCCGCCAGGGCTGGATTCCTAGGCCCCGGCGCTGAGGCGCCACCCTGGAATGACACAGCGGAATGGCTGAAGTGGCTGTCGTCGTCGCTCCTGCTTCGTTCGGTGCCAGTCTTGGATGCCAGCCCGCTCGACGCCAGCAAAAAAGAACCGGCCGCCATAAGGCAGCCGGTCATATTCAGGGTTTGATTAGTTTAGATCAGTCCACATTCCGTGAGGATCTGGGTCATCATGGCCTGGGCTTCCGAAGTCACCATATAGGAGAGCGGGAACCCGAACACGTAGGCGTGGGTGTTGCCGGTCACGTTGCGCAGGGCGATGGGCTGGTTGTTGTAGAGGGTGAATTGATCAGCTGTGGGGGGACTGACAGCATAATCTGTGGGTTTGATGCCCATGCGGTAGATCACATCGGCCGTGGCGCCTTTGGTGTGGAAATACGTGATGGTGGCCAGTCCGTGCAGGTTATTGACCAGAGGATTGAAACTGGCTTCGTTGGCAGCCGTATACTGGAGGTTGATGTTCGGATAGGGGGATTCGCCCAGAGCTTTCTGGAAGAAGGCGCGGATTTGCAGGGCGTCGCTGAGGGTTTTGGCGGGTGGATCCACATACTGCACCCCCAGATAGTTCACGAAGGTTCTCTGGGTGGCCAGCACAAAGGATTGCAGGGTGGAGGCCAGCTTGGAGGTGGAGGAGAGGAGGAAGTTGCCTCCTGATCTCAGGTAAAGGGAGAGTCCGTCGTTCTCGTTCTTGAGGTTTCCTGCTTCGCTGGGGTTGTCGGAGTGATAGATCACCAGCTTGTACTGCTGCAGGTCCGTAGTTGACAGATGGCGGAGGCGGTAGTCGCCGTAAGTGTCGCCGGGAACGCCGACCCTGGTGCGGTGGATGAAGGTTTTGGCGCCGCTGTAGCCGGAGAGCATCTGCTCGTATTTGGCCAGGACTGTGGCGTCCGGGGAGGTGGACGCGTTGTTCAGATCGTCATCGACCACGAGCACGCCGCTGCGTTCGGAAGCGGCGATGGCGTCCACCAAAGTGAAGGTGTAGGTGGCCGGTACAGGGTCAACTTCACCCTGAAGGTCCACGCAGCGGACTTCCAGGCTGTGAATTCCGCTGGCCAGACTGGTGAGCACCAAGGTCTGTCCCAGAGGGGAATAAAGCGGTATGCGCAACCATTCCTTGCCGTCGCCGTCGATCACATGGGAGTTGGCGAAGGGCGGATAGTTGTAGGGTTCACCGTCCAGACGGAGGTCGAAGTTGGTGATCTCGCTGAAGTAGTTGGCGTCGGTGTCGCGGTCCAGAACGGTGTCCACTTTCTTGTCGTAGGGACTTTCCTGCCCGACGGGCGGGAACCAGATTGATCCGGAGGGCTGCATGATGCCGTATTCGCCTCTCCAGCCCCAACGCATCCAGACCTTGATGTTGTTGCTGTTGACAGCAGTGATCACGTTGTTGAGGTCCTTGAAGAAAGGTGTGGCGAAGCGCTGGAGGCCGCCCACGATGGTGAAGGGCATGATCTCCGGGGTGGAGTCATCGGTGTAATCGATGAAATGATTGTCGCCGAGGGCGTAGGTCCGCTGGGGATAGACAACGGTCTTGGGCCGGAAACCTGCTTTGACGGCGAAGATCAGCCGGGAGTTGTTGGTGCCTTCAGACACCACGCCGGACATGTCGTAGGCACGGGCTTCGATCTTGGTGAGGGTGTTGGTGACGCCGTTTTCCACGTCATAGGTGAGGAATGGCGTGGTATAGCGGGTGAGCAGATACTCGTCAATGCGGATGTCGTTGAGCGATTCCTCGGTGTCGATCCACTCGGTTTCCGATCCAGCGATCACCGTGCTGTCGGCGGGATCGATCTTCATCATTTTGAATTCGAATTTGTAGGGGATGGGATCGATGAAGGCATCCGCGTCGTCCATGGTGAAATCGAGCCGGAGGCCTGAGCCGACCACGCCGCCGTTGGGATTACCCTTGGTGGTGGTAACGATGCAAGTGGGGCGGGCCGAGGTGGAGTTGAATCTGCGCCAGGCCATGCTGGTCTTGGGGTAGGGACTGGTGGTCACGGGAGTGATGCCGCCCCGGTTGTCGATGGCGATCACTTCGAAAGTGCTTTGCATGGTGAGGGGATTGCCGTTGGCGTCCGCGGCGGGGAAATTGATCACGGCGTACTTGGCCGAGGTCCAGATGGTCTTGCGGTCGTTGGGAATCTGGTCCAGGGGCACGTTTTGATCGGCATTGGTCTTATAATGGATCACCCAGCCAACGCCGAAACGGTCGACCACGTTCTGGGGCGTTACATCGCCGGTCATGTCCACATAGTGGTTGCCCGGGGTGGCGATCGGGTTGCCGCTCTGGTCCTTCACGCGATAGGCAAAACCGGCAATGATCCCGTCAGGGTCGGTGGCGTTCCAGAAGATCTTCTGTTGAAATAAAAATTCAGTGTCGGCATAGGGGGCAAGTAATTCGCTGTCATCAAAACCTTCGTATGAAGTGATGGCGATGGTGGGTTCCTCATTGGGGAATTTTTCGCCGAATTTGCCGCAGCCGGTGAGCACCAGCAACGCCAAAAGCAATGCGGTCATAAGGGTTAAGAGTCTTCTGCTCTTATCTGGCATCGTTCCTCCCATTTCTGATCGGTGGATATTTTCTTACTGTTATTCCTTAAAAATGAAGTCGAGAAAATCGTCAATGTTTTTATTCGTTCCCTTTGCTTCGAGAGCGGCTTTAAGCAGATTCAGCCAGAGCAGGGCGGTGGTTACGGAGCCGATCCCGCCGGGTACGGGAGTGATGGCCAACGCTTTGTCCCGGCACGAGTTAAAGTCGATGTCGCCCACAAAAGTCGTTTTACCCTCGCCCGTGTTTTGGGCGTTGATGCCCACGTCGATGAGCACGGAATTTTTTTTGATCATCGCCTCGGTCACAAATTCCGCCTTGCCGAGGGCGGCGATGAGAATGTCCGCGCTTTGAGTGAGTTCACTGAGCTTGGCGCTGCGGGAATGGCAGACGGTTACGCTGGCATCGGCCCAGGGCTTTTTCCAGAGCAGCATGTTCGCCAGAGGCTTGCCCACCACGGCGCTGCGTCCGATGATCACGGCGTGTTGGCCGGCCACGGGTACTCCGTAATATCTGAGGGTGCAGAGCACAGCCAGAGGCGTGCAGGGCAGCAGGCCATCCTGATTCAGAATGATCCGGCCCTGATTGACCGGATGAAGGCAGTCAATGTCCTTGGCGGGAGCGATGCTCTCACCGGCCAAAGCCTCATCCAGATGGTGGGGGAGAGGTTTCTGCAGCATGATGCCGTGTATCTGGGGGTCCGCGTTGGCGGCGGCGATCAGGGCCAGCAGATCCGCCTGGCTCGTGCTTTCGGGGAGATTCTCCAGCGTTACTTCGCAGCCCAGTTTGACGCCGCTGGCCACGATGTTTTGCACATAGTAGGCCGAGGCGGGGTCGCTGCCTGTTTGGATAAGCAACATTTTGGGGGTGAGCCCGTGTTCCGCGATGAGTTCCTTGATCTTGGCGCGGATGAGGGCGGCCAGGGGTTTTCCGGAGAGGAGCTTTTCCATGTTATTCACCTTCAGTGATAGTGTGATCCAGGATCCGCCGCACGCGTTCGATCTTCAGCGCTTTTCCCGTGGCGGGATCAAGTTCCAGATAGACGGCGTTCACCTGGAGGCCGAGGTTGGAGGTCTCGTAGCGCAGGGGCAGGCCGTGGCGGAATTTTTCCAGGATGATCTCCTTTTTCACGCCGATAACGCTGTCGTGGGAACCGGTCATGCCCACATCCGTGAGGTAAGCCGTGCCTTGGGGCAGGATCTCTTCGTCGGCGGTCTGGATGTGGGTGTGAGTGCCCAGCAGGGCGGAGATGTGGCCATCGGCGAACCAGCCCAGGGCGCGTTTTTCGGCCGTTGATTCGGCGTGGAAATCCACCAGCACGCAACGCCCAGCGTGTCCGGGATTTGCCTCAAACCAGCGTTCCAGCGCGGTGAAGGGAGAATCGCTGGGGGGCATGTAGATCTGGCCGCAGAGGGTGAGCACGGTGAGTTCCAGCTCCTCCTTGCGCAGCACGCAGACCGCGCTTCCGGGAGCCGTGGCGGGGAAATTCAGGGGTTTCACGATGGCGGGGTTGATGCCGATGTACTCCCAGGCTTCATTGCGGTCCCAGAGGTGGTTTCCGCCGGTAACGATGTCCACTCCCGCGTGGAGCAGGGGCTTCACGGTCTTTTCGGTGAGGCCGCGGCCGTCGGCGAGGTTTTCTCCGTTGATGATGATGAAATCCGGCTCAAACTCGGCTTTGAGGCGCGGCAGCTGGTCGTAGAGGACCTGGCGGCCGGGTTTGCCGAAGATGTCGCCGAAAAAGAGCAGTTTGATCATTTGGCCATGGCGATCTGGCGGGTCTCGCGGATCACGGTAACCTTGATCTGGCCGGGATATTGCACTTCCTTTTCGATCTGGGCGGCGATCTCAGTGGCCAGAAGCGAGGTTTGGGCGTCTTCCACCATGCTTGGTTCCACGATGATGCGCAGTTCGCGTCCGGCCTGGATGGCGTATGATTTGTTCACGCCCTGCACGGAGTTGGCGATGTCCTCCAGCTTGGCCAGGCGCTGCATGTAGGTTTCCAGCATTTCGCGGCGGGCGCCGGGACGGGCGCCGGAGATGGCGTCGGATGCCTGAACCAGGGCGGCGTAGACGGAGGTGGCCTCCACCTCTTCGTGGTGGGCTTCGATGGCGTTCACGATGATCTTGCTTTCGCCGTTTTTGCGGGCGAGATTGGCGCCGATGATGGCATGGGTGCCGTCAAATTCCTGGTCCACGGCTTTGCCGATGTCGTGCAGCATGCCGGCGCGGCGGGCGATCTCCTGGTCGAGGCCGAGTTCGGCGGCCAGGATCCCGCAGATCCAAGCGGCTTCCAGGGAGTGTTTGAGCACGTTCTGGCCGTAGGAGGTGCGGTAATGCAGCCGACCCAGGATCTTGATCAGGTTGCCGGAGATATTGTGGATGTTGGTTTCAAGCACGGCTTTTTCGCCGAGTTTAACGAGGGTTTCCTCCATCTCCTTGCCGGTTTTGATCACCACGTCCTCAATGCGGCCGGGGTGGATGCGGCCGTCGGAGATCAGTTTTTCCAGGGCCAGGCGGGCGATCTCGCGGCGAACGGGATCAAAGCATGAAAGCACCACGGCTTCGGGGGTGTCGTCGATGATCAGATCGACCCCGGAGGCTTTTTCGAAAGTGCGGATGTTGCGTCCCTCGCGGCCGATGATGCGGCCTTTCATTTCGTCCGAGGGCAGCGAGACCACGGAAACGGTGGATTCGGAAACGTGGTCCACGGCAAGGCGCTGGATGGCTGTGGCGAGGATCTCAGCGGCTTTTTTGGAGGTGTCGAGCTTGATCTGCTCGATTGTGAGTTTGGCGTCGTTGGCTGCCACCTGGCGGGCCTGCGAGATCAGTTCCTCGCGCATCACGTTCAGCGCTTCCTCGCGGCTGAGTCCAGCGATCTCAGAGAGTTTGGCGCGTTGTACGCCGATCAGGATCTCCACTTCCTGGGCTTTGCGGCTGATCTCCTCGTCCTTGTGTTTGAGGCGCTTTTCCTGCTCGACCATGTTCGCTTCTTTCTTGTCCATGGATTCGAGGCGCTTGTCCAGGCTGCCGATGCGTTCGTTGAATTTCTTTTCCTGAAAGCGCAGTTCTTTCTGGCGTTCTTTGATCTCGTCTTCCAGCAGTTTTTTCTGCTTGAACCATTCGTCCTTGGCTTCCAGGATGGCGGCTTTTTTGGTGGTTTCGATGTCGGCTTGGGCGGATTCCTTGATCTCAGCGGCGATCTTTTTGGCGCCGGAGATCAGGCGGAAGGAGCTGTTGCGTTTGATCAGGTAGATCACCAGGGCGATGAGAAAGCCCAGTACCAGTCCGATCGCTGCCATGATCCAAATATTGTCTGGCATCATTGTTTCCTTTTTAATCTATTCAGGCGGGTTACGCACCCGGCCGTTGCGAAAATATGGCCCGCTTGAACCGTGTATGCTTGTCTGTTAAAAGCCAAGCATCAGGTGGGCGCCTACCTTGTGGGCTTTATGGATCCGGAACGTGCCGGCGTGCATGCCGCCCATGGCTCGGTTCCCGTTTTTTTATCAGCTTTTGTGCAATCCATATCACGGGTTCCGCAGGCCAATGCTTCAGATCTCCCCAACGATGTTTCCCACCATCTGGTTCAGACGTTCGAGTTCCTTTTCCAGATCGGCGGAACGGTTTTGCAGGGAGCTGATCTCGTCCTGCTTCTTCAGCAGGAGCAGGAGTAAAAGTTTTGTGAAGTCGAGGTTCTCATAGAGCTCGCGAAGTTGGTTCAGTTCCGCGTCGATGGACGCGGCCACGGCCTGGGTTTCCTTCAGGTTGTCCGAGCGCAGGCGGAATTTGCGGCCATAGATCTCGACTTCCACCGCTTTCATCATTTCTTCTTGTTATCGTCCAGTTCCGGAAAGATGCTGTCGATCTGGCTGATGGCATCTGTGGCGATGCTTTCGAATCCGGAGACGGTGTCTTGCAATTCCTGGTATTTGCTTTCCAGGGCACTCAGCTGCGTTTCCAGTTCCCGGATGCGTTCGCCGGAACCGCTGTTGCTTTGGCTGATTTTTTCGATCTGGGCCATGAGCTGGGTGTTTTCTTCTTTCAGATCTTCACTTTGTTTGGTCAGTTTTTCCAGTTTCTTCTTGTCTTCGGTGTACTGGTTGATCAGTTTTTGTATCTTATCTTGCAAGCTTGTGGCGTTTGTTTCCATTTAGTTACCTCAATTTGATCTGCCAGGCGCGGGAGAGCATTTCCTGCACCGATGCAAGGAGTTGGTCCACGCGCTCATCTGTCAATGTTTTTTCGCTGTCCTGCATCACCACGCGCAAAGACATGCTGCGGAATCCCTGGGGCACCTGCTCGCCAAGGTATTGGTCGAAGATGCTTACTTCGCTGATCAGGTCGGTGTTCACGGCTTTGATGGCGGTTGCGATCGCGGCATAGGGCACTTCGGTTTTGATCAGGAAAGAGAGGTCCCGGGTTACGGCTGGATGGCGGGGCAGTTCGCGGAAGACCTTTTTCCGGTCCCGGGTGAGTTCAACGATCAGGTCGACGTCGAGTTCGATCACCCAGATATCCTGTTTTAGCAGGGTGAGATCGATCCCGAAGTTGTTGGCGATGGTGGTTTTGAGGCGCCCGAAAGAAGCGATCACCCTGTCGGCGGAGCGGTAGGCCAGATTGTCGCCGGAGGCCAGCCAGGGGCGTTCGTAGGCCCCTGTGTCCGTTGTGTTCACGCCCAGCAGGTCCAGCAAGCCCTCCACCAGGCCTTTCACCTGATGGAAGCTGATGGGGCCGCTTTTGGCGTTCCAGTGTTCGGGGTCCATGCGCCCGGTGAGCACGGCGCCGAAGGACAGCTGTTCGCGGTGTGAATCTTTGTCTTTCAGATAGATCTTGCCCAGTTCCGTCAGCTTGAGATTGCGCTCGCCGTGGTTGAGGTTGTAGCGCAGGTTGTCCAGCAGCTGGGGCAGCAGGGTCACGCGCAGGGCCGATTGATTGCTGCTTTGGGGGTTGATCAGCCTAATTAATTTAGCTTCGGTCTCCGCGGGGTCCATGGCCAGGTCTGCCAGTTGGGCCGGATCACAGAAACTGTAGTTCAGGGTTTCATGGCAGGAGGCGTCCGCGAACCAGTCCTCTATCCCTCTGCGCGCCCGGAAGGCGTGGCGGTCCATGATGCGGGGGAGGTCCTTTTTACGGGGAATGCGGTCGAACCCGGCCAGGCGGGCCAGTTCCTCCAGCAGATCGGCTTCGCGGGTGAGGTCCACGCGGTGGGGCGGGAGCTCGAACCAGAGGGCGTGATCGCAGTCGATTTCAGAGAATTCGGTGATGCCGGCCTTTTCCTCTTCCAGATGGTGGCAGTGGATCAGGGACGGATCTTCGATCAGTTCTTCGCGCCAGCTGCCGTATTGGTAAAACTTGCAGCCCAAAGCCTCCAGATAGCGGATGATGGCGCTGCTGTCCAGTTCAAAGCCGATGAGCTCCGTGAAACGGCGGGGCCGGATGGCCAGCCAGCGCGGGGTGAGGGCTTGGGGCCAGGCGTCGTAAAGGGCGTTGCAGACCTCGCCGCCGGCGGTTTCCAGGAAAAGCTGCACGGCGCGGTCGCTCACCGTGTCCAGGGAGTGGGCACTGAGCTGACGCTCGAAGCGGTAGGAGGAATCGGTGGAAAGCTTGTGTTTGTAAGAGGTGGAGCGGATGCTTCCAGCGTGGAAGCAGGCGGCTTCCAGAACGATGGAGGTGGTGGAATCGCTGATGGCGGTGGCCTTGCCGCCCATCACGCCGGCGAGGGCGGAGGCGTTCTGGCCGTCGGCGATCACCAGATCGTCGGGGTCGAGGGTGTAGCTTTTGCCGTCCAGAGCGATGAACTGCTCATCCGGCCTGGCTTTGCGGATCACCACGGCGGGGTGGCCGTCGCTGGGGTTGAGCGGCTGCAGCCGGTGGTAATCGAAAGCGTGCAGCGGGTGTCCCTGCTCCAGCATCACATAGTTGGTCACGTCCACGATGTTGTTGATCGGCCGCAAGCCGGATTTGATCAGCGCGGTCTTCAGCCATTGGGGAGATTCCTGGACGGTGACGCCGGAGAGCAGCCGGGCCGTGTAGCGGGGGCATTTCACCGGATCGTCCAGAACGAGGGTCAGCGCGGTTGTGGCGCTGGCCTCACCGGCAACATGTTCCACCCGCGGCAGCTTCAGGGGGCTGCCCAGTGAGGCGGAAAGGTCGCGCGCGATGCCGATGTATCCCAGCAGGTCGGGGCGATTGGGCGTTATCTCCAGTTCCAAAATGGTGTCCGGGAGTTCATAGCTGCCGTTCACGGAGACGCCCACGGGGGTGGATGGCTCCAGCTCGATGATCCCGGCGTGGTTTTCGGATAGGCCGAGTTCCTTTTCGGAGCATAGCATGCCGTGCGATTCCACGCCGCGGAGGGTGGCCGTCCTGATGCTCAGGCCAGGCAGTTCCGTTCCCGGCAGGGCCAGTACAGAGATCATTCCGGCGTGGCAGTTGGGCGCGCCGCAGACCACCTGGGTGGGTTCCGAGGCGCCGTGATCCACGCTGCAGACCCGCAAATGGTCGGTGCCGGGGATGGGTTCCGCGCTTAGCACCCTGGCGGTGACAACGCTCGGGGGCAGCTCCGGCAGGGAGTTCACGGCTTCCACCTCGATCCCGCTGAAGGTGAGGGTTTGAACCAGTTCTGCGGTAGTCGCGGGAAGTTCGATATAGCGGCTGAGCCAGCGGCAGGAAATGATCACAGGACCTCCCCGCTGAACTGGCGCAGCATGCGCACGTCGTTTTCGAAGAGGATGCGCATGTCCGGGATGTTGTAGCTGAGCATGGCGATGCGTTCCACGCCCACGCCGAGGGCGTATCCGGAGAAGATCTCGGGATCGATGCCCACCATTTTGAACACGGCGGGATCAACCATGCCGGCTCCGCCCAGTTCCAGCCAACCGGAGTTTTTGCAAACGCGGCAGCCGCTTCCCTGGCAGGCCACGCAGCTGATGTCCATTTCCGCGCTGGGTTCCGTGAAGGGGAAAAAGTGGGGTCGGATGCGCGAGCGGACATCGGCGCCGAACATGATCCGGGCGAAGTTTTGCAGCGTGTCTTTCAGATCGGCCATCGAGATGCCTTTATCCACCACCAGGGCTTCCACTTGATGGAAAACGGGGGAGTGGGAGGGATCCGGTTTGTCGTTGCGGTAGCATCGGCCGGGCGAGATGATCTGGATGGGCGGCGAAAACTTTTCCATGGTGCGCACCTGCACCGTGGAGGTCTGGGTGCGCAGCAGGCAGCCGTTGTCCAGGTAGAAGGTGTCGGCCAGGTTGCGGGAGGGATGGTTCGGCGGGGTGTTCAGGGCGTCGAAGTTGTGCCACTCGTCTTCGATGTCGGGACCTTCGGCGATCTCGAATCCCATGCCGATGAAGACATCCTCGATCCGGCGGCGGATGATCGTCAGCGGGTGCAGCGAACCCCGCGGCCGAAAGATCCCGGGCAGGCTCAGGTCCAGCGTTTTGGCGCTGTCCTGGGCTTCCCGCAGACGGTCTTTCAGCTCCTGTTCACGCGCCGCGAGCAGGGCCTCGAGGCCGTTGCGGAGTTCGTTTATGCTCTGTCCAAAAGCCGGTTTCTCAGCGTCCGGAAGGTCTTTGAGCTTTCCGTAGAGGCTGTTCACCAGGCTTTTCTTGCCCAGATACCGGGCTTTGGCGTTCAGGATGTCGTTGGCGGTCTGGCAGGCGGCGATGTCCGCCCGGGCCTGTTCCGCCACTTCCCTCAGTTGATCTTGCACCGTGGTTCCTTCCCTTGCATGGGTCCGGCCGCGAAGGCCGGGAATGGGTTATGGTCAGCCTTTGGCGATCTCGACCAGTTTGGCGAAGGCATCGCTGTCGTGCCAGGCCAGGTGGGCGAGGGATTTGCGGTTGATCTCGATGTTGGCTTTGTGCAGGCCGTTGATGAAGCGGCTGTAGCTCATGTCGTTGATCCGGCAGGCGGCGTTGATGCGCGTGATCCAGAGGCTGCGGAACTGGCGCTTTTTCAGCTTGCGGTGGGCAAAGGCGAAAGCCATGCCGCGTTCCACGGTTTGCCGGGCAACCCGATAGGTTTTGCTGCGGCGGCCAAAGTTGCCGCGCGCGGCCAGCATGTATTTTTTTCTTCTGCGGTGGGCGGATACGTTGTTTGCTGATCTTGGCATTTTATTCTCCCTTTAGTTTCCCAGCATGCGGTTGATGCGCCGTTCGTCGCATTTTTTCACGATGGCGCTGGCGCGCAGGTGACGTTTCAGCTTGGGTGATTTCTTGGTTTTGATATGCGCGCTTTTGGCGTGGTGGCGCACTATCTTGCCGGAGCCGGTAACCTTGAACCGCTTGGCCGCGGAACGGTTTGTCTTGATCTTGGGCATGTTTATCTCCTTGACAGTTTAAATCAAATGTCTATTTTAAGTCTCTGGTCCTTACTCGGTTTCCTTTTCCGGAGTGGCCGGCGCGGCGGTTTCAGGCGCGGTGGGGGCTTCCCCGGCGGGGGCGATCTTTTCCAGGATGCGGTCGATGTCCTTTTTGGGGGTCATGATGATGGAAATCAGGTTACGTTCAGCCACCGGCGCGGAATCGACGTCGGCCAGATAGGCCAGGTCAGTCTTGAGTTTTTCCAAAACGTTGAAGCCGAGCTCTTTGTGGGCCATTTGGCGGCCCCGGAAACGCACGGTGAATTTCACCTTGTTGTGCTGTTTCAGAAACTTGATCGCGTTGGTTTTCTTGAAATTGTAATCGTGTTCTTCCGTGTTCGGTCCGAACTTGATCTCCTTGATCTCGATCTCGTGCTGTTTCTTGCGGGCTTCCTTGGCTTTCTTTTCTTTTTCGAAATAGTATTTGCTGAAATCCAGGATGCGGCAAACCGGGGGATCGGTGGTGGGGGATATTTCCACCAGGTCCAGATTCAGTTCCTCGGCTTTGCGGATGGCTTCGCGGGTGGGCATGATGCCTACCTGCTTGCCATCAGAATCGATCACCCGCACTTTGAGCGAGTTGATCTGTTCGTTGATCCTTTCCTTCGGCACCACCTCTTTGGTGCGTGCCTTTCCACGTTTGATCCGGATTATAAGAACCTCCTTCTTACCGGAAATGAAAAAGGCGGAAGATTCTTCCGCCTGCTTCAGGGTAATCTAATACCAATGTATGTTA
>CAZVXH010000029.1:0-26170 GCA_964631015.1 uncultured Candidatus Cloacimonadota bacterium | reverse complement strand
ACGTTGTCCAGATTGTCCAGCGGCTCACCCATGCCCATGAAGACAAGGTTGGTGAGGGCGGGATCGGCATCAGCAGCGGCCAGCAGGATCTGCTGTACGATCTCGTGGCTCTGGAGGTCGCGCTTCTTTCTCATCCGGCCGGTGGCGCAGAAAGAACAGGCGCGGGCGCAGCCGACCTGGGTGGAAACGCAGAGGGTCTGTTTTTTGTCCTGGGGCATCAGCACCATCTCGATCTGAGCGCCGTCCGCCATGATCAGGCGATATTTGGCGCTGCCGTCCGCCGACAGCTTGTTCTCGGCGACGGTGGGCAAAGCAAGATCAAAAGCGGAGGTGAGGGCGGCGCGGAAATCCGGGGCCAGATCGGTCATCAAAGCGGGATCGAAGACAAATTTACGGTAGACCCAGTTCAGCAGCTGGCGCACCCGGTAAGCTGGGAAAGCTGCACTGAAAAAGCTTTCCAGATTTTCGGGCCGG
The DNA here is from genome assembly GCA_964631015.1 of uncultured Candidatus Cloacimonadota bacterium. Classification (GTDB taxonomy): domain Bacteria; phylum Cloacimonadota; class Cloacimonadia; order Cloacimonadales; family Cloacimonadaceae; genus Syntrophosphaera. The sequence goes on along the minus strand of CAZVXH010000029.1, from coordinate 25,696 downwards.
ACCCCGTAAAGACTGCTCAGCATGGCTCGATGTCCGGCACGGAAATGACCTCAAGCTTCCCGAAGCTCTCCAGATCGATCTCGGTGATGCCTTGATCTTCGTCCGAAAGGTGGATGCGCTTGTTCAGGACGTCGGTCTTGAACACATACATCCGTTTGCCCTTGAATTCCACGCAGGTGCCGGGGATGGGAAATCCCCGGGCCTCCTCCACATAGAAATCCTCCTCGAAATTGAGGCAGCAGAGCAGGCGTCCGCAGGGACCGGAGATCTTGGCCAGATTGCCGGCCAGATTCTGGTCCTTGGCCATTTTGATGGTAACCTGATTGAAGCGTTTGAGAAAATTCCCGCAGCAATACTGGAGACCGCACATGCCGTAGCCGCCCAAGCGTTTGGCCTCGTCGCGCCCGGTGGTTTGATGCAGTTCGATGCGGGTGCGGAAAACGTTGGCCAGTTCGCGCACGAAGACCCGAAAATCGATCCGGCCCTCGGCGGTGAAGAAAAAGGTGAGTTTGTTGCCGTCGAACTGGAAAATGGTCTCGATCAGTTTCATCTCGAAAGGGTAGCGCGAGAGAATGTCCGCGAAGGTCTGAGCGGCTTTTTCCTCTTCCAGGGGGAGGTTGCGGAGCTTTTCGATATCCAGGTCGGTGGCGGAACGCCTGATCTTGTAGACCCGGCCGGTTTGCGGCAGTTGAGCGCCGATCTCGTCTCCGGACACACTGAGATGGGTGACCTGGGCGATATCTTCGCCGCGCTCCACTTCCACAATGATGAGTTCTTCCGGGGCGATGGGCAGGTTTTGGGGGTTTTGGTAATATCCCAGACGGCCTGTCCGGAATTCAACTTCCATATATTCTTGCATTGATACTCCAGGAGTTTGTTCAGCCACCAGATCTCTCGTGCAGAACGCGGTAAATTTCGGTCTCGGCGGCACTGAACTCCAGCTCGCGGCGCGCTTTCACCAAAGCGGCGGTGGCGCAAAAGCGATCAAAACGGTATCTGCCCAGTTGGGAAGCCTGTCCCCAGGAAAAATCAGGGATGAAGTCCGAGATCAGGTCCGGGCCGAAGAGATTGGATCCGAGCCCGATCACGCAACCAGTGTTGATGCTGGTGTTGATGCCCAGTTTGGCGTGATCTCCGATCAGGGCGCCCAGGAACATGGTGCCGGAATCGATCTTGGAGCCGCTGAGGTAGGAGTGGAAACACACGTTTCCGTAGGTGTTCTTGAGGTCGCTGTTGTTGGTGTCGGCGCCGATGTTAACCCATTCGCCGATGAAACTGTGGCCCAGGAAACCATCGTGCTGTTTGTTCGAATAAGCCTGGAAGATGCTTCCCTCCACCTCGCCGCCAACCTTGCAGACCGGGCCGATGGAAGTGCCGCCATAAATCTTCGCGCCCACGCGAACCAGGGATTTTTTGCCGATGTAGGCCGGCCCCATGATCACGGCGTTGGCCATCACCCGCGCTCCCTGATCCAGCACGATCGGGCCTCCGGAAGCGTCCAGAACCACTCCCGGTTTCAGGTCCACGTCCTCGCCGATCCAGATGCTGTAGGGATTCAGGGCGGTGACGCCCAGTTCAGTTTCAAAATAGTTGTCGTTATCGTAGAACAGGTGTTCGAAATCGAAACGCAGCAGACGGTCGTTGTCGTGGATGATGTCGCTCAGGTTTTGATAGATCCCAAGCTCGGAGGGCACCAGCGTGTAACCCAGGCCGGCAAGTTCCGCCAGCGCGGGCAGGGCCGGGGTTTCTTTTACCGTGCGCAAAGCCAGGATGGCCTCGCCCTGATTGAGGCAGTGTCCGGCGGGCAGGGCTCTGACCCTCTCGATCGAGGTTTGGTCCACTTTTAACCGGGAATTCACCAGCAAGGTTTGGGCTGGGGCGGGCTTGTTCACCTGCCATTCGGGTTTGCGTTCCCGATAGAGCTCTGCGAGCAGGGGATCCGTCCAGATGGCGGTGTCATCGCCGTCTTCCAGAAACTGTTGCAGCCTCTGACGCAGCTTGAGGATGCCGCAGCGCAGGTCACCCACGCTCCGGTTTTGGGTCAGCGGGTAAAATGCCGCTGTATTTTGGTCGTCAAATACTATCATGGTTCAAACTCCCGGTAGGCGTCCGGCCCGGTTTAGAGTTCCTGCTCAAACTGGTCCTGGAAATTGTAGCTGGGCGCGAAATTGTAGGAAAGCGAATCGCGGGATACCACCGGTTCAAATCCTTCGATGAAGACTTCCGAGATTCCGCCACCCCTCACCACGAAACCTGTGTAGGGATTGATGTTCAGATGCACGATCCGGGGCGGTTCCACAAAAGTATAGCGGGAATCGTTGGCACTGGGCGTGCGGCCGTAGTTTTCGATCTGGATGGCTTTGGTCATGATCGGCCCCCAAATGCTGGCGGCAAGCGCTGATCCCGTTCTCAGTCTCCAGTTGTCGAAACCTGTCCAGATGCCCAGGGTGTAGGCTTTGTTGAAGCCGATGAACCAGGAATCGTTGTTTTGACTGCTGGTACCGGTTTTTCCGGCGCTGTCCCAGTAATATCCGCTGCGGGAGGAAGCTCCCGTGCCGGATTTCGCCACCGTCTGCAACATGCTGGTCATGAGGTAGGCCACTTGCGGAGAGCATACGTTGTATTTCTGAGAGTTGATCCGCTCGATCTGCTTGCCGTGCATGTCCTCCACTCTGGTTACAAAGATGGGCGCCGCGCGCTTGCCGTCGTTGGCAAAGGCCGTGTAGCCGGCGATCAGGTTCAGCGGCGTAACCTCATAGGATCCCAGAGCGGCGGTGAGGTCCTTGGGATCGGCATTCAACCCGAACCGGCGAAACGCGTCACGTACCGCGGGCAGGCCGATATCCTCGGCGCATCTTACCGCCCAGGTGTTGTAGGACCACTGCAGAGCGACCCGCATGCGGGTGTTTCCGTGGTAGGAGCCGCCGGAGTTTTGGGGCGACCAGTTGCCGATCGTGATCGGGGAGTCGGGCAGGATCTTGGCCGGGTGGTAGCCTTTTTCCACGGCCATGGTATAATAGATGGGTTTGATCGAAGATCCCGGCTGCCTCTTGGCTTGGGTCATGCGGTTGAATTTGCTGTGCTCGAAACTACGACCTCCGATCAGCACCCGCACGTATCCGGTCTTGTTCTCGATCAGGGCCAATCCGCCCTGGATATACTTGGTATCTATATCCTGAGCGTCTTTGGGTACCGTGGCATAGCGGTGGGGAAAACCGCCGCTGTTCTCCACCCGGGCGAGATAGGCGTTGAACAGAGAATCCGCGGCGGAAGACATCTCGGAATCCAGGGTGGTATAGATCTTCAACCCGCCCTCAAACAGCCGTTCGGTGCCATACTTGTTTTCCAGATAGGAACGCACCTGCTCGATGAAATAGTCCGAGGCGAAGCGGGCGTAACTGCCCCCCCGCTGGGAATTGACGGGGCTGGCCAGAGCCTCCTGGTATTGTTCCTCAGTGATCTTGCGGGTTTTGAGCATGCGTCCCAGAACCAGATCACGCCTGTTTTTTGCCCTTTCCGGATGCTTGAACGGGTCATAATAATTGGGGCGTTGGATCATTCCAACGATCAGGGCCGACTCAGGGAGGTTGAGATCGCGGGCGTGTTTGTTGAAGTAATAGAGCGAAGCCGTTTCCACTCCGTGATTCTGGGAACCCCAAAAAATCTTGTTCAGATAGATCTCAAGGATCTCGTCCTTGGAGAAGGTGGCCTCGATCTTCAAGGCCAGCACTATCTCCCGCATCTTGCGGGCTATGGTTTTATCCAGCGTGAGAAACATGTTGCGGGCCATCTGCTGGGTGATGGTGCTGGCACCTTCGGAGAAATTTCCCTTTCTGATATCGGTCATCAGGGCTCGCACAATCCTGATCGGGTCCAGGCCAAGGTGGTAGTAGAACCGTTTGTCTTCCGTGGCTATCAGCGCGTCGATCAGATGCGGGGGAAGCTCTTTGAGGGAAACCAGTTTCCGCTTCTCGAAGGCAAATAGATAGATCATCCTGCCGCTGCGATCGTAAACCTCGCTGCCTGTACGCAGGGTGTAGTTCTTCAGTTCCACCGTGGGCGGCAGATCATCCTGATAATACCAGAGAGCGCCGATGAACACCCCAACCAGGAGGCAACCGGCGATACCCGCTATCAGAAGGGCTTTGTACCATCTCTGTTTATTCTCTTTCTTCATGATATCCATTCTTTTGTTTTGCAAATCTTTCTTTTATCAGCAGCAGGATCCAAGCTGTCAGGATTCCGCTGAGCAAGCCTAAAAACAGCAGCAATGGTGTCAACACAAAAACTTGCGTGCCCGGCAAAACCACCTTCTGAACCAAAAACAGCTGCACGATATTATGCATCACAGCTCCGCTGACACTCACTCCATACTCGGTAAAACCAAGGTTCGCGGCAAGAGCGGCCCACATGGCAAAAATGGCTGCCAGGCCTCCGCAGAGCGACAGCAAAGTGGCCGGAGACAACAAGGTGAAGGTTACAGCGCCGGCGACCAGGGATTTGGTGACGGCCACCACGAACGCTTGCAGCGGTTTTTTTTCAAACAGGAGATACATCACCACGATGTTGGAAAGACCCAGGCGGATAAAAGGCAGCGGCAGCAAACGCATGATCAGGCTTTCAAACACATGAATACTGCAGGCTGTGGCCGTGAGAAAAGCCAGCAAGAGCAGTGGATTCGTGGGTTTGACCGGCAGGACAGGCGGGTTGGCTGAGTTCACAAAACCGCTTCACTCCCCGATCTGCAGGAATTGCCTGATCAGGGGGTCTGGGGATTGCCACAACAGGTTTAGTGGGCCGTAATACAGCACCCGGCCTTGTTCCAAAAACAAAACCTGGTTGCCGATGGCCTCCAGATCGCGGGTATCGTGGGTGATGGTGATCGTTGTGGCCCGCTTGGAGGAGATGATCTGGGTGATGTAGTAGATGATCTCGGCCGCGGTGATCGGGTCCAGGCCGGAAACCGGTTCGTCAAATATGATGTAACGCGGATCATAAACCAGGGCCCGGGCTATGCCCACGCGTTTGCGCATGCCGCCACTGAGTTCGGCGGGATATTTGTCCATGATGTCTTCCAAGCCCACCACAGCCAGGCTTTGGCCAACTTTCTCCCTGATGGCGTCATGATCCAACTTTCCTCTCTCATAGAGGGGCAGGGCCACATTCTGAAACACGGAGTATGAATCCAGCAGCGCTGAATTCTGAAAGACCATCGCAAAACCTTGCCGGGTGACGGAATCCAGATCGTTGGCAGCGGAATAAACATCCCAGCCGTCCACTATCACAGACCCGCCATCCGGATGATAGAACCCCATCAGGGTTTTGATCAACACTGTTTTCCCCGAGCCGCTGCGACCCACGATGATCAGGTTTTGGCCGTCTTCCAGCTTGAAACTTACATCCTGCAGCAGAGATTGCCCGGACAGATTCAGATGCAGGTGTTCAACTTCGATCACGGAAGATCCAGTAGGCGCCGAAAGCAACCATCAGGCCGGTGGCATTGGCGGCAAAATCCCAGAACGAGACTGACCTTTGAGGTACAAGGTACTGGTGCAGCTCATCCAGGCCGGCGGTGGCCAGCAGGACCAGATAGATCCACCAGCGGTGTTTGAAGTCGAGCCCCAGCCGGTGAACAGCGCGATTGACGAGCAGCCCCAGGATAAGATAGACAGCGATGTGGGCAAGTTTGTCCAGGCTGAGAATCCTGGGCGCGGGCAGGTGTTTGCCCGGCAGGGATGAGACCAGCCAGATAAGCGCGAACCAAAAAACCGGAGGCCAGACAGCGCCAACCGGATATCCACTTTTCCTTGGGCCGTTCAAGCCCTGGGGATTTCGCACCTCAGCCATCGGTCACGAAATCTCTTCATCCAGCAGAACTATCTCAACCTGTTTGATGCTCTTGCCATCGCTTTCCAAAACTTTGAACATCAGGGTGTTGTCCAGGATGTAGGTCTCCCCCACCGCGGGTACGTGATTGAACTGGGTGAGCAAAAACTCCGCCACGTTGTCGTACTCGTCCGTATCGATGGAGGAGTTGAACTCCTGATTGAACTGGCGGATGTTGTAAACCCCCCTCACCCGGCAGGTTTTGGCATCAATCCTCACCAGTTCAGGGGTTTCGTCGTGGTCGTATTCATCGTGGATCTCGCCCACGATCTCTTCCAAAATGTCTTCCAAAGAGATGATGCCCGAGGTTCCGCCATATTCATCCACCACCACGGCCATCTGCATTTTCTTTGTTTTGAACTGGTTGAGCAGGGTCTGGACCTTCATGTTTTCGGTAACGAACCACGCGGGCCGCGTCAGTTCATTGAGGTTTTTTTTCTCGGGAAACAGAAGCAGGTCTTTCACGTAGATCACTCCCACGATGTCATCGATCGTCTCCCGGTATACCGGGATACGTGAGTGGCCGCTGCTGATGATCAGGTCACGCAGGTCGTCCAGGGTCTGCTGTTCCTCGATCGCCCTCACTTTGACGCGGGGTACGTAGATCTCGGTGAGTTTCGCTTCCCGGAAACGAAAGAGGCCAACCAGCATCTGCTTTTCGCTTTCGTCGAGACTATGTTTTGAGTGCTCAGACTGGATCAGGTTGTGAAATTCCTCTGCCGTTAGCCGGGACATCATGTGTTTATCCGAATTCTGCCGGGTGGAAATGAGCAGGCTGAATTTGTCGACCAGCCACACTGGCAGATACAGGATGTAACTGATGATCTGCAGGGGCAGGCTGACGATCCGGGCGAAGTTGTTGGCCGTAGACAGGGCGACCAGTTTGGGGATGATCTCGCCGAAAGTGACAATCAGCAAAGTGGATATGATCACCTGCAGGGTCACCGCCAGGGAGGGTTTCGTATTCGTGTTTTCGGCGATCGCCAGGGCGATCAGGGCGGTCAGGGACGAAAACCCTATGTTTACAAATGTGTTGCCCAGCAAGACCGTTACCAAGAGCCGCCGGGGCTGCCTCAACATGTCCAGGATCCTTTTCGAGCTCCTGTTTTTGCTGCTTTCCAGCTTCTTCAGATAGATGCGGGGGAGGGAAAAAAACGCGATCTCGGATCCCGAGAAAAAAGCTGAGAGCAGCAGCAGAACAAAAATTATCAGAATTAAAGGTAATAAAGAACCGTCATCCACTTTGCTGGGTACCTTCCATCTTTCGACTGTAATATTCTTCTTTTTCTTTCATCTGTTTAAAGTCTCCCGCGCGGATGTGGTCGTAGCCAAATCCGTGCAGCAGGCCATGGATAAAAATCTCCATCAGTTCCTTATTTATGCTTTGCGAACCCTTTTGCCGCTGGAGTTGTTTTATGTCAATCAGAATATCGCAGATGATGGTCTTTTGCCCTCGCGTGACCTCGGCGGGAAGACCTTCGGCACCGTTGAAACAGAGCACATCGGTTACCGAATCATCACCCCGGTAAAGCAGATTGTATCCTCTGATCTGTTCGTCAGTGCAGATCATGAGCCCGACCTCACATTCACCCCGGGGCAATTCCTCCGCGCAGATGAGTTTTGCGGCCGCCCGCAGGGGTTCCGGATCCACCTGGATCCCGGTCTCGTTCTCGAATGTGAAGGTCACGGTGCTCAAGTTTGCTTTGATTCCGGGTATTCCAGGCGTTTGCGGAAAACGCTTTCCAGAACGGGACACATCGCTTCCCGGGCCAGAGCAAGGTCCTTGAGAGTGATCGGCGCCTGGTCGAACTGGCCTTCCCGGATCAAGCGCTGGATGGTGTCTTCAACCAGTTTGGCGATCTCTTCGTCAGTAGCCGCGCTTTTGGATTTGCTGGTGGATTCCACCACATCCGCCAGCATCACCAGAGCCGCTTCCTTGCTTTGGGGCAGGGGCCCCAAGTAGCGGTAAGCATCAAGGTTCGATACCTGTCCCTGGCGCTGGGCCGCTTCCAGGAAATAACGTATGTAGCTGGTGCCGTGATGCTGCCAGATGATGTCGATCACCGCCTTGGGGATGTGGTACTTTTCCGCCAGGACCACCCCTTCTTTTACATGGTCGCGGATGATGTCAGCGCTTTCTTCCGGAGTGAATTTCGCGTAGAATTCAGCTGAGTCTTCATTATTTTCCGTGAATATATCAGGATTGACCGATTTACCGATGTCGTGAAAGTAGCTGCCTACCCTTGCCAGCGAGGAATTTGCGCCTATGGCCGCGGCCGCCCGTTCGGCCAGGTTGCCCACCATCAGGCTGTGGTGATAGGTGCCAACGGCGTTGGTGGCCAGCCTTTTCAGCAGGGGATGGCTGAATTCCTGCAGTTCCAGCAGCACCTGTTTGGTGGCACGGTTCCACTTCCGCTCAAAATATGTGACGAGCGCCAGGCAGCCCAAAACAGAAATGGTGGTGGAAACCAGCGAATACCCCGCGATCCGGATCAGACTTTGCAGCTTTTCCACCAGATTGTCTCCTGTGTAGGAGATCAGGGAGAGAGCGCCGTTGATCAGGTTCACCGTCAGGTACAAAAAAATCCAGATCTTGATGAACTTGTGCCGCGACTGGAATCTGTGGATCAGGGCCAGGCTAATCAGGGTGGAAAGAAGCAGCAGTGACATGTTGGCCGCGTCCCAATTCAGAAAAGGCCCCAGCAGCAGGACGGCCCCGGCGGCATAGAAAAAACCGAGATCGTAACCCAGCAGGATGGCCGCGGAGATGATTACCAAGGCAAACGGGATGAGGCTTACAGACAAGCCCAACATATTGCTGGTGAGCAGGGTGACCAAAATGAGCACCAGGAAGCCGGCGTTGAGAACGGCGGCCCCCACAATTCCGTGGTCCTCGCGCAGAGGCGACAAACAGTAATGGAGATTAAAGGTGAAGACAACCACCAGGATGTAGACAAGCAGCCCCATAAAGCTCAGCCACTGGAGCAGAGAGGATTTTCGTTCTCCCCGGGTTTGATACTCACGGGCCAGTGAGTTCATTTTATTGATGTCTTCCTGATTCAGCCTCTGGTTGAGGCGAATGATCACCTCGTTTTGGCGGATCATGCCACTGACCCGGTCGATGGAGTCCATGACCTCCTTTTGCCGCACGGCGTAGCTTTCCGTGTCCACCACCAAATTGGCCAGGATAAGTTTGCTTGAGTTCTTCTCCACCAGCATCGCCAGGGAAGGCTCAAGCTTCTGCAGGATGAGGCGTTTGGCCTCAGCCAGCTCAAAATACCGGCCCCGACTGCGTAGCTGCAGGCCATTTTCGGTAGTCACCCGGATGCTGTCTCCGGCGATAACCGCGTAGATACCGGCCTTGTACAGTTCCTCCAGCGCCGCCTTGATCCTGGCGTGGGCAGCAGCGATGCGCTGTTTGTCTCCGGTGAGCAACAAACCGGGGTTGTCCAGCTGAAAACCCTGCTGTCTGCCGCTGAGCACCACCGCCCCGGGATCGGAGCTTTCGGCAGCTTCATAGATGAGGTCGAAGAGCCGGTCCAGATTGCTGTAGGCTTCAAATTCCACATCGGGACTCAACAAATAGGGTTTCCCCTCTTGGGCCAGCTTTTCCGCATATTCTTTCTGGACTTGTTCCTCGGTTTTTAAAACCGGAAAGTCGAAGGGTGCCAGGATATCATATTCTGCTATCTGGCCTTCAGAAAACTGAAACTCCGGGTAGGTCTGCCGGCTGGCATTGGTCAGCTGATACAGCCCAACCACGCAGAGGGTGACAATAATGATCAGCAATACAAACTTTGAGTTCATGTGTTTAGCTTTCGTTCCGCGGTAATTTTGTCAAGTTCCATCGCTTGGAGCGGTCTGAAACTCCCTTTACCAGAGTGGAACAAACTCTCCCGTCACTTTTCCAGAGCGCCGTAAAGCTCTTTTACGTCACGGATTCTGATCACCTTCCCTTTTTGCCGCAGCTTTGCGTGACCTGAGACAAAGATCCGCTCATAACCAAGCTTTACAGCTTCGTTGACCCGTGCATCCAACTGAGACACCGGCCGGACTTCGCCGTTTAGACCTACTTCCCCGATGAACACGGATTTTTCCGGCAGGGGTTTGTCCTTGAGGCTGGAAATGATCGCCGCCAGAAGGGCCAGGTCCAGGCCAGGGTCGGAAGAACGGATGCCACCCGCGAGATTGATGAAGACGTCGCTGGAGCGCAGGTACAAGGCCAGATTCTTTTCCAAAATGGCCAGCAGGATGGCCAGTTTCTTCTGCTCCAGACCCACCACCACCCGTTGGGGCGTGCCGTAATTTGAAGTGGTCGCCAGGGTTTGCACCTCCACGATGAAAGATCGGGAACCCTCCATCACGCAGCCGATCGCGGTGCCGTTATGCTCACCGTCGTTGGAAAGAAAGATGTGATTGGGGTTGAGCACCTCCACCAAACCCAGGTTGGTCATCTCGAAGATGCCGATCTCATTGGTGGAGCCAAAACGGTTCTTCACCGCCCGCAGGATCTTGTATTGTCCGCGCAGCTCACCTTCGAAATAGAGTACCGTGTCCACCATGTGCTCGATGATCTTGGGCCCGGCCACAAAACCTTCCTTGGTCACGTGACCGACCATGAACACTGGCATCCGCAAGGTTTTGGCGCTGCGCAGAATGCGATTGCTGGTCTCGCGCAACTGGGTGATGCTGCCGGGCAAAGAATCCAGGCTGGGCAGGCTCACGGACTGGATCGAATCCACGATCAGGATGTCCGGCTGGCTTTCCTCAGCTGCTTTGAGCATCAGTTCCGCGTCGTTGGTGCAGAGCAGCCAGATGTTCTCGCTACCCACATTCAGCCGGGTGCTGCGGAGGTGGATCTGTTCGGCGCTTTCTTCGCCCGAAACGTAGAGAACTTTTTTGCCCTGGCTTCCCATCCATTGCGAAAGCTGCAGCATGAGGGTCGATTTGCCGATGCCCGGCTCTCCGCCGATCAAAACCAGCATTCCGCTCACGATGCCGCCTCCGATCACCAGATCGAACTCCCGGATGCCAGTGGCAGCGCGGATGTCACCGCTGTATTTGAGATCCCTGATCCGCTCCGGTTTGGGCAACTGCAGGTCTGACACCCCGCCCTTGCTTGCCTTTCCGGTCACCCGGGTGCTTTCTTTCAGGGTACTCCAGCTGCCACAGGACGGACATTTCCCGCTCCATTTGGTGGTTTCGAACCCGCAATCGGTGCAAAAAAAGATGGTCGCCATTTTTTTCTCCTTGCTTTGTGGCAATTTTTCCACAACCCAAAATATGGCAAGTTTTTTTTCCTATCTGCGTTTGGGCATTGCTCCAACTTTTTCAAGTGACCAGAAACCATCGCAGCGCGGAAAATTTTTCTTGCTTAATCTAATAGTCTCATTATTAATGTATTCAGAGGTTCAGAATAGTATGAAGGCTAAGATCATCGTTTTTGGAACACCAACTTGTTCTTGGTGCAAAAAAGTGAAAGATTACCTCTCCTCACAAGGTTTTACTTACAAGTACATCGATGTGGCGAAGAATGAACAGGCCCAGCGCGACATGCAGCGCAAGACCGGGCAGATGGGCGTGCCCCAGATCTGGATTAACAACACCGCGGTGGTTGGTTTTGACAAAGACAAGATAAACCGCCTGCTGCAAATATAATAAACTGTGGAGAATGCTATGAAAGTAACCGCTGAACACTTACACGGAATGATCACCCGGCTTCAGGTGGTCCTAAGCGAAATCGACTATGCTCAGAAAGCGTGTCTGCAAGCTGGAAAAATGGAGTGCCAGCTGCTCAACCATCTCTTTGTGGTGAAGGAACCGGTCAACATGAACGAACTGGCCAAGGTTCTCAATGTTTCCCACAGCCGCATCACCAGGATCATGGACAACCTTGTGAGCAAAAAACTCGTGATGCGCAAACCTTCAGAAAAAGACCGCCGCTGTTGGTTCGCCATCATCACCGACAAAGGCAAAAAGTTGGCCGAGAACAGCCGTCAGACCGTTGTGGACCATCAAAAGAAGATCATCACTCAGATTCCTGAAAAGGACGTGGAAAATATCTTCAAAGCTTTGAAAACCTATGTTGAGAAATACGAGGAAGTGCTCAAAGCTACTACAGTAGACATTTGATGAGCAGCAAGACAACCCTGACCTGGTCCGGGGGCATGGCCTTTGACGCAGAGGCCAATGGTCATCACATAACCTTGGACGCAGATGCCGATTGGGGTGGCCAAGACCTCGGTCCGCGGCCGAAACCCCTGCTGTTGATAGCCCTGAGCGGCTGCTCCGGCATGGACGTGGTATCCCTGCTTGGGAAGATGCGCGTGGAAAACTACCAATTCCGCGTGGATGTGGAGGCTGATTCCACCAGCGAACAGCCCATCACCTACCATACCATCAGGGCAGACTTTCGCTTCTGGGGTGAAAACCTTCCCCCCGAAAAAGTCCTCAAAGCCGTCAGGCTTTCGGTGGAACGCTATTGCGGTGTGCATGCCATGCTCTCCAAAGCGGCCACCATCATTGTGAAAACCCATATCAACGACGAAGAGGTAACATCTTGAAAAGACTAATTATTATGCTTCTGTTAAGCATGGTGCTCGTTGTCGGCTGCCAAGCCGAAGACAAGGAACTCGAACCGGTTTTGGCAGAAGACAAACTGCCGGACAGCACCGCTGTGGCATACGAACCAGGCACCTGGATAACCGACTATCAGACCGCCCTGAGACTGTCTGAGGAACTCAACCGACCCGTGCTGATCAACTTCACCGGCTCCGACTGGTGTGGGTGGTGTTTCAAACTCCGCGATGAAGTCTTCGTGCAGCCAGAATTCCAGGACTATGCCAAATCCAACCTGATCCTGCTAACCATCGACTTCCCCCGCAAGAAAAAACTCCCGCCCGCCGAAGCCCAGGCCAATCAAGCATTGGCTCAACAATTCGGCATCGAGGGTTTTCCCACCATCCTCTTGATCGATGCTCAACAAGAGGTGATCGCCCAGACTGGTTACCAAGAGGGAGGCGCCGGAGCCTACGTTCAGCATTTGCAGTCTCTGCTGGAAGCGAAACAAAGCGAAAAATAGCAGCCCAGCCTTGTCACCGCGCTGTCACCGCGGTTGATTGAATTGCGTGGATCCAGCTTTGGATCCACGCTTTTTTTTTGGCTCAAATTCAAATAGTTTGGTGGTACTGGCTTGATCCAACAGCCGGTAACCCAGTGGATATTGAAGCGCTACAATCCGGCCGTTAAGGCCCTGTACCGATTCCCGGATACGCCTCCCGCCCGATACCCGCATTGGATACGAGGATTAGGCGTGAGGCAGAAGAGAGGGATGGACGCGAATGCTTGGTATGGGCTGAGGCGACCAACGCGGCTGGATGGTGGTAAAATCACCGCTGCCGTCCAACTTCACGGTATGGGTCACTGAAAACAACTGGCCACCCTCTAAACTGGGGGTGGCCAGTTTTGAATGATCCGAATAATTCACAAATTCCCCATATACGGCCGCCGAAAAAAGGATTGAATGATCCACATTTCCTCCCCCGGTCCTGTAGCCGTGCTTTTCTTTCCGGATAAAAAAAGCCCGGCGGGATCAAGTCCTGTCGGGCAGTTGTTGGATTAACCTTATTAACAGCTTGACACCAATTCAATTCTGTTCAATGTGGTTTCCATAGGACAAAATAATAAAAGTTCGTAGGGAGTCAAGAAAAAAATGAAAGAACGTTATCGTCTTGGTATCGACCTGGGCTCCACCTCTCTCGGGTGGTGCATGCTAAAGCTTGATGAAAGCAACGATCCCACCGGAATCATCAATATGGGTGTACGTATTTTTCCGGACGGCCGGGAGATGAAAAGCCACGAACCTCTGGCGGTGAAACGCCGCGGCTACCGGGGCCAAAGACGCAACCTCGACCGCTATCTGGAGCGCATCCGGGCGCTGATCGCCCATCTGCTTGACAACGGGTTTTTACCTCAGGACGAACGCCAGCGCAGCGAAGTTTTCCAGATCAATCCCTATTACCTGCGGGCCAAAGCGCTGGATGAACAGCTGGCCCCCGCGGAGTTCGCCCGGGCCCTGATCCATTTGGCCAAGCGCCGCGGCTTTCGCAGCAACCGCAAAGTCCAAAGCGATAAAAGCACCAAGATCACCGAGGGCATCGAAAACCTGAAGAAACAACTGGCTGAGACAGGAGCCCGCAGCCTGGGTGAATACATGTGGGAACTTTATAATGATATACCCGGAGGGAAAGAACATCTGCGCCAGCCGATCAAATTCCGCTACGAAAAGACCTATGACAATCCCATCTTCCCCACCCGGCAGATGGTGGAACACGAATTCAACAGCATCTGGCACGCCCAGGCCGGATTCAGCGACATTTACACGGAAGAACACCGCCAAAAGATCGAGGAATTGATCTTCCAGCAGCGACCCCTCCTGCCCACGGTGAAAGGCAAATGCCAGCTTCTGCCGGAATTTGACCGCGCCCCCAAGGCTCATCCTCTCTTTCAGGAGTTTCGCATCCGCCAGGACCTGAACAATCTTAAAGGCATCAACCTCTTCACCAATGAGACCTTTGAACTAAGTGACGAACAGTACGCCAGCCTTTACCAACTGCTCAGCACCAAAGCAGAGGTGAAATTCGCGGCGATGCGCAAAGCCCTTTGGGGAAAGCAGCATGGCGATTTCCGCTTCAATTTCGAGACCGAGGAGCGCGACAAGCTTCTGGGTGACCAAACCCACGCCACGCTTCATAAAAAGGGCAATGAAGATCTCGCCCGGCTGTGGGATGCCTGGCCGCTGGAGCGGAAAAGCAAGGTCATTGAAGTGGTGATCTCGGACCTGGATGACGAACCCGCCCTGGCAGAACTAATGGAAGCCGGTATCGACGCTCCCACCGCCGCCAGTCTGCTCGAACTCAAATTGCCGGACAGCTATTGCCATCTCAGCGTTGAGGCCATGCAGCGGATACTTCCTCTCATGCGCCAGCGGGTGATCTATTCCGAGGCCTGCCGTCAGGCTGGGCTGGACCACAGCGGCGAGTACAACGGGGAGATCTTCGACGCGGGCGACCTGCCCTACTACGGCGAGGTGCTGAGCCGCGAGACCATCGCCCTCAACCGCAGGTGCGGCGATGCCGAGGCAGACGCCCACGGCCGCATTAACAACCCCTCCGTGCATATCGCCCTCAACCAGCTCCGCAAAGTGGTTAACGCCATCGTTGCCCGTCACGGCGCGCCTTATGAGATCGTGCTGGAACTGGGCAAGGACATCAAGCTGGGCCAAGAGGAAAAGGCCCGGCTGAACAAGATCATCGGCCAAAACCGCAAGGAAAACGAAAGGATCGACGCCCTGCTGGCTGAACACGGACTACCCGTGAACCACCTCAACCGCCTGAAAGTGAAGCTCTGGTGGGAGCTCGGACAGGACGAGCTGGACCGCCGCTGCGTCTATACAGGCCATCAGATCTCCGTCTCCGATCTCTTCACCCACAGGATCGAGATCGACCACATCCTCCCCAAATCCCGCACCTATGAGGACAACAACGCCAACAAGATACTCTGTTTCGCCGAAGCCAACCGCTACAAGGGCGAGCGCAGCCCCTACGAAGCCTTCGGTCAAAGCCGCGACGGCTATGACTGGCAGTCCATCATCGCCAGAGCGGAGAACCTCAAAGCCAGCAAGCGCTGGAAATTCAATTCCGACGCCATGGACAACTTCCAGGACGAAGCCAAGATCCTGGACCGCATGCTCAACGACACCCGCTACATGAGCCGCGTGGCCATGAAATATATGTGGTATGTCTGCGGCAACAAGCGTGTTTGGACCATCACCGGCCGGCACACCGGCATGCTGCGGGGCAAATGGGGGCTGAACACCGCCCTGGGCGAGGATGACAGCAAGGATCGCACCGACCACCGCCACCACGCCATCGACGCCTTTGTGATCGCCCTCACCACCAGGGGTTTCATCAGGGCTCTGGCCAACAACATCAGCAACAGCCGCGGCCGCTTTGTCTCAAAACTTCCCCCGCCCTGGCCTGGCTTTGACCATGAGGAATTCCGCCATCTGGTGAACTCCATCACGGTTTCCTACAAACCGGACCAGATCAGCGCGGCCAAGCTTTCCCGGAGGAACCAGACCGGAGGCGCCCTGGTGGAGGAAACAGCTTATGGCTGTGCCGGTCCCGATCCCGACAATCCCAAATACCATCTTTACACGGTGCGCAAGGCGGTGAGCGAACTCACTCCCAAAAACATTAAAAACGTGGTGCGGGCCGACCTGAGGCAAGAGCTTGAGGATATGTCCGCCAGATACTCCGGCGACGGCTTTGACTCCGCGGTGAAGGACTGGGCGTCCAGGAACAACATCAAGAAGGTGAAGCTGGCCCTCAGCATGAACCCCGCGGGGATGGTGCCCATCCGGGACAAGAGCGGCCGAGCCTTCAAATATATGTCCTCCGGCGAAAACCTCTTCGCGGATGTCTACCTCAGCGATCCCAGGGACCCCAACTGCAAATGGGGCATCGAGATCGTGAGCAGCTACAAAGACCATCTGCCCGGCTTCGTCCCTCAATGGAAAAAAGACCATCCCAAAGGGAAAAAGATCATGCGCGTGTTCAAGAACGATATCATCGCTTTGGACGGGCCGGACGGGGCGAGGGAACTGCGGCGGTTGAGGAAAATGACCAATGAGATGTTGTTCTTACGCCCCGTGAATATTGCCAAGAAGCCTGAAACTGATGAATCAGGAAAGAAAGTTTCTGATGATAAAGGTGAGGCTTTTGTGATGTCATCTCTACAAAAACTTAATGCACGTAAAGCTGGGATCGACATTATCGGCCGGGTTTTCGACCCCATCGTGAACGAGCCATGAAGACAGTTGTGGAGGTCGAAGGCGAAAGCTGCGGGATCAGCGTAAGCAAAGGCTTCATGCTGGTCCGGCGGGGCGATGAGGCCAGCAAGATACCGCTCTCCGAAATCGAAGCGCTGATCATCGTTTCCCACGGCGCCTACATCACCAATCAGGCTTTGGCCCGATTGAGCGCGGAAGGTGTGCCCATTGTCCATTGTGGGGCCAACGCCCAGCCCTGCGCTCTCACCCTGCCCTACGGCGCCAATGTATACCGCAAACAGCGCATCGCCAGCCAGATCGCAGCCAGAGAGCCTCTCAAGAAAAACCTCTGGCGTCAGGTGGTGGTGGCCAAGATCAGCAATCAGGCCCGCGTCCTCCAGTTGTGCGGGCAGCCCTACCAGGATCTGGACCATCTGGCTGAAAAAGTACTATCAGGCGACACCGGCAATTGCGAGGCCACCGCCGCCCGCTTCTATTGGGAACGGCTGTTTGGACCAAGCTTCCGGCGCGATCCCGATCTGCCCGGGGCGAACGCCCACCTGAACTACGGTTACGCCATCCTCCGCGCTTCCTTTTGCCGTCATCTGGTTGCCGCTGGCTTCATCCCGGAACTGGGCATTCATCACCGCAACCAGATGGACCCCTATTGCCTTGCCGACGACCTGATGGAACCCTTCCGGCCTTACACCGACCTTCTGGTACATGCCTTGGGCCAAAGCCGGGAAGAGGGCCTGACCCCTGAACATAAACGTCAGTTGGTGAGTCTGCTCGACCTTGCCCTAACATTTACCGGTGAAGAATCCCGTTTGCGCTATGCTATCCAAGGTTCGGTTGAGCTCTTCACGCGCTCGCTGGAGCAAAAGAAGCCTGGCCTTTGCTATCCACAGATCGGACCACAGACCCAGGAGCGGGTGCGCAACCTTTTGCTTTAGAGCTAATGGGCGATATTCTCAATGGGTACAGGCTGATGTGGATCATGGTGATGTTCGACCTCCCCGTGGTCGACCCGGAAGAAAGACGGATCGCCACCAAATTTCGGGATTTTCTGGAAAAACAGGGTTTCGGTATGTGCCAATTCTCCGTCTATGCCAAATACTGCGGACCCCGGGAAAAGCTGGAAAGCCTGGTGACCCTGATCGATGAACACATTCCCGCCAAAGGCAAGGTCAACATCCTTTCCTTCACAGACAAGCAGTTCGGGCGCATCGTCATTTTGGAAAACCACAGACGCAAACCCTCCCAAGAAAATCCGGAGCAATTGCTCATTTTCGACGATCCCGAGGACTGATTTGTTTTGGCCCTGAAAAAGCTAAGCCCCTGCGATTGCAGGGGCTTTCAAGAGCAGTATATCACTCTATAGCTGTTTGGTGTCAAGCTGAAACAGTTACGATGTCCACCGTATTGCTGAGTAAATATCACTCTATAGCTGTTTGGTGTCAAGCTGAAACCCGCTGAAGTCGGATAATGTGCTCGACCTTATATCACTCTATAGCTGTTTGGTGTCAAGCTGAAACTGTCGGTTCCCCCTCCCCCTGTTCCTCTGTATATCACTCTATAGCTGTTTGGTGTCAAGCTGAAACCTTAAAGGCATAACACAGCCCACCAGGGAAATATCACTCTATAGCTGTTTGGTGTCAAGCTGAAACAATGTTAGTGTATAGCCGAGAGCCAGCATCATATCACTCTATAGCTGTTTGGTGTCAAGCTGAAACTGCAAGAGTTCCCGGCCACCCTTGACGAGTATATCACTCTATAGCTGTTTGGTGTCAAGCTGAAACTCATCACCCTGGCCTGGGAACTTATCCAATATATCACTCTATAGCTGTTTGGTGTCAAGCTGAAACCCATACGTTGTTACTCCTTGTCATCTTTATATATCACTCTATAGCTGTTTGGTGTCAAGCTGAAACATGTCCCAGTTGTGGAGGTAAAGGAGAGCCATATCACTCTATAGCTGTTTGGTGTCAAGCTGAAACTACATTAAGATTACCACGCAAATCTGCCGAATATCACTCTATAGCTGTTTGGTGTCAAGCTGAAACCCGCTAACGAAGAACTCGAGCGCGCCGCCAATATCACTCTATAGCTGTTTGGTGTCAAGCTGAAACTCAAGCCGCGCTACATGGCCGACAACTACAATATCACTCTATAGCTGTTTGGTGTCAAGCTGAAACTCGCACTGGTCGAGCTGATCAGCGATTTCAATATCACTCTATAGCTGTTTGGTGTCAAGCTGAAACGCGAGGGTAAGCGCGAGGCGGTTTTGGAGGATATCACTCTATAGCTGTTTGGTGTCAAGCTGAAACATGCGGGCGGTGCGGATGAGGCCGGTAATCATATCACTCTATAGCTGTTTGGTGTCAAGCTGAAACTCGAACGCGGCCTTACCGGCCCTGAGGATCATATCACTCTATAGCTGTTTGGTGTCAAGCTGAAACCGCGCCTCGATCTCCAGCTCCACCACTTTGATATCACTCTATAGCTGTTTGGTGTCAAGCTGAAACTGTCCAGTTTGTTTACACATTGTGTAAAATATATCACTCTATAGCTGTTTGGTGTCAAGCTGAAACTGGCATAAACTCTCACGTACTCATGAAACGATATCACTCTATAGCTGTTTGGTGTCAAGCTGAAACTGCTCAAGTCCAAGCTTCTCGGCCTTCTTGATATCACTCTATAGCTGTTTGGTGTCAAGCTGAAACCGCACCAGCCAACACAAGACGCTTGTGAGAATATCACTCTATAGCTGTTTGGTGTCAAGCTGAAACGTCCCCGATGTAGTGGAGATGAGCGAGGAGATATCACTCTATAGCTGTTTGGTGTCAAGCTGAAACATAGCAGTTGGAGGGAAGACGAGGAATACAATATCACTCTATAGCTGTTTGGTGTCAAGCTGAAACTGGTTTACAGCGTAACTGATAACCTGATAAATTTTTTGGCTCTCTTTCAAATCGAGTGGGTGGGGCTCTGGTCGAACCACGGGTTTGGGGTGGCAAAATCCGTTTGCCACAGTGAGCGGATCTCGCTTTAGCCAGTTTGCTGTCTCTGCCGAACAGATTTCGGCAGCCCGCTTTATGGTACGTGATCAAGACACCCATAACCCCACCCACCAAGTTTGAAAGAGAACCAATTTTTTTGGCGGCAATTACCAAAGATAAGTTCAGATAAGGGATTCTTAACCACCCTTGCCAATCCAGCGATCATGCCACCCAGGGAAATCCAGACAGGCAGTGACTTTGCTGACTGCCGGGAATTGTTATCAGCGCCTCAGAAACCGCACCCGGGTTCCCAAGGCGTCCAGCTCAAAAGCGTCTGCACTGCCGATCCTTTCATTATAGAACAGAAAGCCTTCCTTCACTCCTCCCGGCAGGATATCGCCAAAGCTGAAATAGCTGTTCACCAGCTCGAAATACTGCTCCCGCGCCTTTTCCAGTGCCTGGTTCTGCGTTTCGGGAGTTGGCGGTGAAAAGGGGTCCTCGTACTGGTTCAGAAAAGTTCCGCTCTGCAAGCTGCCCAGCACGATCGCCAGGGGTATATGGTCGTATTGCTGCTGCATGATAATGCTAAACCCGCTGCTGCTGAGTGACAGCGGCCGCGCGGACTTGTTTTTCACCCGCAGATACACGGTAAAAAAATTGGCGGCCACTGCCTGCGCGTCGCCTGAATAGAGCTGCGGCCGCACGTACAGGGTCAGGCTGTCGGAATCTATAATGGCCCAGCGTTCCTCCACCATGTAATCCGCTGAGGGCAGCGGCGCGTACGGTTTCAGCAAACAGCCACCCAAACTTAACAATACCAGCGGCAAAACCCACAAGCTTCTTTTCATCTCAAAACCCCTGAGTCCCCCTCTTCGCGGAGGGGGACCCCAAACGATTGTTTATTCTTCTTCGTTATCGATATCGGCTTCAGCTTCATCCGCCGCGTCGTCATCCATGATTTCATCTTCATCGTCGTCCGCTGTGATCAGAGGCAACGGAGCCGCGTTTTTGAGCTTTTCCACTTCCTGATTCAGTTCCTCTTCATCCAGGTCGGGCGGGATCAGGGTGATATCGCAGACCTTGTCGTTATCGTAGAGATTGATGAGCCGCACACCCTGGGTGTTGCGGCTGATCGTTTTGATCTCGCTGATCTTTTGCCGGATGATCTTGCCGTCTTGGGTAATGATCATCAGGTCCTCAGTATCTTCCACGATCATCAGCGCGGCCAGATGACCGTTGCGCTGGCTGGTTTTGAGCGTGATGACGCCTTTGCTGCCGCGCCGGGTGGTGGGATAGGCGGAGGTCAGGGTGCGTTTGCCATAGCCGTTTTCACTGATGGCCAGGATGGTTTTGCCGCTGGGACTGCCGTTTTCGCTAATGTCTTCCTGGGAGATGATGCCCATGGAGATCACAAAGTCCTCGTCGCGGAGGCGGATGCCCCGAACGCCTTTGGTGAAGCGAGCCGTCTGGCGGAAATCCTTTTCGTTGAAGCGGTTGCAATAGCCGTTTTTGGTGGCCAGGATGATGTCGTCGTTGCCTTCGGAAATACGGGCGTCGATCAGTTCGTCACCCGGCATCAGTCTGATCGCCAGGATGCCGCTGCTGCGCGGACGGCTGAAGGCGGCGAGGGCGGATTTTTTCACCGTGCCGTTCTTGGTGCACATCACCACGTTCTGTTCCGGGCTGAACAGTTTCAGTGTCACGAAAGCCCTGATCTTTTCCTTTTCCTGGAACTGGACCAGGTTCACCACCGCCTTGCCCCGGGCTGTGCGGCTGGCTTCCGGGATCTCGTAAACTTTCAGCCAGTAGCATCTGCCGTGATCGGTGAAGAGCAGGATGTATGAATGGGTCGAAGCCACGAAGATATACTGGATGTTGTCTTCTTCCTTGAGATTCGTACCCGTGAGTCCGCGTCCGCCGCGGCCCTGCACCCTGTAGGTATCCACCGGCAGGCGTTTCACATAGCCGTCGTGGGTGATGGTAACCACCACCAATTCGTCGGCAACCATGTCCTCGGGATTCAGCGATCCGTTGTAGTTCTCCAGGATCACGGAACGGCGGGGATCGCCAAATTTGTCTTTGATCTCTTGTGTTTCCTGTTTGATCAGCTTCATGCGCAGTTCTTTGTTTTCCACCAGATCGCGCAGCCGGGAGATCACTTTCAGCAGTTCGCGATACTCTTCCTCGATCTTCTCCCGCTCGAGTCCGGTGAGGCGCTGCAAACGCATCTCCAGAATGGCTTTGGCCTGGATCTCGGAGAGCCCGAATTTGGCCTGCAGCTGTTCGCTGGCTTCGGGAGGAGTCTGCGACGCGCGGATGGTGGCGATCACCTCGTCCAGATTGTCCAGGGCGATCTTGAAGCCTTCCAGGATGTGCAGCCGGTCTTCAGCGTTCTTCAGTTCGAACAGGGTCCGCCGCAGAACCACGTCATGCCTGAACTGGATGAAATTGTTCAGCATGTCCTTCATGTTCACCACCTGAGGCACGCCGTCGATCAGGCACAGATTGATCACACCGAAGGTAGTCTGCATTTGGGTATACTTGTAAATATGGTTGAGAACGGTATTGCCGTCAGCGTTCCTCTTCACCTGGATCACCAGCCTCATGCCGTCGCGGCCGGATTCGTCGCGCACATCGCTGATCCCTTCGATCCGTTTGTCCTTCACCAGTTCCACGATCCTCTCGATCAGAGCGGTTTTTGTAACTTGGTAAGGAATGGAGCGGATGATGATCGATTCCTGCTCGTTCTTGCCGATCTCGATGTCCGCTTCACCGCGGATCAGGAGGCGTCCGCGCCCGGTCTGGAAATAATCCCTGATCCCATCCGAGCCCAGGATGAATCCACCGGTGGGGAAATCCGGGCCCTTGATGAATCTGCGCAGGTCCAGGATCTCGATCTCTGGATCGTCGATCAGAGCGGTCATGGCATCGCAGACCTCGGCGATGTTGTGAGGCGGCATGTTTGTGGCCATGCCCACCGCGATCCCGGAAGAGCCGTTGATCAGCAGATTGGGTATGCGCGCGGGAAAAACCACCGGTTCCTTGCGCGTATCGTCATAATTGCCTTTGAAATCCACCGTGTCTTTGTCCAGCTCATCCAGCATCTCCATGGTCACTTTCTGCATCCGGGCTTCCGTGTAACGCATCGCCGCGGGCGGATCGCCGTCGATGGAGCCAAAGTTTCCCTGCCCGTCCACCAGGGGATAGCGCATGTTCCAGGGTTGGGCCAGACGCACCAGGGTGGGATAAACCACCTGTTCGCCGTGGGGATGGTAGTTACCGGAGGTGTCGCCGGCGATCTTGGCGCATTTACGGAAATGCCCGCCGGGCGAGAGATTCAGTTCGCTCATAGCGAAAATGATGCGCCGCTGCGAGGGTTTGAGTCCGTCGCGGATATCCGGCAGCGCGCGGGCCACGATCACGCTCATGGAATAATCCAGATACGCCTGCCGGAGGTGGTCTTCTATCTGTACGTTCAGTATTTTTGTTCTATCGTCCATTCTTCACTCCTGCTTCCTTAGATATCGAGGTTCTGCACATACTTGGCATTAGCCTGGATGAATTCGCGGCGGGGTTCAACTTCGTCACCCATCAAAACCGTGAACATCCGGTCCGCCTCGATGGCGTCATCCATCTTCACGGAGATCATGATCCGGTTTTCCGGGTCCATGGTGGTTTCCCACAGCTGGTCCGGGTTCATTTCACCCAAACCTTTGTAGCGCTGGATCACAACTCCCTTGTCCCCCAGCTCGCGCATCGCCTCGTCGCGTTCACCTTCCGAGAACACATAGCGCTTCTGCTTGTTTTTGCGCACCAGAAACAGCGGCGGCTTCGCGATGTATACGTGCCCGTGCTCGATCAGGGGCCGCATGTAGCGGTAGAAGAAAGTGAGCAGCAGGGTGCTGATATGCGCGCCGTCCACGTCCGCGTCGGCCATGATGACGACGCTGCCGTAGCGGATCTTGCTGACATCGAAGTCCTGGCCTATCCCGGCGCCGATGGCCAGAATGATCGGCTGGATCTTGTCGTTGTTGAGAACCTTGTCCACCCGGGCCTTTTCGGTGTTCAGCATCTTGCCCCAAAGCGGCAGGATCGCCTGGAAAGCACGGTCCCGTCCTTGTTTGGCGCTGCCTCCCGCGGAGTCTCCCTCCACCAGGAATAGTTCCGTCAGGGCGGGGTCAGTGATGGTGCAGTCGGCCAGTTTGCCTGGCAGAGAGCCACTTTCCAGCACGGATTTGCGCCGGGTTAGTTCCCTGGCTTTTCTGGCCGCCTCGCGTGAACGCGCGGCCAAAATGCTTTTCAGGGTGATGGTTTTGGCCTCGGCGGGATGCTCCTCGAAATAGGTCATCAGCTTTTCGTAGACCACGGAGTTCACAAAGCCGTCAACTTCCGAGTTTTGCAGCTTGGTCTTCGTCTGGCCCTCAAACTGCGGATTGCTCAGCTTCACGCTGATCACCGTGGTGAGGCCTTCGCGGATATCCTCTCCCGAAGGAGAGACCTTCTCGTTTTTCAGCAGATCGGCGTTTTTGATGTAGGTGTTCACCGCGCGGGTGAGCCCGCTTTTGAAGCCGCTCAGATGCGTTCCGCCCTCGGTGGTGTTGATGTTGTTGGCGTAGCTGAAAATGTTTTCCTGATACCCTTCGTTGTACTGCAGGGCCAGTTCCAGTTCCAGGCCTTCGCGTTCGGCTCTGGCGTATATCGGTTTGGTGCCGAGGGGTTTTTTGTTTTGATTCAGATGCTCCACAAAACTTTCGATGCCGCCTTCAAAGTGGAAATCGTGCATCCGGTCGGTGCGTTCGTCTTTCAGAATGATGCGCACGCCGCGGTTGAGATACGAAAGTTCGCGCAAACGGGTGGTGAGGTAGTCGAAACTGAATTCCACCGTCTCGAAGATGGTGGCGTCCGGCTTGAATTTGATCACTGTGCCGGTGCGGTTGGTGTCACCCAGGATCTTCAATTCCGACGCGACCTGGCCTTTTTCGTAACGCTGGTAATAGATCTTGCCGCCGGTGTGAACCCGCGCTTCCAGATACTCGGACAGGGCCACAACCACAGATACGCCCACGCCGTGCAGTCCTCCGGATACCTTGTAGCTGTTGGTGTCAAACTTGCCGCCGGCATGGAGGACGGTCATCACCACCTGCAGGGCGGAGATCTTTTCGTCCTTGTGCTCATCCACCGGAATGCCGCGGCCGTTGTCGTCGACTTCAACCTCGCCCAGGGATGTGATCGTTACTTTGATCTGGTCGCAGTATCCAGCCAAAGCCTCGTCTATGGAGTTGTCCACAACCTCATAGACCAGATGATGCAGGCCGCGTTCGCTGGTGCCGCCGATGTACATGGCGGGGCGCTTGCGCACAGCTTCCAGGCCTTTCATCACCTTGATGTTACTTGCAGTGTAGTTGTTTTCAGACATAATCTATTGTCTCCTAATAATATGCACTGTAAAAAATCCTCTTGGGGAATCCCTTCCGCCCATCTCTCGACGAGCGAATCCATATATGGTTACCAGAATATCAGATAGGGCATTTTTGTCAAGAACAATCCGCGATATTTTTCAGTTTTTATCTACCTATTTTACAAGTAGTTAAGATATACCATCCAACCTGGGGAAATACAGCTTACTCCACGCGCGAACCCTTTCATTTTACCGGAGCGCTGAAAACCCACGTTTTTAGCGTGTTTGTTGCTAATCTTAACTGGATACCTTGGCAGCTGTATTTCCTTTATTATATGCCCCTGATTTGCTGATAAGCCCAAAATTGCGAAATTAAGCCCCGTGATTGCCATCCCGCGTTTCCAATTTTATCTCACTTTTCTTCATATTTTCCTGCGTGGCTCCCATTATCAATACGGGATAAATACGGGATCAATACGGATGAAATCCGTATTGATCCCGTATTTATCCCGTAATGATCGCCGGGGCGGAGCGGAAAAAAGCCAAGTAATCGCTCTGGAAATTCCCGTAAAAATTGAGGGG
>CAZVXH010000028.1:0-26476 GCA_964631015.1 uncultured Candidatus Cloacimonadota bacterium | reverse complement strand
TGGGCAGAAAATCAGCAACTCATATTGCCCTGTTTAAAAAACGGGGGGATGTGAGGTTAAAGTAACTCTTGACAGAAACATCCGGGAAGCGGATTGGAACTTTTCAAGTTTATTAATCGGGAAAAGATATGAACAAGCTTGAACACAGACCTGACGATCAGCGGCGCGGTTCCATCCTCACAGGCGGAGAGCGGCAAAAGGCCTCGCTTACTTTTGCTGCGTCAAAGCGCGCGTGCTGAAAACCAGAAAACGAGGCAAAACATATGAACAAAGCCATATTAGTCCTGCTGGCGTTATTACTGGTCGCAGCGGCAGTCTCCGGCGAGAAGATTTCCCTCGCCCAGTTTTATCCAGCCTGGAGTCAACTGCGGTGGGATTACCGCACTCAGGAAGGCGACAAGGTTTTCACCCAGGTGGTCACCTGCGTCGTTCCCAAGGACAAAGAGAAGGCTGGCTACGACTTTTACCTTGACACCCGCAGTGTTCGCCACACCAAGTATTACTACAAGATAGACGGCGACTGGATCTATCTGGTGCGGATCGACGTCAAATCAAATCTTTTTCCCATTCCGCTCACCTTTCAAGTCAAGCCCCGGATGCCGGCCTTTCCGCTGAAAGTGAATGACGTTAGTTCGATCACCTGGCATTGGGAGGGCAAATACACCTCAGTGCTGGTGAAGAAGACCTTCAAAGCGGATTTCCAGATGAAGCGGAACGTGCCGGTGGAAACCTACAAAGGCACCATGACGGGG
The DNA here is from genome assembly GCA_964631015.1 of uncultured Candidatus Cloacimonadota bacterium. Classification (GTDB taxonomy): domain Bacteria; phylum Cloacimonadota; class Cloacimonadia; order Cloacimonadales; family Cloacimonadaceae; genus Syntrophosphaera. The sequence goes on along the minus strand of CAZVXH010000028.1, from coordinate 25,724 downwards.
TTGAAACTCTACGCCACCTATACGGATGGCGAAAAGGTGGAAAAGCTGGAATCCTGGCATGTCAAAGATCTTGGACTGGTCTACTTTTCGGGACCAAACCACTTCAAGCATCTATTTAAGATCAAGACCTGAAAAATTCCTTGCCCCCTGTCTTGGAGATAAGGGGATAAAGGGATAAGGCTGACAGCGCCGCAGATCCGGAATCCAGATCTGGCGATCATATCCAAACAACTTCACCACTCAGCCCCATGTCAATCCGGGGTGGCGGTATCCTTGCAGACGAGCGCAGCGAGTTCGTGGGGTGCGAACGGGACCCAGGAATGACATGGCAGCCGGATCGACCCAGAAATGTCTTGACAAAAGGTTTCCCAAGAGATTTTGGTGAGCGCCTATGGCAATAATTGTAAAAAAATTTGGCGGTACTTCAGTGGGCAGCACCGCCCTGATCCAAAACATCGCCCGCAAGATAGCTCAGGAAAAGCGTCCGGAAGATTCGCTGGTGCTGGTGGTTTCGGCCATGGCCAAGACCACCGACGAACTGATGAAGCTGGCCCACGGCATTTCCGAACACCCTTCCCGGCGGGAACTGGATATGTTGCTCACCGCTGGCGAGCGGATCAGCATGTCGCTGCTTTCGCTGGCTTTGCAGAAAGAAGGCTACGGCTCCATCTCGTTCACCGGTTCTCAAAGCGGGATCATCACGGACAACCAGCACGGCAACGCTCGGATCCTGAATGTGAACGCCTTTCGCATCAAGCAGGAACTGGAGAGCGGTAAGATCGTTATCGTGGCGGGTTTTCAGGGCGTGAGTCAGGCCAAGGAGATTACCACCCTGGGCCGGGGCGGATCGGATACCTCGGCGGTGGCGTTGGCTTGTTATCTGCAGGCCGGACGCTGCGAGATCTTCACTGACGTGGACGGGGTCTACACCGCCGATCCGCGTTTGGTTCCGGACGCCCATCTGCTTCCTGAGATCGACTACGCCCAGATGCTTGCCCTGGCCTACAACGGTTCCAAGGTGATGCATCCCCGGGCGGTGGAATTCGCCAACAAATACCAGATCCCCGTGGAGGTGAAAAGCTCGTTTACCTTCGCTACCGGAACCCTGATCCATAAAGATATTTTGACCAAGGAAAACAAGATGGAAGAACGCAAGATCACTGCCATCGCGCACAAGGAAAACCTGATCCGGCTGGAACTGGCCCGCGACGCCAAACTAACGCCGCTGCTGCAAGCCTGGTCCAACGAGATCTTCAAATACGCGGTGGGCGAAACCAGCATCGAACTGATGATCGAAGATAAATACCGCGGCGAAACTGAGTATCTGCTGCGGCAGCATAGGATCGAACCACTGGCCCGGGAAGACGGCTTGGGCTATGTGACCCTGGTGGGACTGGGCATCAACCTCGATCCCGGCTGGCTGGCCCGCGCTCTGGAAATCTGCGCGCCCTTCAACCTCCGCCGCGTTCAGCACAGCGACATGACCATCGAACTGATGCTGCCCTCGCCCCAGGTTCGCCCCTGCGTCCTGACGCTGCATCAAGCTTTCATTGGAGATGAAAAATGAGATATCTGGTCACCAGCGCCCTTCCCTATGCCAACGGCAAATTGCACATCGGCCACGTGGCCGGAGCCTACCTGCCGGCCGACATCTTCGTCCGCTGGCTCAAACTGCATCACGAGGATGTGATCTACATTTGCGGCACGGACGAACACGGAACCCCGATCTCAATTTCCGCCGACAAAGAAGGCGTGAGCCCCACCGAGGTGGTGAAACGCTATCACGAATCGATCAGAGAGGCCTTCACCGCCCTGGAGATCGGGTTCGACAACTTTTCCGGGACCTCCCGGCCAGACCACTACCAGCTTTCGCAGGATTTCTTCAGCGCCCTCTACGACAAAGGGCACGTGATCCCGCGCGTGACCCGGCAATTCTATTGCGAGCACGACAAACGCTTTCTGCCGGATCGCTATGTGGAAGGCACCTGCCCCCGCTGCCAGGATCCCGGCGCCCGCGGTGATCAGTGCGACGCCTGTGGCCAGATTTACGAGACCACCGCCCTCACCGACCCCCGCTGCAAGATCTGCGGAAACCGGCCCGTGATCCGGGAAACCACCCACTGGTATCTGCAGCTGAACGACTTTTCCGAGCATTTGGAACGCTGGATCGCCAAAAAGGATTATTGGAAAGAAAACGTCCGCAACTTTATGCTGAATCTGCTGGAGCAGGGTTTGGTGGAACGCCCCATCACCCGCGACCTTAGCTGGGGCGTGCCCGTCCCTTTGGCCGATGCCGGCGACAAGGTTCTCTACGTGTGGTTCGAAGCCCCCATTGGCTATATTTCCTCCACCGTCGAATGGGCCCGGCGCATCGGCAAGCCTGAGCGCTGGAAAGATTACTGGCTGGATCAAGAAACCCGGCTGGTCCACTTCATCGGCAAAGACAACATCATCTTCCACGCCCTAATCTGGCCTGCTGTGCTGATGGGGCAAAACCAAAGCTATTGCCTGCCCTACGACATTCCCGCCAACGAGTTTCTGAACCTTGAAGGGCAGAAACTTTCCACCAGCCGCAACTGGGCGATCTGGGTGGACGAGATCGTGGAGAAGTTTCCCCCAGAGTATCTGCGCTACTATCTGGCTTGCATCGCTCCGGAAAAGGGTGACAGCGATTTCTCCTTCCGCGACTTCCAGCAAAAGGTGAACGGCGAACTAAACAACGTGCTGGGAAACCTCGCCAACCGCGTCTTCGCTTTCGCCGCCAGGAATTTCGCGGGAGAGATCGCCCATCCGGAACTTAGCCCCGCCGCAAAAGCTGTGTTGGATGAGGCTTTTGCCCTGTTCAAACAGATCGACGCCGGCTATCAGGATTATCAGGTGAAAGCCAACGCCCGCCTGGTGATGGAGATCGCCCGTCTCGGCAACCGCTTCTTCGACGAACGCAAGCCCTGGGCAGCGATCAAGACCGAGCCCGAGGGCGTCCAAGAAACGCTCTGGACCTGCCTCACTCTGTTGCGGCTGGTTTCCGTGGCCCTCTTCCCCATTCTCCCCTCCAGCATGGACCGCCTGCGGGGCATGATGGGACTCGATCTCCTCTCGGACTGGGAACAGCCTGATCTCAGCGCGGATTACGCTCTCCGGGATACCAAGCCCCTCTTTTCCAAGCTGGATGATGCCTTGATCGAGGCCGAGATCGACCTCCTCCATCAGAAAGCCGCCCAAGCCGGTAGAGCGGAAAACGCCGAGCCCATAAAAGCCCAGATCTCCCATGAAAATTTTTCCCGGCTCGACATCCGCGTGGCCACAGTGCTGGAAGCCGCCCCAGTACCCAAAACCAACAAACTGCTGCACCTGAAAGTGGACCTCGGCAACGAACAGCGGGAACTGGTGGCCGGCATCGCTGAGCACTACAAGGCCGAAGACGTGGCCGGAAAACAGGTTCTGATGCTGGTGAACCTGGAGCCCCGCACCATCCGCGGGATCGTTTCCCGAGGCATGGTGCTGGCTGTGAACACCCCGGACACCCTGCTGCTGGTCCACCCCGCCCAAGCCTGCCCACCAGGATCAGTTGTTAAATAATTGAATATAAAATAATGAGATATGGCCTGATAGTTAAAGCGATACTTGCGATATGCCTGGCTGTTTCATGGGTGAACATCGCTGCCGGGCAATACCGGGATGGTCAGCTGTACCTTGAGGTTTTGCTCTGTTCCGGCGCAGTGGCCAGTCTGGATCCCGAAAGCGGCGACCCCGTCACCGTCATTTTTTCCGAGCCGGATTCCCCCCTCACCCGCAGCATCCAGACACCCATCAAGATCAGCCTGGAGAACGGCGCTTCCCTTTCCGGCTGGAGTTGGCTGGAAAACTGTGAACCCTGGAACGAAGATTCTGAAGGCATATTACGTGAAGCCTTCGCTTGGGAGGATTCCAGCCTGGTGATCCGGCGGGAAAATCTGGTATACTCTGAACAAACCTTCACAGACAAGGCGGCGGCGCAGAAATTCGCCAGAATGTCCGGAATCAGTGAAAAAAATGTCCAGAGCGTTCCCCTGCTCAATGCCACAGTCCGCGTCAACGGAGCCAGCGGAGCAGTCCAATATCTGGAAACGCCGCTGCATATCAGCTCTTCCGACCCCATCTGGCTAAACGGGACCAAACTTGGTTTCAGCGGTGAGTTCCTGCTCAAGGCCGTGGCCGGCCAGCTGGTGCTCACACATCTGCTGCCCCTGGAAGAATACGTGGCAGGGGTGATAGCCAACGAGATTGGCAGCACAGCGCCTCTGGAAGCGATGAAAGCCCAGGCGGTGGCGGCCAGGACCCATGCCGTGAGTCTGTTGCTCAGCAACCGCCATACAAGCGATGGCTACGACCTTTGCAACACCACCCACTGCCAGGTTTACAAGGGCAAATTTCGGCAGAATGAGGCCGTCCGTTCAGCCGCGACCACCACCGCCAACGAGATCCTCACGTTCCAGGGCCGCATCGCTGACGCCACCTATCACAGCTGTTGCGGCGGCAGGACCGATTCCTCCAAAGCCATCTGGGACGGCGCATCTCTCCCCCACCTCAGCGGAGTGGTTTGCGATGACGCGGCCTCCGGCTACGCCCTTACCATGGAAGCGGACGTGCGGCGCTGGATCTCGAACCTTGAAGCCCTTGAAGGCGGCAGCGCCTGGGAAGCCTCGGCCCTTGTCTGGAGCAAGCAGTTGGGACGCAGGGAGCTGGCCGAGAACGTTGGTTTGGCCGACATTGATCATCTTGTGATCAACCGCCGCGGCGTTTCCGGCAGGATCACGGACATCACTTTTTACGGCGGGAAAGCCGTGCGCCTCACCAGCGAATACAAAATTCGCCAGGCTTTCGGCTCCGCCAAATCCTCCTTGTTCTACATCGAAGGCGGCTTCGTTCTGGCCGATAACGGCGGGGTGGTGATTTATCCCCTCGGAACAGTCTCCATCAGAGGCCGCGGTTCGGGTCACGGCGTGGGGATGTGTCAGGTGGGCGCTTTAAGAAAGGCCCGCGCCGGTGAGGATTACCGGCAGATACTTTATCACTACTATCCGGGCACGGAAATTTCCACCCACTGGATGCGACATGAATGATCAACTTTGGCGGGGAACCGCTTTTTCCGGTCAATTCAGGGTGCTGGCGGTGTCAGCCACCCAAACGGCCCAAACGATGCGCGATCTGAACGACCTTTCTCCAGTGAACACGCTGCTGCTGGGAAAAATGATCTCCGCCGCGGCGATGCTGAGCCTGGACCTCAAGGTAGCCGAGGCGGAGGTTACGCTGCGCGTGGACGGCGACGGGCCGTTGCGGGGCGCTCTGCTGATCTGCTCCGGAAGCGGCGACCTGCGCGGCTACGCTTTTGAACCGCGACTCTGGCTGGAGGAAACGGAGGACAACCTGTTCCCCGTACGCGCTTTGGGAGCCGGTACCCTGAGCGTGATCCGCAGCTATCCCGATAAAAAACCGGTCACCGGCACCACCGCCCTCTCCGAGGGAGAACTGGCGCTCAATCTGGCGCATTATTTCGACCAATCGGAACAGATACCCACTGTGGTAAACTTGGGCGTTCTGATCGATAAAACCGCCTCCGTGCGTGCTGCCGGGGGCTTCATAATCCAGCAGCTGCCCGGTGCCGACCCCAAGCTGGCCGACGCGTTGATCTCCGCTTTGGACCAGACCCCAAACGTATCGGACCTCATGGACATGGGGCTCTCGCTGCCGGATATCCTCAAACGCTTTGTGGTGAAAGAAGACAAGCTTGAGCTCACTCCGGTCCACCCCATCCACTACAAATGCAATTGTTCGCGGGAACGCTTCGAACGTGCCCTGCTGTTGTTGGGCGAAGAAGAGCTCTCTGAGATGCGGGAAGGCATCGATCCCCAATGCCATTTCTGCAATGCCTCCTACCACTTTAGTTCGCAAAACATCGACGCCCTCATCGCCGCTTTTAAGGACAAGTCATGAAACACTTTCTGATCTTGGTTCTGCTGCTTGCCACGGGCCTCGGCGCGATCAGTACTGAAGATTTCACCTGGCTGTTGGATACCGAGCAATTCCAGGTACTGGACAAGTACGGCGACAAAGTGGAAGAGTTGCTCACCGGCTCTGAAACCGATGTCCGCCTCGCCCTGGAATACGCGCTGCGCTCCGCGGACCCAGCTCTGGAGCTGCGTTGCCGCGAAGGACTGGCCTTGCGCCACCACTCTTTGGAAGACGCGCTGGCTTGGTTCCGGAGCGCCGATCAGATCAGAATCGATAATGACACGTTCGAAAAAGTGCGGCAGCAGATTGTGGCGGAATTTACCGCGCAGGATGAGCAGATCGTGCTGGACCACTTTTTTTACGGGACATCCGACGCGGACTTTTTGGAGGAATTGCGCTATCTGCGCGGTTACAATCCCATCATCGAAGACCTTGCCCGGGAAGCGATCGACCTGATCAGCGTGGAGCGCTCCGATTCACTGGCTTTGGCGATGATCGACTCTTTTGAGCGGGATTTTCCTCTCTCCGAGTGGGGTCAGATGGCCTATTACTACAAGCTTTACCATTATTCCAACACCGGAGCTTTCGAAGCCATGGACGCTCTCGTCCTGAACGAGGGATTCCAATCCGACGTGCATCTGTACATCTCCGCCATCTACACGCTCGGCCCTGCCTATCGCCGCTCCCGGCCGGACAACGCGCTTGTACTCAATCAGGTGCTATTCATGCTGGATTCCGCTTTGAAAGACTATTCCCACGAGGACAGGGTGCGAGTGCTGTATGAACGTTACACTCCGGAAGAGTGGAGTACCCGGCTGCGCTTCACCCGGCTCAAGGCTGAGTATTACTCGCTGCTGGCCGCGCGGAACCTGTTCGGCGACGAAGATGACCTCTCGGCGCTGCTCCCAGCCTCCGATCCCTGGCTCAGGCAACTGTTGGCCGACATCCAAACGCTTGGGTTTGAGAACAACGACCGGGGCGACCTGGCGGAATTACGCTACTGGCAGGGCCGAATCGAAGCGCTCCACGCTCAGGATTTCTTTCTGTTGCGGGCCGCCCGGAGCTTCACCCAGTCACTAATACTGGGTTCACCGCGCCGGAAATACGACGATGCCTGCCTCAAAGCCCTGGAAGATCTTCGCGTCAAGCTGGAGATCAAAACTGAACTGATGACTTGGACACGTTCGCTCTTCCGCTACCGGGGGATCCTCTTCGCTGAGCACCCCTTTCCGGACAGGAGTTACACTCGGGTCGCTATAGGCGATTACAACAATGACGGATTCAACGATCTGCTCTTCAATGGCAACGCGCTTTACCGAAATGACCAAGGCCGGGAATTCGTGGCGGTAAGCGATTCCGTCAATCTCAGTCAGCTTGCCTCCAATGGCGGTCTTTGGGCTGATTTCAACCGCGACGGCTGGCTCGATCTTGTTGCCCTTTCCCACAATTCCGAAGGCCTCGGCGATGCCCTGATGAAGAACCAGGACGGCACCCGCTTCGTGAAAGTGAACGAACGGGCCGGCGAGATCGACGACCGCTTTCCCACCGAAGGCGCCGCTTGGATCGACACTGCCGGGACGGGCTATCCCTCCCTTTACGCCGCCAATTACGAGACCTGGCAGGTACAGGCTGGTTATCCCGATTACTTCTGGCAAAACGCCAGCGGCTACTTCGCTGATAAAAGCGCGGAACTGGGTTTCCGTATGCCAACTTATACCCATACCCCCGGTCTGGCCGGACGCGGCGTGGCCCCCGCGGATTACGATAACGACGGAGTTCAGGAAATCCTGGTAACCAATTACCGCCTCACCCGCAATTTCTGCTGGGACCGCCTCGACAGCATCTATGTGGATGTGGCCGCGCTGAACGGACTGAGCGGACATTACAAGAATGGCTGGTACGGCCACAGCATCGGCGCCGACTGGGGCGATTTCGACAATGATGGTGACCTCGACCTCTTCATCGCCAACCTGGCCCATCCCCGCTACATCGACATCTCCGACGTCAGCCAGCTGCTGCGTAACGACGGCCTGGCCTCCAAAGTCATCGCGGCCGACACCCTCTGGTACTGGCAATTCACAGATGTGACCAAGTCAGCAGGCATCACTTTCGACGAACTTCACTCCGATCCCCTCTGGCTGGACGCCGATAACGACGGCTTCCTGGACCTGTTCATCACCTCCGTCTACGAAAACGACCGCTCCTACCTCTACAAAAACAACGGCGACGGTACTTTCACCGACGTTACGTTCCTAGCCGGAGCGAGGGTCTTCAATGGCTGGGGCAACGCCACCGCAGACCTGAACCGGGACGGTTTGACGGATCTGGTGGTGGGTAGCGGCAACGGGACCAAGATCCTCTTCAACCGCGGCAACAACGGCTTCGGTTCCCTGTTTGTGAAACCCGTCTGGAAAGGTGATGAAGTGGTTCTCAGCAGCGATCCGGAGGAATTTACCAACTATCCGAACTCCCCCGCCTTCGGCACTCGCGTGGAGGTTAAGCTAAAACGCCCCGACGGGAGCGAATACAGCCTGACCCGCGAGCTCAGCTCCGCCAAGGGCACCACCTCCCAGAACAGTCAGGAACTGCATTTTGGCCTCGGCGGTTCCGAAGTAATCTCTATCCGGAAGATCGACCATGCGCAAGATTAGAACCAAACTCCTAACTTCGCTCACTCCCGACGCCGCCGTGATCTACAAAGACCACGTCATCGCCTGGGACGATGCCGGAATCAGCTTCATCCGCCGCTGGGATCCCTCTTTGGATGCCGATTGCGAGGACCGCCGCGACCTACTCTGCCTGCCGGGACTCATCGATGCGCACGTCCATCTGGCCCAATATCGCATCCGCGGCGCTTACGAACCGTCTTTGCTAAGCTGGCTGGAACGCCACGTCTTTCCGGAAGAAGCCCGCTCGGCCGATCCGGCTTACGCCCAGGCCCTGTCCGACGAGTTTTTCCAGGCCCTTTTTGCCGCCGGGACCACCACCTCCGTGATCTATACAGCTCCCTTTGCCGAGGCCTGTGAAACCGCTTTCGCAAGCGCGGTTGACGCCGGAGCCAGAGCCTTGATCGGCATGACCATGATGGACCGCAACAGCCCTCCGGAACTGATCCAGTCCACGGAATACGCCTATTCCCACTCGGTGGAACTGTACGAGCGCTGGCACGGCCAAAACCCGCTTTTGGATTACATCTTCACCCCGCGCTTTGCTCTTTCCTGCTCCGCGGAACTGCTGGCCCAAACCGCCAATCTCGCCTCCCAGCGCGGTGCTTGGGTGCAGACCCATCTATCCGAAAACCTCTCCGAGATCGAGGCCGTCCTCAAGCTCTTTGGCGCGGGATCCTACTCTCAGGTTTACGAAGAGCTGGGGCTGCTATCTGACAAAACCATCCTCGCCCACGCCATCCATCTGTCAGACGCTGAACTGGACATCCTGGCCGGCCACGGCTGCAGGATAGCCCACTGTCCCGATTCCAACTTCTTCCTCAAAAGCGGCGAATTCAACTACCCCGCGCTGGAGGCCAAAAAGCTGCGGATCGGTCTTGGCAGCGACGTGGCGGCCGGGACCACCCTGAACATGCTCTACCACGCCAAACTGGCCAACTACCGCCAAAGCTCCCATTCTCTCAAACCCGAGCGTCTACTCTACCACGTCACTCTGGGTAACGCGCGTCTGCTGGACCTGGATGACCGGATCGGCAGCCTGGAGCCCGGCAAGGACGCCGACCTCTGTTTCCTGCGTCTTCCCGCCACTCCCATCCCGGACGGGGACCTGCTGGCCGCTCTCTGCTTCTGTGGACACGAGTGGCCTGTGGAGGAAACCGTGATAGCTGGAAAGACAGTTTTTAGCCGTTTGGAATAATAATTGCATCTAATACAAGCAGACCATACAGAATAAAGACTAAACCCCGAAAGGGTTACCCATAATTTCATTAGCAAGTTAGGAGAGACACGTGAAAAATGCAGTCCTGATCATCCTGTTACTGGGATTCATAATTACGCTGCCTGCCTCTCTGGTCTGGAACGACGCCGTTCCCATCCGCCAGGGAGTTAATATCGAATGGTTCCGCACCGGAACCCAAACCGCCGACGGCGGCGCCATCTACGTTTGGTCCGATACCAAGCTGGGCGAGCGCGACCTCTGGGCGCAGAAAGTGGACGCGAACGGAAACATGGTCTGGGGCGAACCCCTCCTGATCGACGGCAAACCGGACCGCCAGGAAGACCCCGTGATCACTATGACCTCGGACAACCATTTTATCATTGCCTGGATCGACTTTTCCGACGACCTGGACGGCAACGTCTACGCCCAGAAGATCGACACCAACGGCCAACTGCTCTGGCCCGCAGGCGGAAAACCGGTCTGCACCGCCGTTGAAGTGCAGATCGCGCTGAACCTGGAGTCCGACAATGCCGGCGGCGCCTACATCGTTTGGTCCGATTCCCGCAACCCCAGCAAAGACCTTTACGGACAGCGGCTCGACGCCTCCGGCAACCCCGTCTGGCCCGTCAACGGTATACCCATTGCCAATGGTACGGGCGACGAAGAGCAAAACACCATGCTGCCCGACGGTCAGGGTGGCCTGATGATAGCTTACACCCACAGCTATGTGGGCGCGGAAGACATTTTCCTCAAACGCTTCAATCCCGACGGAAGCATGGCCTGGACGCAACTCGTGGCTCTTTCCAACGCCACCGGAAACCAAGGCAAGGTACGCATGGCTACCCTTTCCGGCGGGGAATTCGTTTTCACCTGGGAGGACCAACGTAACACCGATCCGGACATCTACGCGCAGAAGGTGAACCTGGCCGGGCAACTGCTCTGGGCAGATCCCTTCGTTGTTTACGGCGATTCCGGCGCTCCCGGCTTCGCCCCGCAGCAAAACCCCAGGATAGTGGCCACCAGCGACAACGCCGCCATTATAATCTGGGAAGACAACCGCCTCGACGACCAGTTCCCGGATCTCTTCGCGCAGAAATTGAATGCAACCGGAAACCCGCTCTGGGGCGCGAACGGCGTGGCCCTCAGCGTGGCGGAATTCGCCCAAAGCGGACCCCGCATGGCCTCCGATGGCAACGGCGGCTGCTACGTGGTTTGGGATGACCTGCGCAACGGCAACACGCCCAACGATGACATTTACGCCCAGCATCTATCCGCCACCGGAACCGCCCTCTGGGAAGCCAACGGCAAGCCCGTCTGCACCGCTCCCAACGAACAGAACGGCGGCCTGCTGAAAGTGGCCAACGGCAACGTTTTTATCAACTGGATGGATAACCGCAACGGCAGCGTGGGCATCAACTTCCAGGTTTACAACTCTGCCGGCGCCCCCCAATTGGCCACCAACGGCGAGCAAGTTTTCTGGGGCCTCAGCGGCGACACCCCGCTGGGCAACTATCTGCTCCTGCCCCGGGCCAACGACACCGTTATCATCTGGCAGGACACGCGTTTTGCCAACCTCGGCTACCGGATCTTTATCCAATTCCTCAATCCCGACGGTAGCGTGGCCTTGGAGCCCAACGGTCGCCCCGTGACCCTTTCCACCGGCTACAACCAGCTCACGCCCAGCGCGGTGGTCACTCCGGACGGGCATATCGCCATCGCCTGGGAAGACAACCGCAACCCCAACCCCAAGATCTACCTCCAGCTGCTGGATCCCAGCGGGAACAGGCTCTGGGGCGATACGGGCATGGAGCTCACGGACATGGACCCCCTCAGTCAGAAAGACCCCCGCATTAGCTGGCTGAACGGCAATTTCTACGTGGGCTGGTCGAACTACGATCAGGTTGGCGCCAGTTACCGCTACCACGTTTACGGACAGCTGATCCAAAACAACCAGAAACAGTGGGGCGCGGACGGAGTGATGGTGAGCACCCTCACGGGCGCTGATCTGAACGACGAATGCGTGATCACCGACCTCAAAGAAAACTATTACACCTGGCAGCGCTTTAAGCCTTCCGATTTTACCCAGAGCGTGTATGTGAAAAAGCTTGGCCCAGACGGCAACGCCGCGGCTGCCTGGCCCACGGCCGGACTGCTTGCCTCCACCCACTCCAATTACGATACCGCCCAGCGTTTCCCGCTTACCACCAAGACCGATCAGGGCATCTTCGTGATGTGGCAGGACGGGCGTGGAGACTTTATCCAAAACTACTACGGACAGCATCTCTCCGCGACCGGTGAACGCCTCTGGGACCCGCTCGGAGTGAATCTGGCCGATTACGGCCGTGAACAGGAAAAAACCACCTTGGTGGACAAGGACGGATTCCGCGACGAGATCGTCTTCGCCTGGTGCGAAAACATCAACGGCATGCACGATATCATCGCCCAGAAGTATTCCCTGACTGGATCACCCCTTTGGGGGAACCTCGGCAACTACGTGGTGCAAAAAGACACCACCCAGACCAGTCCCACCCTCGCCCGTTTTGACAACGGCGGGATGGTGATAGCTTGGGAGGATTACTACGACATCGAATCCGACATCTATTACAAATACATCAAATCCGACGGCAGCTTCGTGCAAAACTCACCTTTGGGCGATGTGCTCAATGACGCCGGCAAAATGCAGTACAATCCTCTCATCGTGACCCAGGGCAACGACGCCTTCGCCCTTTGGGCGGACGGACGTTCCAGCGGCAAGACCGAGATCCTCGGCCTCTACGCGCAAAGGCTCTCCAACGCCACCGTGGCCAACCTCGATCCCGTGACCCCCGGTTTGGAAGCCTTCCGACTGCTGCAAAACCATCCCAATCCCTTCAATCCCAGTACCAGCATCGGTTTCCAGATCGGCGACCCTACCCAGACCTACGCTCTGGAGATTTTCAATGTACGCGGCCAAAAGGTAAAAACCTTGGCCAGCGGAAATCTGGATAAAGGCAGCCACATTGCCGTCTGGGACGGCACCGACGACCGCGGCTACACCGTCTCCTCAGGAATCTACAGCTATCGCCTCAGCAACGGCAGCCAATCTCAAAGCAAACGCATGGTCCTGATGAAATGATCTGCCCCATATAAAGCAGAACCCTTTCTGCCTGAGGCCCCGCTTAACCGGGGTCTCTTTTTTGCTTTCTTTCCATCCGGCTTAACGGCCCGGAGGGCGACAGATCATGGAAAACACAGCACCGCAACTCGGTTTGGATGAGAGTATGCATCTTTTGCTTGACCCTCCCTGAGCCCCTGCACTTAGGCCCTTTGCCTGCCTCACGCCAACCTCCCGCATAAGATGCGGGAATCTGGCGGGAGGCTAAACAGAAGTGGACGGGAAGGGGTTTGCGGCGGGACGGGGTTGAACAATCAGAGGGAAGTATGGGATCAGGGGATCTGCATAGCCTAACGCGGATATCGCAGATCCTACAGATTGGTTGTTAGGGCGTCCACCGGTTTCGTTCCGGGGAAGCGGGCGCCACTACACGGAGTCCAGAAATGACAGAACCACTGGGCCTTCACATGACGCAAGCCGTGACAGGTTAAACCTTTTCTCCCTTTCACCCTTCCACGAACAAGAGCCCTGTTGACCCGTCAATCTGTTTCACCCTTGCACCCTTCCACGAGCGCAAAACCTTCCCTGTGTTACACCGCCTCCGCGTTAAAAAAAGAGCTTCAAGCCCAGTGGCCGGTGGTCCGAGATCTGGCCTGAGTAGTTTTGCCAGCTGCCCATGTATTCGTCCACCCGAATCACCCGACATTCGCTATTGGTATGGTCGAGAGCTTCATTGAGTTCGTTGGTGACCATGATGTGGTCGATGTGGGAAACGTAGGAGGGGTAGGAAACGTTGTTATAAGTGGGGGCCAGGGCGATGGGCATGTCAGCGAAACGGTATTCATCCGGTTTGTCCAGAAAGACCTGGAAGACGTTGTATTCTGGCGGCTCGGCAATCTGGTCGTTCATGTCGCCCACCACAATGACCCTGTCGTTGGGCAGGTTCTGAACGATGTACTGATCCAGCATCTGGCAAGCCAGGCGGCGGCGGTATTCCTCGTCCCAGGGGTCGGTTTCGTCGATATGGTTGTTGCCGTAGGCTTTGAGGTGGTTGTTGATCACTTTGAAATTCTGGCCCTGGAAATCGAAGTCCAAAATGTAAGGGGCGCGGGGAAAAGGATTGGTATCGCCTTCGAAGATGGTGTAGGCGTTGTTGACCTGGATCACGCGGCTGTCGTAAAGATAAGCCAGACGATAGGTGTTGGTGGCGTTGTAGACATAGGCGGAGTAGTTTGGGATGAGGCTGGCGAGTTCATTGAAAGCGGTGTAGTCCATTACCTCCTGAAAGGCGATCACGTCCGCCTGCATTTGAGGTATGATCTGGGCTATGGTCTGGAGGCTGGCTTCGTTGAGAGGAAAAGTGCGCAGGTTCCAGGTGACGATCTCCAAGGATTGGTCAGAGCCGAAAGTGAGGATGGTTTCGTCCACCGGCGGGACCAGCGGTGTATTGGTTCCGCAGCCGAAAAGCGCGATGGCTGCCAGCAGCGGCAGGAAAGTGTATCTGAGTGATTTGTTCATCATCCGTCCAGGTTTTGTTTTAGTAAATTATAATCAAAGCAAGAATCTTTCCAAATGTCAGCCGATTTTCAAGCCAGTTTGTCTTTGGGAATGATAATTGCATACCATTGCTGTGTATCATGGGAGGATACCGATGAGAAGTTACTTATTGATAGCCATACTGCTATCCCTGAGCCTGCTATCCGCGGCTGCCGGGGACTTTTGTCAAACCACGGCCACCGGGGTGACCGCGCGCATGCAAGGCCTGCGCCAGGCGCCCCAGAACGCCAGCGAGATCACCGATCCCGAATTTCCCGAAACGACCGTGATGTCGCGGACCTATGCCCTGCCCTACCAAAGCGTGGAACTGAGCGTCCAAGCCTTGGAATGGAACGTTTTCGACCGTAACGGGAATTTCCTTTTTACCGAGCAAAACCGCGATCTGGCGGCACTGAGCATCGGCAACAGCTTCAACTTTCGCGAAATGCGGGGCTTCACTGTGTTGATCCAAACCCAGTTCGACCAGGGAGAGCGGATCCGCACCCTCTCCAACGCGGAGTTCACGTTGGCCGGATCGCAACCCATAACCCTGCCTCAGAGCGTCTCCCCCGCCTTCATCGACGCCTACAGGGAACTCGCGGACAACTTTGACACTTCCTACCTGCGCGAACTGCCCGTGGCCCGGCCCAAAATGCTGATCCTCAGCCACGCCAACCTCGCCAATTACCAAACCGACTTCGTGAAGTGGAAACGCCAGCAGGGCTTCGACGTTTTCGTGGCTTATCCCAGCGAGATCGGCAGTTCCCTCACCGACTACCGGAACTTCATCCAGACCCATTATCAGCAGTATCACTGCGACTATCTGCTGCTGCTGGGTGATGTTACCGGACAGGGTTCCTACACCATTCCCACCGCTTTTTTCCCTTCACCGGAATATGCCGAAAATGATGCCGACGACCATCAGTACACCCTTCTGGAAGGCGACGACTATTTCCCGGAGATGCTGGTTGGCCGGCTGTCCTTCAACGACATCTCGGAGTTTTTGACCATGGCCAGCAAGACCGTGAGCTACGAACGCCAGCCTTTCATGAACAACACCGCCTGGATGACCCGCGGCCTCGCAGTGGCCGGAAACTACGCTGAAGGTGGCCTGCGGCCGATCACACCGGTACAGATGTCCCGCTGGCTGCGCGACAAGATGCTGGATCACGGTTACGCGGCAGTGGACACCGTTTTTTATCCTCCCACCTATCCCGGCACCCCAGACATCACCGCCGCCATCAACCAGGGCGTGCAGTTCGTCAGTTACCGCGGCTGGGGTGACGCCAACGGCTGGCACTATCCCTCCTTTCACAATCCAGACCTCAATTCCACCGTGAACGGGCCTCGAATGCCGGTGGTCTTTTCCATCGTATGCAACACCGGCGACTTTGCCAACTCCGTGAATCCCAGTTTCGGTGAAAAGTGGACGCGGATGGGTAGCGTGGCCCAACCCAACGGATGCGTGGCCTTTGTGGGGCCAAGCGATCTGCACACCAAAACCCGGCTGAACAATTCCATCTCCAGCGGCGCCTTCCGCAGCATTTTCGACTACGGTGTGCGCGGCTTCGGCTCCAGTGTGCTGATGGGCAAGATCGAGCTTTATAAGAATTTTCCCAACGACATCGGTCCGAACCAGTATGTGCCCTTCTATTTCCACGTGTACAACCTACAGGCCGACCCCAGCCTGAAAATGTGGGTGCTGGTGCCGCAGAGCATTCCCGAAAGCGTGATCGAAGGAGGCCTCAGCTTCTCGCCCAGCGCTTCCCACATCCAGATAAACGCCCCCGGCAACCACGGCGCGCTGGTAACCGGAACCCGCAACGGAACGGATTTCACCCACGCCCAGGTGAAAAACGGCCTGGCCATATTGCCGATCGATCCCGGTCAGAGCGGAGACCTTACGCTTACCGTATCCCAGGAAAACTTTCTGCCCCTGGTGCGCACACTAACGCCCAGCGGGTCTGCCGGGATCGGAGTGGACTACAACAACGCCAGCGGGATGACTTTACACCCCAATGGCTTTTTCAACGCCGAACTGATCCTAAAGAACTTCGGAGCGTCCAGCATTACGGTGGACAACCTCAGCATCAGCGCCACCCCCCACGCCCTGGTTGATTACCAGCACACAGCGTTTACCATTTCCGCGGGAGGCATTCGCACCATCAACTTCACGATCCAGGGCGGCGCGGAGATCATCCCCCGCGAGGCCATCACCTTCACCTTGAGTAGCGCCGGGGCCGGCATCAACCAGAAGTTCCAGATGTGGGGCGGCGGTGCGGAATTTACGGTTATCGGGGTAAACGGGACCTTCCCCGTGGGCCAAACCTCGACGGTGTCCTTTTTCATCAAGAACACCGGTTCCACGGCCCTGACTGCTGCCATGGCGCAAGTGGTTTCATTAACCGAAGCTGCTTCCTTCCCTCTGGCTCCCGTAAATTTGGGGTCCATCCCCGCGGGCTACGAAATCACGGTAACCACCAACATCACCGTGGCCAGCGGCGCCTGGAACGGACGCAACTTGCCGCTGAAACTGATAATTTCCGACAACGGTTATGCCACCCAGGTGTTCCATACTTTAACAGCTGGTTCGGCAGCACCCACCTCCCCCACCGGTCCTGATGAGTACGGCTATTTCACCTATGACAGTTTCGACGCCGGCTTTGCCCAAACCCCTGTTTACAACTGGATCGAGACCGATCCGGCGCTGGGGGGGCAGGGCACGGTTTGGGAGATCATGGACGACGGCTCCCTCACGGTGGACCTGCCTTTCAACTTCAGGTTTTACGGCCGGGAATACAACCACGTTACCATGTGCTCCAACGGCTGGATCTCGCTGCTGCCTACCACCATGGAGGATTTTTACAACTGCTACATCCCCGCCGCGCTGGGCCCCTACGCCATGATTGCCGGCTATTGGGACGACCTGAAAGGCAAAAAAACCGGCGTGGACGACCAGGGCAACGGCATTTTCAACAACATCCGCCTCATCCGCTGGCACGACGCCGCCAACAACCGCTACATAGTGCAGTGGAACGAAGCCTACAACCAGTACAACATCGACCTGATGGACGGTGCTTCGCTGGAGAGGTTCCAGATCATCCTCTATCCGCAAAGCGGCCGCGACGGCGACATCGTGATCCAGTACCACACCGTGGACAATCCCGGCACCACCACCAACTATTGCACTGTGGGCATCGAAAACCACGACCAGACAGTTGGCCTGGGCTACACCCACGGCAACGTGTACCCGCCCACGGCCACTGCCCTGCAGGCCGGGCTGGCGATCAAATTCACCACCCTGGCCCCGGACAGCTATGTGGCCGCGGACGATCCCGTGATGGCGCCGTTCGAGCTGCAGCAGAATTATCCCAACCCCTTCAACCCCAGCACCACTCTCTCGTTCTCGCTGGCGAAAAGCGGAGCGGCCCGTCTGGCGGTTTACAACACCAAGGGCCAGCTGATCAAAACCCTGGTGGACGCGGAACTGCCCGGCGGCAAACACAGCGTAGTCTGGAACGGTCTGGACGACGCCGGCAGGAATGTGAGCTCAGGAGTTTATCTCTACAAACTGGAGACGGCTGGACAAAGCCAGACCCGCAGAATGCTCCTGATGAAGTAGAACTGATTTCACAGCAGGGGGGACTGCGAACCGGCTCCACCCCATAAAAACATACCGCAGCGGTGGATCAAAGTCCACCGCTGCTTTTTAGGCTCTCTTGCATACCAAGTCACCGTCATCCCCTCTCGTCTCTATAAACGGACTGCAGGGATGAAGCCACAGGACAGGCACCCGATCAATCTTTCAAAGCTGAACTCGTATTGTTAGTAACAGCTTGTCCCGGCATGGCGATATTTTTCGTCAATATTCGTGATCGCCAAGCCATTTTTTTATTGACATCCACGGCGAATCCACAATAATGAAAAAATTACATTCTCAGATACTGAGGTAAGCGCTCATGAAGATGGACGAGCTCAACTATTTTTACAACAAGTTCAAGTTCGGAGAGGACATTTTTCACCAACTGATGCAGAAGCGGGTACGCGACATCCTGCTCGTTTCCACTTTTTATGACGCCTTCATCTTCGAGCAGGACGGCCGGCTGTCGGAACAGATCTTCGGAGAATACCGCCAGCTGAATCTCACCACAGCGCCCCGCATCACCAGCGTTCCCACCGGGGCCGACGCCATCGAAAAGCTGAAAGAGCACAGTTACGACCTGGTGATCACGATGATGCGCATCGGCGAGATCGGCCCCTTCCAACTGGCGAAAGAGATCAAGAGCCACAACCCCGAACTGCCTGTACTCCTTCTGCTGAACGTGGCTTCAGACTACATAATTTGGGAAAACCACCCCGAAGACAAGCGCTACATCGACGACGTTTTCCTCTGGAACGGTGACACCAAGCTGTTCCTGGCCATGGTGAAAGTGACCGAGGACCGTATGAACGTGGATTACGACACCGCCAACGGCCTCGTGCGCGTGATCCTGTTGGTGGAAGATTCGGTGCATTATTATTCGATGTTTTTACCCTCCCTCTACAGCGTGATCATGCGCCAGACCCAGCGTTTGATCGAAGAGGAGGTGAGCGACATCAACAAACGCCTGAGGATGCGCATCCGCCCCAAGGTGATCCTCGCGCACGATTATGAGGAGGCGATCGAGGCCTATCAACGTTACAAGGACTATCTGCTCTGTTTGATCTCGGACGTGCGCTACAAGGTGAAAGGCGAAGTGGATCCCCAGGCCGGCATCAAGCTGCTGCGGCACATCAAGATGACGAACAAGGATCTGCCCATGATCCTGCAGTCGTCGGAAGATTGCAATCTGGCGAACGCGGAGGAACTGGGCGTCAATTTTCTGAACAAGAACTCCAAGAGCATGCTCTCCAACCTGCGGAACTTCATGGTTTACAACCTGGGTTTCGGCAATTTCGTATTCCGCAATGCCGCCGGAGAAGCGATCGACGAAGCCGCCAACATCGCCGAGTTTGAAGACAAGATCCTGAAAGTGCCGGAGGAAACGGTGGTCTTTCACAGTCAGTTCAACCACTTTTCGAACTGGCTCATCGCCCACGGCGAGGTACAGATCGCCAAACGCATCCGGCCGATGAAGATCGAGGATTTTGGCAGCAAGGACGAACTGCGCAAGTTCCTCCACCACACCTTCCGCACCGTGCGCATCGACAAAAACCGGGGCAAGATCATCAATTTCGACGCGGTCTCACTCACCGAACTGAACCAGATCATCAGAATGGCGGAGGGCTCGCTGGGGGGCAAAGGACGCGGACTGGCCTTTCTGAACGCGTTGCTCTGTACCATGGAATTCGAAAACAAATTCGAGAACATCAGCATTTCGCTGCCCAGTACGGCGATCATCGGTACCAACGAGTTCGACATCTTTGTGGAAAAAAACAACATCTTGGAACTGGTGCAGGACAAAAGCGACGCTGAGATCGACGCCATCTTTGTGCAGGGACAGCTTTCTGAGCAACTGGTGCAACGCCTGGAGATCTACCTTGATGGAGTGCATTATCCCGTGGCGGTGCGTTCCTCCAGCCTGCTCGAAGATTCCCAGGCTCAGCCCCTGGCCGGCGTTTACCGCACTTTCATGCTGCCCAACAACCATCCGGACAAGATGTACCGCCTGCGCCAGCTGATGGACGCCATTAAGCTGGTTTTCGCCAGCGTCTATCTGAGTGACGCCCGCAATTTCCTCGAAGCGCTGAATTTTAAAGCGGAAGAGGAAAAAATGGCCGTCATCATCCAGGAGACGGTCGGAACCCTAAAAGGCGAGCATTACTACTATCCGCACGTATCCGGAGTGGCGCAGTCCTACAACTTTTATCCCACCAGTTATATGTTGCATACCGACGGCATCGCGAACATTGCCTTGGGGTTGGGAAAATCGGTGGTTGAGGGCAAGCTCAACTTCCGCTTCTGCCCCCGCTATCCTGAAACAGAAATGCTGCCCCAAACCGAGATGGTGCGCTCCGCCCAGAAGGAGTTTTACGCGCTGGACTTGTCCCGCAACGATTTTGACCTCACCCAGGGCGAGGAGATCACCCTGGCCAAGCTTACCCTCCGTGACGCCGACCAGCACGGCGTGCTGCGCTATCTGGCCTCTATCTGGGATTACGAGAACTACCGCCTCACCGACAACCTGGAAGAGCGTGGCCTGAAAGTACTCACTTTCAACGGTATCCTCAAATACCACTATTTTCCCCTGGCCAAGATCATCGAAGAACTGCTGGAGATCGGCGAAATCGCGCTCGGCATCCCCGTGGAGATAGAGTTCGCCGTCAATCTGGATTACGATCACGCCAACAACAGCAAACCCACTTTCTACATACTTCAGGTGCGGCCCCTTTCCGTGAACACGGACGCCTACCGCATTGACTCCAGCACCCTGGACAAGGGCGAACTGCTTATGTACACGGAACACGGCATGGGCAACGGGGTGATCAACGACCTCACCGACGTGGTCTATCTGGACCCTCGCCGCTTCGACAAGACCCGCACGATCGAGATGCAGCAGGAGATCGAGCGCTTCAACGAATTGATGGCCAGGCAGGGCAAGCGCTACATCCTGATCGGGCCTGGGCGTTGGGGCTCGCGCGACAAATTCTTGGGCATCCCCGTGCGCTGGCCGCAGATCAACCGGGCCAAGGTGATCCTCGAGACCGGCCTGCGCGATTTCATCGTGGAAGCCTCACAGGGAACGCATTTCTTCCACAACCTGGTGGCCATGAACGTGGGTTATTTCACCATCCCCTTCGTTTCCAGCACGGATTTCGTGGATGTGGAATGGCTGCTGCAACAGCCGGAGGCCAAGCGCGGCGATTTCTTCGTGCACATTCAGTTCGACCACCCACTGGTGGTGCGGATGGATGGTAAGACAGGGCTGGCCGTGATCCACAAATGACATCCGGGAGCGGATGAGATGAGGCCACAGCGATGATCACCTCGAATTATTGGTCCATCGAGCTCGAACAGCTCGATCAGATGATCCCTTTACGGATCCAGCATATCCTGATGATCGCTTCGCTTTATGACTCTTTCGTGTTCGAGATCGACGGCTTCCTGGCCGAGCACGTGGAAGAGGATTTCCACCTGATGAACCTCACCACCCAGCCCGCGATCTACCACTCCTCCTCGCTGGACAGCACCATGAGCCTGCTCGAACTGGAGAGCATCGACCTCATCATCGTGCATCTGGCCTCCATGCGCTCGATCTCGCTGGAACTGGTGAAGAGCATCAAGGCCTTCAATCCGGAATTGCCGGTGTTTTTCCTGATGGGCGCGCCGCAGGACCTGATGTTTGTGGAGAACCACCTCGACGAACTGCAGGAGGTCGAGGATTTCTTTTATTGGAACGGCGATTCCAAGCTGGTGCTGGCGATCATCAAGCAGTGGGAGTTCATCCGCAACATCGGCAACGACGTCCGGCTGCTGCCGATACCGCTGATCCTGGTGGTGGAAACCTTCATTCCTTACTACTCGCAGTTTCTGCCGCTGCTCCAGGAACAGGTGCTGCTGCTGAACCAGGCCGTGATCCGGCGCGAACATCAGGACGTGAACAAATCGCTGTACATGAACGCCCGGCCCCGCGTGATGCTGCTGCACGATTTCGACAGCGCCCTGGCCTTTTACCACAAATATTCGGACCTGATCATCGGCATCATCAGCAACGTGAACTACCACTACATGGGCTCGTCTTATCGCGACGGCGGGCTCAAACTGCTGCAGGAAGTTCGCAAAGAAAAGCCCAATCTGCCTTTTCTGCTGCAAAGTTTCAATCCGGAATATCACGATATCGTCACCAGCAATGAGGGCGAGTTTCTTTACAAGGACCTTCCCGGCCTGAAAAACCGCCTCCGGCGCTGGCTGGAACACGAGGTCGGCTTTGGCAAATTCATTTTCCGCCTGCCCGACCAGACCGTGGTCTGCGAAGCGGAATCCCTGATCGGTCTGGCCCGGCAACTGGCGGTGATACCAGATGAAAGCCTGGAATTCCACTTCCGCAACGGCCACATCTACAACTGGCTGCGCACCCACGCGGAACTGGCCCTGGCGAACTACGCGAACAAATTCCGCGGGATCAGCGAGATCCCCGTTCTCCGCGAACGTCTGGGCGAAGCTTTTAAATCCCTGATCTCCTACCGCCGCCGCGAAAAGATCCAGGACTGGAACGAGGAGAGCGATTTTCACCTGAACCTGATCTACAAGGTGGGTGACGACTCCATCGGCGGCAAGGGACGTGGCCTGGCCTTTCTGAACGTGGTGCTCAACCGCTACAGCAACATCTGCGAAAAGTATCCTGAGGTGCAGATCAGCGTTCCTGTCGCGGCCGTTCTGGCCACCGGCGTTTTTGACGATTTTGTGGCCGCCAATCCCGCGCTGAGCAGTATACCGGAGGAGGAGAACCTCTCCGACGAAGAGGTGGACCGGCTGTTTCTGGACTGCCGCCTGCCCGCGTCCGTGGTCCCGGTTCTGGAGCGGATCATCGCCCAGGGCACCTTCCCGCTGGCGGTGCGCTCATCCTCCATCATGGAAGATTCCATCGCCAATCCTTTCGCCGGGGTCTTCCGCACCTATCTGATCCCGAACAGCCATCCCGATCCCGCCATCCGGCTTGAACAGCTCACCCAGGCGATCAAGCTGGTCTGGTCGTCCCTTTACCAAAAATCCGCCAGGGTTTACCGCGAAAAGCTGCACATCCCGGCCCGGGAAGAAAAGATGGCCGTGATCATCCAGAAGGTGGCAGGTTCGCTGCACGGTGAGTATTTTTACCCGCTGGTCTCTGGTGTGGCCCAATCCTACAACTTTTATCCCGGCACGAACATGACCCACGAGGACGGCGTGGTCACCCTCTCCACCGGCCTCGGCAAAACCGCCGTGGAACGCGAACGCACCTTTGCATTCTGCCCCCGCTTTCCCAACCGCGACATGTTTCGCGCCATCGATATCGTGGAGGCCGCCCAGAGGCATTTCTACGCCATCCAGCCCAGCCTCACCCAGTTCGACCTGATCGGCGGAGAAAACGCTTCCCTGGCCCGTGTGCGCGTCACCCAGAAACTCTGCGAGACAGACCTTGGCCTGCTCTCTTCAGTTTGGGACTACGAAAACCGCGAGTTCAAGGATGGACGCCACATTCCAGGGCCGCGGGTGGTAACCTACCGCAAATTGCTCCACTACGCGGAATATCCCCTCGCCCCCATCATCCGCGATCTGCTGCTGTTGGGCAGGGAGGTACTGGGTTGCGAGATCGAGATGGAATTCGCCTTCGATGTGGATCCCGTATCCGGTCTGGCCAATTTCCACCTCCTCCAGGTGCGCCCCATCGCCGTGAACGTTCACCGCTACTCCCAGCCGCTGGAAAGCTACGCCGCCAAACGCGACGAGTTGCTCGTTTACTCTTCCTACGCCCTGGGCAGCGATATCCAGGAGGAGTTGGACACCGTCATCTTCATTCCCCCGGAGCGTTTCGACATCGTGAAAACAGAGGCCATGGCCGCCGAACTGGACACCCTGAACCAGTCCATGCGGCAGCAGGGCCTGAAATATGTGCTCATCGGCCCCGGACGCTGGGGTTCCAGCGACCGCTTCCTGGGCATTCCGGTGAACTGGAGCCAGATCTGCAACGCCCAGGTGATCGTGGAGGTGGTGCTGCCCAATATGTCCATCGAAGCTTCCCACGGCTCCCACTTTTTTCACAACCTCTTTTCCATGAACGTAGGCTACCTCACCGTTTGGGAAAAGGCGGTGAACGACTGGCTGGACTGGGATTGGCTGCAAAGCTTGGAAACCCTGGACGAGGGCGACTACTTCCTCGTGAAAAAAAGTTCCCGTCAACTGCAGTTTTTATTTGACGGAAAAAACGCCGTCATTATTAAGTGATTTTTGTGTGCCCTTTCTGGGCTGAACGGTCAATAAAGCCAGATTTAATGCCGTTTTCCCGGCCGGGGTTCCCGCCAATTTATATGAAAAGCGTGTTCAAATCTATACCATGGAGGTATATAGTATGACTAAACACGAATTTCTACATCAAGTTTCTGCAAAAAACGCGGACCAGCCCGAATTCATCCAGGCCGTAACCGAAGTTGTGGAAACAATTTGGGACGTTTACGATTCCAATCCTCAGTATCGCAAGGCAAAGATCCTCGACCGGCTTGTGGAGCCGGAACGCACCATCATCTTCCGCGTGCCCTGGCAGACCGATACCGGCGAGGTGATGGTCAACCGCGGCTACCGCATTGAGTTCAACAGCGCCATTGGCCCCTACAAGGGCGGCATCCGCTTTCACCCCAGTGTGAACATGGGCATCCTGAAGTTCCTCGGCTTCGAACAGATCTTCAAAAACAGCCTCACCACCCTCCCCATGGGCGGCGCCAAAGGCGGTTCGGACTTCAATCCCCGCGGCCGTTCCGACGAAGAGGTGCAGCGCTTCTGCCATTCCTTCATGCTGGAGCTTTTCCGCCACATCGGCCAGTTCACTGATGTTCCCGCCGGAGACATCGGCGTGGGTAAACGTGAGATCGGCTATATGTATGGCATGTTCAAGAAGATAACCAACGAATTCACCAGCGTACTCACTGGTAAAGGCCTGGAATGGGGCGGCAGCCTCATCCGCCCTGAAGCCACGGGCTACGGCACCGTCTATTTCGCCGATGAAATGCTCAAAACCAAGGGCGATTCCATCGCGGGTAAGACTGTGCTCGTCTCCGGCTCTGGAAATGTGGCTCAGTTCGCCATCCAGAAAGTCAACCAACTGGGCGGCATCCCCGTCACGGCTTCCGATTCCGACGGCTTCATCCACGATCCCGAAGGCATCAAAGGCGAAAAGTGGGAATTCCTGATGGAGCTCAAAAACATCCGCCGTGGCCGCATCAAAGAATACGCCGACGAATTTGGCGTGAAGTACTATGAAGGCCAGCGGCCCTGGAGCATTCCCGGCCAGATCGCCCTGCCCTGCGCCACCCAGAACGAGATCGACGGTGAAGAGGCCAAAACCCTCATCAAAAACGGCTGTATCTGCGTTTCCGAAGGCGCGAACATGCCCACCACCCTGGAAGGCGTGGAAGTTTTCCTGGGCGCCAAGATCCTCTATGGCCCCGGCAAAGCTGCCAATGCCGGCGGAGTTTCCACCTCCGGCCTGGAAATGACCCAAAACTCCATGCGCATTTCCTGGACCCGCGACGAGGTGGACGAAAAGCT
>CAZVXH010000027.1:0-28243 GCA_964631015.1 uncultured Candidatus Cloacimonadota bacterium | reverse complement strand
ACGCTGTGGGTACCTTATGGATGGACTTACCCACTCTAATTGAACATGAGCCAAACATACCCGAGACAAAGTCGGGGGCTTTTCAGGCCGAGCCTGCAAAGACCCCTTCCGAGGGCATTACCCCGAAGGCCTGGATCCCGTGTCCCCGCGCGCTGGCGCACGCTTCCCGGGATGACACAGCGGCTGAGCCTTCCGGTGAAAAAGCCCAAAACGCTGTTACACCCTATCCCTTTTTCCCCCTATCCCTTTTTCCCCCTTTCCCTTTGTCTCTCTGTTTAAAATAAACCTTGACCAGTTTTCCCCTGATGCTAAAAACAGCATAACCCAACCAAGCGAGGTGTAGCATGAAACATATCTTTATGATCTTCGCTGCCTGCCTTGTCGCGACAGCCCTCTTTGCCGAGTGGAGCGCGGATCCGGCCAATCCCACCCTCATTGCCGGTTTCACTGGCGAACAGGTGATGCCCAAGGTGGCCATCGCGCCCAACGGCAATACCTACATCTGCCGTTTCGACACCCAATCCGGAGCCTACCAGGTATTCCTGAACCTCCTGGATATGCACGGAAACCACATCTGGACCGATCCGCTGGGCTTGCTCATCAGCTCCCACGATCAGATGACCTGGCTCACCGAATACGACCTTGACGTTGATCCCGACGGCAACGCCGTGATCGTCTTCCAAGACATCCGCAACGCAGGCGTGAACAACGTTGTGGCCTACAAGATCAGCCCTGCCGGCGAATTCCTCTGGGGCGCGGACGGCATTGCCCTGTCCAATGACACCAACATGGATTATGGCAACATGTCGCCCGTCTGTTTCTGTTCCGCCGACGGCAGCAGCTATTTCGCCTGGCAGCGGATGGGAACCTACACCACCATCGTGATCAACCGCCTCAGCGCCGCGGGACAGAAGCTCTGGGGCGAAAACGGCATAACCCTGTCGCCCGCCGAGGGCAGCTACACCTGGCCGCAGATCATCCAGGGCGTGGGCAACGACATCCTGCTCAAGCTCTATCACGACACCGGACCCTATTGGTCGCCCACCCGCCACATCTGGGTGGTGAAAGGCACTCCCGAAGGCACTTTTCCCTGGACCGCCGCCGCCACCGAAGCCGGCGGGATCACCGCCTGGCAGCAGCTCATCCCCTTCGCCAGCGACGGGGCGGGAGGCGCCGTGCTGGCCTGGTATGAAGACCGCGACCAAAACATGGACAACGACGTCTATTGCCAAAGGATAGCCGCGGATGGCAGCGCCAGCATGGGGATGAACGGAAGCCTCGTGAGCGTGAGCCCCCAGAATCAGCAATACTATCCTCAGGTCGCCGTGGACGCTGGCGATCAGCAGGTTTATGTTTTTTACCGAGAAACCGATGCCGATCAGAACAACGCCGGAATCGCGCGGCAGCTGTTGGATTTCAGCGGAAACCGCCTCTGGGGCGATACCGGGCCCGCCATCATCAACATCGGCCCCGCGAACGCCAATACGGTCGAGGCCTACAACCTTCCCCAGGGCGCCGTGTTGCTGTATGAATATGGTTCCCATAACCTCTACGCCTCCTGCTGGGACTCCGCCGGCGGCAATCCCTGGACGCAGGGAAGCCTGCTGGTCGCCAACAGCGCGGAAAGCAAATACCACTTCGACCACGGCCTCCATGCCGACAACTGGTGCGTTCTGGCCTGGGAACAAGGCTCTTCCGCCATGGATGTCGCCGCCATGCGGATCAACGGCAACGGCAGCCTCGGCGCGCAATATCTGCCTCCGCGCAACCTTTTTGCGGAACTCCAGCCGCCGGACGTAGTGGTGCTCAGCTGGCAGCCGCCCTCGCCCTACATTGTTCCGGACCAGTATTACATCTATATGAACAACGAACTCGCGCAGGTAGTGGAGGGCGGCATCCTGATCCACACCCTCAGCGGCCTTGGCGGCGGCACCTACGAATTCTATGTCAAAGCCCGTTATGGAGACCACTACTCCGATCCCTCCAACGCCGTCGTGATTACCGTGGTCAGCGTTGACGACCCCACTGTTCCGGCTGTGGAATTGGCGCCCCGCCTCACGCCCAATCCCTTCTCCGCACCGGTCCGGCTGTCCTTTGACGCCCCCAAAGGCGAAACCCAGGCCCGTGTTTGTATATATAACGCCAAGGGACAGAAACTGAGCGAACTGCAGCGCAGCCTGGATCCCGGCTGCAACGAGATCCGGCTCGATCCCGCCAGCCTGGGGCTGGGCGACAGCGGCGTGTATTTCTTCAGAATTCAGATCGGGACAAGGACAGGCCTGGTCAAAGGACTTTTCATCAGATAATCCCATTTCTGGCCAGCTCGCCCCCGTTATCATTACGGGATAAATACGGGATCAATACGGATGAAATCCGTATTGATCCCGTATTTATCCCGTATTGATCCTGGGAGCCAACAGATTGTGGAAGTGAATGTGTTTGAAAGTGAAATTAGAAATAAAGCTTGACAAATATGAGGGGGGGGTAAAGTAATGGTTAAAGGGAGGATATGCCCATGAAGAAACATTTGATATCCTTACTGGCGCTGCTTGCCGCAGTTGGAATGCTGATGGCAGAGCTTGCCTGGCCGCAACCGGTTACGGTGCTGAATTATGATAATGTGGGATACTATGGCAAGTCTCTGCAGACTTCTGATGGCTGTCATTTGCTGATGTGGTGGCAGAATGATAACGGCATCCCGGGCTACAAGCTCTGCCTCTATGACCAGCAGTACCAACCGATTTGGGACGCGCCTCTGTCAATTCCCACCCCACATGGCGTGGATGAAATGGTGGAAACATCCGACCAGGCCTTCGTGATGGTTTATCAAAACACAGAGCATCGGGTGCTGAAGATCTCCCGCTCGGGTGACTTTCTGTGGGGCCCGGAAGGGATCACACTGCCGGGAAGCGCTTGGGTTGATGCCGGAGCCGCCTTGGCAGCCGATCACAATGGAGGAACGTACGTATCCTGGTATGGAGATGGGTACGACGGCCAACTCTGTGCCATTCAGCATCTGGAAGCCTCCGGGGCCTTTACCATGCCGCCCACCCACGTGATCATGGATGATTCGGACAGCTGGTACAACGATCTGATGATCCTTCCGGATGACAGCGTGCTGATCAGTTGGAGCAATCTATACGCGGTGAAAGTCCAGCGGGTGAGCCATACCGGGCAATTCATCTGGCCTCAGGCGATCAATGTGGCATCCACCCATAATTACCCCACCGGGAAATTTTGCGCCTTCCCGGACGATTCCTTCGCGCTGTATGTGTCTCACTACAACAGCTTGGACGTGAGGCGTTACAACTATTCCGGCGCTGCCTTGTGGCCCAAGCCGGTCACAGCCATCAGCGCAAGCGGGATCAGCGGTTTCTCGATGCGGGCAGTTCCGGGGTCTGACAATAGCATCTTCATCACCGCGGAAACCAATAATAGCGAATATTTGCAGAAGATCAGCGCCGCTGGAGAGGCACAATATGGCGCCGGGATCGATCTCACCGCGGGGATCGGGTTTTTGGATGGGATCACCCAGGCGATCCCTGATGCCCAGGGCGGCTGCGTTGTGGTGGGCTGCGGGTATGCCAATCCACGCAACATCAAAGCGATACAGGTGAGTGACACTGGCACTGTGACAGTGCACGACGTAACCGACACAGCCAACCGTAAAGCATACCCCACCGCCAACAGATATGGCAGTTTCATGGGTATTGAATGGCACGAACACGAAACCTGGCGCAGAGGGATCAGAGTGCAGATCCTGGACCAGCAATGCCAGCCGCAGCTTGCCGCCAACGGAATGGAACTGGTGTATGGGGGCTCCGGCATGGTACGTGGAGTGCAGACCTCAGCCCGCGGCAATGGTAGTTCGGTGATCTGGCAACAGGCAGAGCTATCTTCCACGCATTGGGACCTTTACCTGCAGATACACACATCCTTAGGCCAGCCTGTGTTTGGTGCCGGCGGGCTTAAGATCAACCGCCCGGACAGTTCCCTGGACGGTTCCAGCCTGGTATGCTGCAATGACAACCTCACCATGGTGGTGTGGGATGAACAGATGGGCGGTGTGGTCAGCCGGCGCTATCAGATCTTTGACGCGTTGGGCAACATCTTGCTCCCGGCAGGCGGACTGCAAATAGGAACGAGCGGCCAAGCCGTTGGCGGGGTGAAGGTAAGCGCTTGCATGGGTGACTGGTATATGATCTGGTCGGTGTCAAACACCATTTGGGGCCAGAAAATCTGCGGCATTACAGCCCTTTGGGGAGAAGGCATCCAGATCACCCAGCCGCATCCCGAAATCTCGGACAGCGTGATGAACATCAAGCTGGAATGGCCCTGGCTCACATGGACGTTGGGCCCGAAACCGATGCTGGCTTGCCTCGATGCCAATGGCGCCATCCTGCCTGGGTTTCCGGCCTGGGGAATGGGCATGCCGGTGCAAAATGGAACAGAAACTCTATCCAAGCATACTTTCACCGTCTGCGGAGAAAACCTGCATGTGCTGCTGGCATTCTCGGAGATATTTGATCCTTACTATTTCACGGCAACGTTCACTCACACCATGATCAACAGGCAGGGAGCTTATCTGTTCGAGTTTGCCGAATTGCTGTTGACGGACAATTACAATGTCTTCAACCACAACAGCATGGTTTGTATTGGATATCATTATAACAACTATGTGGTATGCGAATATGACACATCCGGCAATCTGGCTGCCACCCACGCCATCCCCGTGGTGACGTTCCAAAACGACGGTTGGAGTGTGTTGGATACCAAATACCTCTCCAATGGCAACTTGCTGTTGCTGGTAAATGGATATTTGAACAATTCACCCGCCTTAAGGCACATCTTCATCACTCCGCAGTGGCAGCAGGTCCTGCCGGTGGATTCTGTGGTCTTCACCGGAGGGTTTTTCCCTCCCTCAGTATCCCTGTTGAGAGACCGCGCCTGGATTGCTTTGGCGGGAGGACGGGATTCCGGCTACAATAATGCCGCAACGGTGTTCATGCAGGGCGTGATGATAACGGAAACCCCCAATCTGGACCCGGATCCTCAAGCCCCGGCTGTGCCATGTCTGGAAAGCTGCAGCCCCAATCCTTTCAATCCCAGCACGCGCATATCATTCAGCCTCCCCGAAGCAGGAAAAGCCACCATCAGCGCATATGACCTGCGAGGCAGACAGATCGCCACGATCCTGGACTGCTATATGCCGGCGGGAAAACACAGCATCGTTTGGAATGGACGGGCTTCCGATGGCGGTGAAGCGGTTTCCGGTGTTTACATCCTGCGTTTGGATGCGGGAGGAAAACACCATTCCCGCAAGGTGACACTGATAAAATAGCCTCAGTTTCTACCAGATAAGAAATTGAGAATAATGGTCCGCAGGCCATGCCTAAATACCGCCCAGCGGGCTTCCAAGATGCTGCTTCCGCTTCCGGCCCCAAGGCTGGTGCTGTTTAAATCCACGTAGTATGGGCAGTATTTGGCTTTGCCGTTAAGGCTGGACACGATGCAACCATACTGAAAAGCGCTCTTGCGGTCAGGATTGAGAGGTTGCATCCGGATGTGGCAGTTCCTGATCGTGTTGTGCTCCGTCCCGCTGGTGCCGCTGGTCCCGGATCCGGTAGCCACAGATAGAGGCTGCGCTGACCTGTATAAACCTTCACACAAAACTTCAAATCCTCATCACCTGGACATTATTCCGTAATACTGCAGGTGTCTGGCATCAGGTGCAGGAAGCGCCATTAATTAGCAGTCTCACTTTTCGATTGACAATTTTCCGTTATCGATTACTTTGTCCTTAGATTAGCAGTTCCAACGAGCGAGTGCTAAAATATCCAAGGGAGCGAAAGCCGAATCATGAAGAAGAATCAGCTCAGACTGAATACCACCCTGGCCGCGCTGGTGGATGAGTTCATCAGCAGCAACGAGCCGGTGTCTTCGCGCGCGTTGAACGAGAAGTACCTCACGGGCGTGAGTTCGGCCACGCTGCGCCTGGATCTGATGAAGCTGGAACAAGCCGATCTGATCCGCCAGCCGCACACTTCCGCGGGACGGGTGCCCACCATCCTGGGCTATCGCAACTACCTTCGCCTCATTGAAGCGGAGCACGCGAACGTCCGCTTCAAGGACATGGAGGTGCTGCGGGAGCTGCTGATCAAGCATTACAAGGATACGCCGCTGGCGCTGCATTACATAATGCTGCTGCTGGCGCAGGAGACCGACCAGCTCAGCTTTGTGGCCGAGCCAGAGGTTTCCGGCGGTTATCTGGAAAAGCTGGAGATCTTTGCCATCGGCAACGGCAAGCACATCTTCGTGATGAGCCTCGATTCCGGCCTGGACAAGACCGTGGTGATGAAACTCGAGCACGATTTCAACGAGGCGCAGCTGAAAAAACTGGTGCGCTATCTGAACGATGAGCTGGCCGGGCTCCGCATCTACGACATCGCCAACCGCGTTCTGGTTGAAATGCGGGAAAACATGTACCGCGACAATCCGCTGGTGAGCACCTTCCTGCGCGAGCTGCACAAGGCTTTCGTGGACATCAGCGATTTCTACATCAACTACGACGGCAGCATCAAGTTTTTGGAGCAGCCGGAGTTTGATTGCAAGCGCAACATACTCAGTTTCATGAACTTCATCCAGCGGCAGGACCTGGTGATCAACCTGATGCGCAGCAAGCAAAGCGGCCAAGCCGTCAACGTGTTGATGGGCGAGGATTTCAACGTTCCGGAATGGGCGGAGTTTTGCCTCATCTACGGCCGTTACGAGGTGTTCGGCATTCCCGGCTACCTCGGTGTGGTGGCGCCTTTGCGAACGCATTACCGCAAGCTGATCCCGCTGATCCGCGACATCACGCAGACGATCACCGAAACCACCCGCAAAGGCATGATGGTGGCCAAATAGGAGGAGATGTGAAAAAGAAAAAGGATAAACAAGGCATGGAATTGGAAATGAGAGCATATCAGGAAGAAAGTACGGCGGAGGCCGCCTCCGAAAAAGTGGCCGCGGCTGCTGAAACCGAAACTGGACCGCAGGAAGAGCAAAAGGAGCCGGACCCGATGCAGAGAGTGGCCGAACTGGAACGCGAGAATCAGGAACTGAAGGATAAATACCTGCGCAGCATGGCGGAATTTGAGAACTACCGCCGCCGCAGCATCGCCGAAAAGAGCGATTGGATCAAGCTGGCCACGCAAAAGCTGGCTTTGGAGATCTGCGACGTAATGGACAACTTCGAGCGCGCCCTCAGCCAGGAGGAGGCAGCCGACCATGACAACGCCTTCGTGAAGGGCGTAACGCAGATCGAACAGCAGTTGCGCAGCATCCTCGGCAAAGAGGGAGTCTGCAAGATCGAAGCCCTCGGCGAAGAGTTCGATCCCTCGCTGCATGAGGCCTTGGCCCATATTCCCAGCGAATACGAGGCCAACCTCGTGGCTGCCGTCATCCAAAACGGCTACACCATGCACGACAAGGTGCTGCGTCCTGTGCGCGTGGCCGTCTCTTCAGGCAAACATGAAAACAAACAGACGGAAACCGAGCCGCCCACGGAAGAAATGCCTTCCGGCGGCAAAGGTGCCGATGTAATAAACATTGAAGTAAAATAAAAGTACCATGGAGGAATAAGAAATGGGAAAAATAATCGGAATAGATCTGGGTACCACCAACTCCTGCGTCGCAGTGGTTGAGGGTGGAAAACCCGTCGTCATCACCAACGCCGAGGGCGGCCGCACAACGCCTTCCGTAATCGGATTCACCAAGGACGGACAGCGTCTGGTGGGCCAGTTGGCCAAGCGTCAGGCCGTCACCAACCCCACCAACACGGTGTTTTCCATCAAACGCTTCATGGGGCGCGCCTACAGCGAAGTCGGCTCCGAGATCCAGCAGGTGCCGTTCAAAGTGAAGTCCGGCCTCAAAGGCCAGGCGGCGGTGCACATTGACACCGACAACAAGGACTACACCCCGCAGGAGATCTCCGCGATGGTGCTCACAAAGATGAAAGAGACCGCGGAAGCCTACCTGGGGCAAACGGTCACCGAAGCCGTGATCACCGTTCCAGCCTACTTCAACGATGACCAGCGCCAGGCCACCAAAGACGCCGGCAGGGTCGCCGGCCTGGAAGTGAAGCGCATCATCAACGAGCCCACGGCAGCGGCTCTGGCCTACGGCATGGAAAACAAGAAAGAGCAGAAAGTGGCCGTCTACGACCTCGGTGGCGGCACCTTCGACATCTCCATACTCGATATCTCGCAGGGGGTGGTGGAAGTGCTCTCCACGAACGGCGACACCCACCTCGGCGGCGACGATTTTGACAAACGCGTGATCGACTGGATGCTAGACCAATTCAAGAAACTGGAAGGTATTGACCTCTCCAAGGACCCCATGGCCATGCAGCGCCTGCGCGAAGCCGCCGAAAAGGCCAAGATCGAGCTCTCCGGCACGCAGACCACGAACATCAACCTGCCCTTCATCACCGCCGACGCCACCGGCCCCAAACATCTGAACATCGACCTCAGCCTGGCGGAATTCAACCGTCTCACGGAAGACCTTGTGCAGCGCACGCTTGGTCCCTGCAAACAGGCATTGGCCGACGCGAAAGTGGGCGCCTCCGACATTCAGGAAGTGCTGCTCGTGGGTGGAAGCACCCGCATTCCGGCAGTGCAGGAAGCCGTTGAGAAATTCTTTGGCAAAAAGCCGAACCGCAGCCTCAATCCCGACGAGGTGGTGGCCATCGGCGCTGCCATCCAGGGCGCCATCCTTTCCGGCGACGAAAAGGTGAGCGATGTGCTGCTGCTCGATGTCACGCCGCTAACCCTGGGCATAGAGACCCTGGGCAGCGTGATGACGCCGCTCATCCAGCGCAACACCACCATTCCCACGAAGAAAAGCCAGGTGTTCTCCACCGCCGCGGACAACCAGACCGCCGTAACCATCCACGTGCTGCAGGGTGAGCGTCCCATGGCGGGCGACAACAAATCCCTCGGGCGTTTCGACCTCGTTGGCATTCCCTCCGCCCCCCGCGGCGTGCCGCAAATCGAAGTGACCTTCGACATTGACGCCAACGGCATCCTGCACGTTTCCGCCAAGGACATGGGCACCGGCAAAGAACAGTCCATCCACATCGACCGCGCCGGCGACATGAGCAAGGATGACATCGACCGCATGATCAAGGAAGCGGAAATGCACGCCGAGGAAGATAAGAAGCGGCAGGAATTCATCTCCGCGCGCAATGAGCTCGACGGCCTCATCTTCGGCACGGAGAAAAACCTGCGCGACTACGGCGACAAGCTGAGCGAAAGCGAAAAGACCGAACTCGAGGCAGAGCTTAAGAATGCCAAAGAGCAGATGGAGAAAGCCACGGAGGCATCCGAACTTGAAGCCATCAAACAGAATCTGGCCTCCAAAGCGCAGCGCTTGGGCGAGATCCTTTATGCGCAGGCACAGCAGCAGCAAGGGGCGGAAGGCCCCAACCCCGCCGGTTTCGATCAGCAGGGCTTCCAGGGTGAAGCGCAAACAGACGAACCCAAGCAATCAGAAGGTCCCATCGACGCCGATTTTGAGGTTGTCGACGATAAATAAGCGGCATTGGTTCCGGCGGGGAAGCCTCTCCGCCGGGGCCAAACCTTTTTCGCAAGCAGAGGAGTAGAAGTGGCGAAACGAGATTATTACGAAGTTTTGGGCGTGCCCAAGACAGCGGACGAAGCCGAGATCAAAAAAGCCTATCGCAAGCTGGCGATGCAGTTCCATCCAGACAAAAATCCGGACAACAAAGCGGCGGAGGAGAAATTCAAGGAAGCCTCCGAGGCCTACGAGGTGCTATCCGACAAAGACAAGCGCCAGATCTACGATCAGTATGGTCACGCGGGCATCGATCAGCAATTCGGCAACGGCGGTTTCAACTGGGATAATTTCAGCCATTTTGAAGACATCAGCGACCTCTTTGGCGGCGGTGGCTTTGGCTCCATCTTCGAAACCCTCTTCGGCGGGGGATTTGGCGGACGAGGCGGAGGCCAGCAACGCTCCAACCGGGGCAGCGACCTGCGCATCGAGCTCTCACTCAGCCTTAAAGAGATCGCCCTCGGCACCGAAAAAACCGTCAAGATCAACGCCAAGGAAGCTTGCGACGTCTGCCACGGCAGCGGCAGCGCCGACGGCAACACCGAAACCTGCAGCCAATGCCGCGGCACAGGCCAGGTGCGCACCGTGCGCCAATCGCTGTTCGGGCAGATGCAGACTGTCTCCGAATGCCCTTCCTGCCGCGGTGAGGGCAAGATCATCCGCAACAAGTGCAGCAAATGCTACGGCGAGGGGCGCATGGCCAAGACCAAAGAGATCAAGGTCAAGATCCCCGGCGGCATGGAGGAAGGACAAATCCTGCGGGTGCGGGGTCAGGGGCACATCGGTCCGCGCAACGGTCCCCACGGTGATCTGCTGGTGCAGGTTAACGAAAAGCAGGATGACCTCTTCGAACGCCACGGCAACAACGTGATCCTCGATTTCCCCATTCACTTCACGCAAGCCGTGTTGGGCGACGAGATCATTGTGCCCACCATCACCGGCAAAGCCAAGATGAAGATCCCCGCCGGCACGCAGAGCGGCAGGGAGTTTCGCCTTAAAGGAGAAGGCATTCAGGGTCTGAACAGCTATTCCCGCGGCGATCTCATCGTGCGCATGAATGTCTTCACCCCCAACCGGCTGTCCCGCGAGGAAAGCGAGCTCTATAAACGCTTGGCGGAGCTCAACAAGAAACGCGAGCTCAAGCCCGGCAAGAGTTTCAAGGAAAAGCTGAAAGAATTCTTCACCTGAGGCGGGTAACGAGATGCCTTCCGTATACTTTCCCGGCTTGGAAAAATTGGGCGCGGACGCTATGGTCCGGCTCGAGGGTGAGGAGTTCCATCATCTGGCGCGGGTGGCCAAACGCCGTCTGAACGAGGCCTTGCTGCTGAATTCAGGCCAGGGGACCCTCGCCAGGGCAGTGGTGGAGAAGCTGGAACCGCGTACAGCCCTGCTGAGGATCACGGAAATAGTTCGCGGCTCCGAACAGCGGCATCCGTTCGCGATCGCCTTCGCCCTGCTCAAAAACCGCCACGACGAGCTGTTGGTGGAGAAATGCACGGAACTCGGTGTCTCGGCTTTTTTCCCCCTGATCACGGAGCATTCGGTCCGCCAGGCCGCGGATAACACGGTCGCGCGTTTTGCCAGGATCAGCCTGGCTGCCATCAAGCAGTGCGACAACCCCTGGCTGCCGGAGATACAGCCGCCGCGCAAGCTCGACGCCACGTTGACTGCCATCCGCGCCTCCGGCTACACTCCAATCCTCTGTTCCGAACGCGAGCCGGACCGCTGGCTGCATCATCTGAGTGGGGAAGAGGCGGGCAGGCCCTGTTTCCTGATCGGCGCGGAAGGCGGATGGAGCGACGCGGAATTCAGGCTGATGGTGGGTTTGACAGAGATCACCCTGGGCGATCTGATCACCCGGGCGGAAACTGCCGGCATCGTGATCGCGGCGCAATGGCAGGCGTTCGCCAACCGGCTGGGTACAACGGCTTAATATTCTCTTACAGACAGAGGTTCCGCCGCAGCAGTACCATCAGGGCATCATCGTCCTCGCAAGTAAGGTCCATCCTCAAAGCCAGCAATTTATCCCTCAATTCACGATGCCGCGCCAGTTTGGCCAGATCCTTTTCCGTGCAGAGCAGCGTGTTCACCCCATATTTTCCGGCCAGAGCCACCATCCGCTGGATCTCAACCTGGTCCGCGAAGGAGTAGTGGTCGGCATGGCGGAAGTGATGCAACCAGTTTAGGCCCAAGCCTCGTACCGTTTCTTCAAATGAGTCTGGCTCGGCTATGCCGCTGATCAGCATCAGTCTTCTTCCTTGCAAGGATTCGATCCCGACAGATTCTGCTTCCGCTGTCACCCCGTCCCGCGCTTGCAGCTCGCAGTGGATCACAGGCAGGTGAAACCCCGCCCAACAGCCATTTTCGGCTTCCTGCCCGCTTGGAGCGTGCTTGTGAGTTACCACAAGCAGTGAGGCCGCGCTTAGGGCGGCCAGCGGTTCGCGCAGATAGCCCGCGGGAAGCAGGCGTCCGTTGCCGCAGCCGGTGTCGGCATCGAAGCAGACTATATCGAGGTCGCGGGCGATGCTGAGATGCTGAAAGGCGTCGTCCAGCAGCACCACATCGAGGTCCGGATACATCGCCAGCAGCAGCGACACCGCCGCGACGCGCTGTTTTCCCACCACCACGGGGATGCCGGGCAAACGGCTGGCGATCAGATGCGCTTCGTCCCCCGCTTCGCTTGCTCCATAAAGAATTTTATCTCTGGCGGAAATGAGCGTGGGAGTATTTTCCAGACGGCTTTTGTAGCCTCTGTGGGAAACACCCACACGGTACCCGGCAGAGCAAAGAAGGCCCGCGAGGTGGATGCAGAAAGGGGTTTTACCGCTGCCGCCGCTAACTATGTTCCCAACGCTGATCACGCGGCAGGGGAGACGCCAGGCTTTGGCGGAAAGCCGCTGACGGCGTTGGGTCTGGATGATGGAGTTGAGAGCGCCGAGGGGGCTGAGCAGGTCGCTGAGCGGCGAGCGGCGTTTGAGATGCTTACTGGCGAAGTCGGTCAATCACCCTTCCGGATCAAGTTTTATGTCGATCAGAGCGATCAGCTTGGCGATGTCGAAGGGTTTGAAGAGAATGTCCTGTAGGCCGTCGGTTTTTGCCCGGACCAGCACGTGGTTGGGGTCGTAGCCGAATCCGGTCATCATGATCACAGGCAGGTCCGGATCGTGGTCTTTGATCCGCCAAAACAGCTCGTAGCCATCCATGTCCGGCATGGCGATGTCGGTGATCACAAGGTCTATGCCGCCGCCGATTATCTCTCTGAGGGCGTCCATACCGTTGTTAAATCCCACCACTTTCCAAGCGGGGCGCAACGCCTCCAGCTCCAGCTTCAGATCAACGATCAGGCCTTCTTCGTCGTCAACAATGCAAATAATTCTGGGCATCACTTTTCTCCAATGATCAGGTCGCGGATCTGCCGGTATTTGGCGAGCGCCTTCTGCACGATCTCTTCAGGCAGATGGGGGGCGGGGGGTTGTTTGTTCCAGCCGGTGCTGAGGAGATGGTCGCGCACAATCTGCTTGTCGAAGCTGGCGGGGCTTTTGCCAACTGCGTACAGCGCCAGGTCCCAGAAGCGCGAGGAATCAGGGGTCAGGGCCTCATCGGCGAGGAAGATGTCGTTGCCGGAAGCGCCGAACTCAAACTTGGTGTCGGCCAGCACGATGCCTTTGTCCAGCAGCTTCGCGTGAGCCCATTCGTATAGCTCGAGGGATTTGGCCCGGATGAACTCGGCGATGTCGGGGTCCATGCGCTGTCGCATCTGCTCGAAGCTGATATTCACGTCGTGGCCTGTGGAAGCTTTGGTGGATGGGGTGAAGAGCGGTACTGAGAACTTCTGGCTCTCCCGCAGATCTTCAGCAATGTGACTGCCGCCGATGCTGCGGGTCTGCTGATACTCGCTCCAGGCCGAGCCGCTGATGTAGCCGCGCACGATGCATTCGATGGGGATCACGCGCAGTTTCCGCACCAGCATGCTGCGTCCGGACAAATAACTGTGAAATGGCGCGAATTCCGGTGGATACTCTTCCACCCGGTCGGTGATAAAGTGGTTGGGAACTATGTGGGATGTGGCTTTGAAGATATGCGCGGCTATCTGGTTGAGGATCACGCCTTTGCCCGGCAGCGGATCGGGAAAGACCACGTCGAAGGCTGAAATGCGGTCGCTGGTAACGATCAGCAGCTTGTCGCCGAGGTCGTGGATGTTACGCACTTTGCCTTGATGACTGCTGATCACTATATCCAAATTATCCAGTTGTTGGTACATGGCCTATCCTTTATGATGTTTAACATGATGTTCGTATAGCAAACGCGCTTCGTCGGTATCGTTTAGATTGATCGCAAGTAGTTCGTTTGCCCGGTAGGAGATGGGTTCGTGGGCGAATTCGTATCTCACTCCTTCAAAAACGCACCACCTCAGTAGTCCGTTTTCCACGCCGAATTCATCCTCGCTGAAGCTCAGAGACTTCGTCACATAGAGGAATTCGAGCCAGTCGCGGTAGTGGCTGAGTTTGTCGATCTCCTCGTCCAGCAGGTCCGCCTTGGCAAATTCGAGGTCGTCGAAATAGCGGTCGCGTTCTTTGGTGACCATCTCCAGAATGCCGTTCTGCGGATGCAGATAAGTTTCGCGCAGCAGAACATCGAGCTTGTCCAGGTCAGGTTTGTCCGCCTCGTCCAAATTCTCCGCGAAGGCCAGGCACCAACCCTGGCAGACGCGGCTGTCGAGCTTGGCGCAGGGATGGCTGTCCGTTTCGCAGTTGGGGATCTTCAGGATGCGCGCGAAAGTGTCCATCACGTCGGTGAGGAAAAAGCGTCCGCGCCAGGGTCCCAGATAGGTCCAGTCGTCGTTGGTGTCTTCTTTGAGGCAGGCAAAGGGGAAGCGGTGGCCGTCGAGGGCCAGATAGACGTAATCGCGGCTGGGGCGCATCTTCTGTTGGAATTCCGGCTGATTCTGAAGGAGAAAGACTTTATGGCGGATGAGGGCGTCAATGGCCTGGGGATGGCTCTCGATCTGCAGGGACTCTGCCAAAGCGGCGATCTCGCCATAGCGGGGATCAGACTCCGCCTTCTGGCGGATCACCTTCAAACGCTGCGCCAGATTGGGTGTGATGCCGCACCACAGAGGCCGCTCGCCCTGCCGGAAGTTGTAGAAAACCCAGCCCGAGGGCAGTTCAATGTTCCCCGGACAGCGATTCTTATCCCACTTTACGCTAATCATACGCCCATTGTTTCTCCCGTGCTTTTTGTGTCAATCAGAATATTCCGGCGGCAGGGGTAAGCTTCGACCCTGCCTGGGTCAGTATTCCTTGCTGAGTTTCGCGCAAGTTATTCCGGAATTCGCACCCGCTGTGTTCAGCCACAGTTCAATGAATTCACACTCCTTACATCAGGAGGACGCGTCTGGGAGCACAGGCTCGGTTTTGACCCGAACGATGAAATAGAGTGTTCCGACCACTCCGAAGACGAAAGCTACATAAAAGTTCAGCAGGGGATTTTTTAGCCAGAGGAAGGCACCGCCAAACGCTGCCAGGGAAACGATCACATCGCGGATGAGGTAGTAGGTTCCGAAAGTGGAGGCCTTTGCTCCCTCCGGTGCCAGATCGAGGATCAGCGCCTTGCGGGTGGGTTCGCCAAATTCCTTCAAACCTCTCAGGATGAAAGCGAAGATCAAAGTGGTGTAGGTTCCGCTCAGCGAAAGAACCAATGGAAACAGGGTGAAATTGGCAAAAGTGATGGCGATGTAGGGCTTGCGTGAGCCGCGGTCGGCCAGCCAGGCCACTGGTATGTAGATCAGCATCGCTGTGACCATCTCTATCACTGTGAGAATGCCGAATTGAGCGGCGCTGAGGCCTTTGTTTTGAATAACCCAGACGACCACAAAAGCATAGGGTATCTGCTCGCAGAACCGGATCAGGATATCGGAGACCAGCAGATGGCGCAACTGTTTGGGGATTATGATCCTGAGTTTCTGGGCTCGCTGTTCTCGC
Source organism: uncultured Candidatus Cloacimonadota bacterium (assembly GCA_964631015.1). GTDB lineage: Bacteria > Cloacimonadota > Cloacimonadia > Cloacimonadales > Cloacimonadaceae > Syntrophosphaera. The sequence goes on along the minus strand of CAZVXH010000027.1, from coordinate 12,647 downwards.
TTCGCGGGTTCGCGGATCACAAGTTGCTGGACGATCAGAGCGATCAGAGCGAAACAGATCGCCGCGATGAAGGCATAGCGCACCCCCCGCAAGGTTCCGAAGACGGTGATGAGCGAACCTCCGAGCAGCGGTCCCAGCGCCATCGGCACGCGGCGGATCAACGAATGCATGGTAACGCCCATACCATGTTTGTTTTGGGGCAAAACGTCCGCGACCAGGCTCATGGTCGCGGGCAGCGAGATGGCGGTCCAGGAAAGAAAAAAGATCGCCCCGACGATCACCGCCCAGCTTGAGGGGATGAGGATCACAATGCTGTAGCCAAAGATGGCCACCAGGTTAAAGATCAGCAGAGCACGCTTGTAGCCCAATTTATCGGCCAGATAGCCACCGGGAAAACTGTAGAGGGCGGAGAGCAGATTATCCAAGCCGTTTAGCAGCCCGATGATGATCGGAGTTCCACCCAAGGCGATAATGTAGATCGGCAGGAAACGCTCAGCCATGCGTTCGCCCATACCCACCAAAACAGCCATGGTCAGGGAGGCAACGATTCCCGGTTTCAAAGCCAGGAACCGGGCTATCCGCTCTGCCTTGAGCTTCATTTCAGCTTTAGCAGCCAACTCATCAGGAAATAGCCCGCCACCATCACCAGGGTGGAAAAGGCGAAGGCGAGGTAAAAGTTCATCGCGCGCTTGAGCAGAATGGGGAAGAGGACGAAAAAGAGCAGCGAAGGCAGCACCAGCCAGAATATCTCCGTCGACAGAGCCGCGATCCTCGCTGTATCCTTGGTTTCATGATACATCCAGATAATGGCGATGAACGACATCAGGGGGATGGAGGCAAGCACCGCGCCGAGCAGGGTGCTGCGTTTGGAGATCTCGCTGATCAGGACGATAAGGGCGGCGGAGATCAGAACTTTTATGGCGTAATACATCACAGGATGGTGCCTCCTCCCAGGATGGTTTCGCCCTTATAAAACACAGCATACTGGCCGGGCGTGACGGATGGCTGCGGCTGGTCAAACAGCACCTCGACCGCGCCGCCATCCAGTGGTACAAGAGTGCAGGGCGCGGGGACGTGAGCGAGGCGTATCTTCGTTTCAGCACGGGTTTCGCCGCTCAGGGGAGCTATTGAAACCCAGTTGACATCGATCGCGGTGAGGCGGTCTTTATACAGATAGTTTTGGGGGCCCACGCTCAGGCGGTTGCGCTTGGGATCGAGACCGATCACATACCAGGGCTCGGGTCGGCCACTGAGACCCAGATGCCGGCGCTGGCCGATCGTGTAGTGGATCAGGCCGCGGTGCCTGCCCACCACCTTACCGAGGGGATCGACCATGTCGCCTGGCTGGATCTGTGCTTTGGCAAACAAGAGGGGATGATCCTCCTCGCTGAGGAAATCCTGGCTTTCGGCTTTGCTGAGCAAAAAATCCAGGCCGCGTTTGCGGGCAATTTCCCGCACTTCGGTTTTGGTTAGTTCGCCCAGGGGGAAAAGCGTATTGGCAAGCTGTGCCTGTGACAGCAGACAGAGAAAATAGGACTGGTCCTTTAGGGGATCGCTGCCCTTGAGCAGTTGCCAGCGTCCTGACTCCGCGCGGAACTGCGTTCTGGCGTAATGCCCTGTTGCGTACCAGTCAAATTCCGTGCCCCGGTTTCTCATGCCTTGGGGCAGGAGGCCAAATTTCAGATGTTGGTTGCACACTACACAGGGATTGGGGGTACGGCCTTGCAGATAGGTGGAACGATAATAGTTCAGGACCTCGCTTTCGAACGCCTGGCTCAGGTCCACCCTAAAGATCTCGATGCCCAAAACTTCGCAAGTCCTGTCCAACGCCGCCTGATGCTCTTTTTCCTGCGGACCGAAACAGCCGCTGTGAACGCCGTAAGCGTCTCCCTCCGCGGCACGCAGGCGCATCGTGACGCCTGTGACCTCGCAGCCCTGGTCCTGCAGCAGAACGGCGCTCACGGCGGAATCGATGCCGCCGCTCATGGCCAGCAGCACCCGCTTCATCCGTGCACCTCGAAAAAACTCTCCAAACGCAGCATGGTTCTGTTATCCAGCGCTTCCGGCTGATCGCCTTCGAGGGTGAGGAAGGGCAGGTCGATGCGCTTTTTTAACAGAATATTGTCTATCTGAAGATGGCAAAAAGACTGCGTATAGCTGATCACGACGTCGATGCGGCGTTGGCTGAGTTGGGGCAGGATGTCCTCCAAACGCTCGAAAACGCTGTAGGGATAAGTGTAAACGAGGTATTGGTCGATGATGTCCGGCAGCAGCGAAGGCATCGCGAACTGGCGCTGAACCTCGTTGAAAAGCACGTCTGCGCCCTGATCCGCGATCCTGGCGTAGATATCGCGGTAGATGGGAGGCACGCCGAGATAGGCGCAGCGCAGTCCCGCGGGCAGGGGATCGCGGTTGGTGGCCTCGCGCAGGAAGAGGTCGAGCTCTTCCTCAAAGCGGTCCGGATCGCCTCTGAAGTCGGAGGAATTTACCAGCCAGATGTGGTTTTCTTTGCCAGTCACCAGACGCTCCCGCCAGGTCCAGTCATCCAGAGTTTTCAGCTTGGCCCGGATGGCGTCCAGGCGCCGTTTTACCTTCATAACCTCGTCGCGGCTGACCTCATAATGCGCTTCCAGCTTGCGGATCTCGGCATCCAGGGCCTCGCGGGTACGCTCCTGCGGAAAGGAAAAATGCCAGACCGGCAGTCCCGCTTCGGCCAGCATCGCGCTGAGCGAAGCGCCGTTGGAACAGTCACCCTGCACGATGCCGATCACTTCATCCAGTTCGGCGGACAGGGCGGCGTCGAAATTGCCCTTGATCCAAGCGCAGATGGTGCGCGGGAAGCCTTTCAGTTCAGCCTTGCGAACGTGCGTGGCGGAATCGCCCTCCACGAAAATGTTGTTCAGGTCCACAGGGGTATGTCCGGCCGCGAAAACCACTTCCACGGGGAAAGATGTGGTGAAGCCGATCCGCTTACTCTTCATAGCTTTGCCTCAAATACTGCTCTTCCCACTCGGCGATCTGGCTTTGAGTGGCTTCGATCTCGCTTTCGAGCTCCGCCATCCGGTTCTGCAGGATGCCGAGGCGGCCCGGTTCGGAATAGGTTTCCGAGCGCGAAAGCACCGTGTGTACGGAATTGAGTTCTTTTTGCAGCTCGGTCAGGCGTTGGCCGCTTTGCTCGATGTTCAGATGGATCTGCTCCAGATACCAGGGATTGATCTTCCTTCTGCGCTCGCGGGGCGGGGGAGGGGCTTTGGCCGGTTCCGGCTCCTCGAAAGCCAGCTCGATCGCTCTCTGCCAGTCGCATTCGGGGTCTTCAACGGTGGTGAAGATCCCGGCGGGGGAGGCTTTTTTACGGAAGACCCAGTATTTGGTGGCCAGTTCGCTGAGGAACCAACGGTCGTGAGAAACGAAGATAATGGTGCCGGAGTAGGCTTTCAGAGCCTCCAGCAGGGCGTCGGTCATGTCGATGTCCAGATGATTGGTGGGTTCGTCGAGGATCATCAGGTTCGGATTCTCATGGATCATCTGGCAGAGGTAGAGCCGGGAACGCTCTCCGCCGCTGAGTACACGGACCTTTTTTTCCACGTCGTCGCCGCGGAAGCCGAAGCGCGCCAGCCAGCTCAAAACGTAGCCCTGCGGCGCTTGCGGCACAAGCTGCCAGATGGTTTCCATCACGCTGAGGCTGTCGTCCAGCAGCTGCTGATGCTGGTCGTAATAGCCGATATCAAGGCTGGCGCCGGTTTTGAGGCTGCCGCCCATGATCTCGTGTTCGCCGAGCAGGATGTTCAAAAGCGTGGTTTTGCCGCAGCCGTTGGGCCCCAAAACGCAGATACGGTCCTGGTAATGGGCTTTGAGGTCAACCTCGCGGGCGAGCTCCAGCTCCGGCGGGATGCCGAAACTGAGGTCGGTGAGTGTATAGACGTCGTTGCCGCTGCGTTTTCCGGCCGCCACGGGCAGGCGCAGTTGTTTCGCCTGGCCCGGCTTTTTCACGATCTCCATCCGCTCCAGCATCTTTTGACGCGAGCGGGCTGAACTGGTGCGGGTTCCGGCAATGAATTTCTGAATGTAGGCCTGGGTTTCAGAGATCAGCTTCTGCTGGCGTTCAAACTGGCGGGACTGGCTGAGGGTGGCGATCTCGTCGGCGGCTTTGAAAGAACTGTAATTTCCCTTGGTAACGCTGATCTGGCCTTCGCGCAGACACCAAACGCTGCTCACGGTGTTGTCCAGGAACTGACGGTCGTGGGATACGACCAGAAAGGGCTTGGCCTGTTTCAGCAGATATCTTTCCAACCAGGCGATCATCTCCAGGTCGAGGTGGTTGGTGGGTTCGTCCAGGATGAGCAGATCGTGCTCCAGCAGAAGGATGGCGGCCAGACAGATGCGGGTTTGCTCACCGCCGCTGAAATCTCCGCAGCGCTTGTTCCAGGTTTCCGGGGGCAGGCTCAGTGAGGTGAGCACATATTTGAGTTCGTTATCAAATTCGTAGCCGCCCAAGCTGGTGTAGCGTTCCACGCAGAGGTTCAGCCGGGCTTCGGTGTCCGGAGCGTGAGTGGCGGCAAGGTTCCGTGAGAGGCGGTCGATCTCTTCCGAGAGGGCGATAAGGTCTGCCCGCGAGGCGCGCACGTGCTCCAGCAGAGTCGTGGCGGGATCGAGTTTGAGGTCCTGCGGCAGCCAGGCGACACGGCAGTTCCGGGCGCGCAAAACCTCTCCGGAAACAGGCTGCAGTAACCCCAAAAACAGCCGGATGAGGGTGGTCTTGCCGGAACCGTTCGTTCCGATCAGGCCAACCCGGCTGTTCTGCTCCAAACTGCAGTTCACCTGGTTCAGGATATAGTTGCCGCCGAACTCCAGCGACAGATCACGCGCGCGGATCAAACTCATGCGATACTTCTTTTCCCTTTCTGAAACTTGGCGCGAGTGGCTTCATTGCTCACTTGCGCCGGATACGCAGACCATCCTTTCCAAAGGGGCGGGGATGTCAAATACAAATTTTGCTTGTCAAAAACAGCGGCTGTTTTTTCTAGGTTCCAAGGTCCGGGATGTAGCGCAGTCCGGCTAGCGTACTTGAATGGGGTTCAAGTGGTCGCAGGTTCAAATCCTGTCATCCCGACCATCACTATCAGACCCGGGTGCAAGCCCGGGTTTTGTTTTTTAGCGTGATTTATCCGCCCTAAGCCTTATCCCGTCCACATCTAATTCGCCTCCCATTAACAACCCGTCAAAACAACGGGATGTTAACGGGAGGCGAATGAGAGGCGCAAGCGAGAGGGCTTTGGGCGGAACCACCGGAAGCGAGAATAATAAACGTTGAAGTGAATCGGCAGTAAGGGTTTAGAATGACGCGGTGAATCAGGTTAATAGAAGTGAGGGTAGGTGAGATCAGTTCAGATGCCAGAGGGCGAGTTCTTTTTGGCGCCTGATCTCTGAAGGTTTGGGCACGTGGATGGGTTTGCCGGTGTAATAGTCCAGTCCTGTGTAGTACATGCAGGTGCTGATCGTCATCGGAGTGGGGGTGAATTCCTGTACCTGTTCCACCTGGAGCCGGTTCCGCACCAGCCATTGGCGCAGCTCGAGCGCGTCCTCGATGGTGGTGCCTGGGTGGCCGATGATGATGTAGGGAATGATCTGGCGTTTGAGGCCGGTCTGTTTGCAGACCTTGAAAAATTCCCGGGAAAATTCCTCGAAGCTGCTGGTATCCGGCTTGCCCATCAAACGCAGAACGGCCGGCACGCTGTGCTCCGGGGCGAGTTTCAGCCGGCCGCCGGTGAATTTGGTGGCCAGGGCGGAGATGTAGGCGGGACTGCGTAGAGCCAGATCGTGCCTGATCCCGGAGGCGATGAAAACGTGATTGATCTGCGGGAGTTGTTCCAATTTATCCAGTAGCCGCAGCTGTTCCTGATGCGCGGGTTTGAGCCGGGGACAGATCTTGGGATAGAGGCAGGAAGGCCGTTTGCAGCTGTCGGGCCAACCCAGTTCGCAGCTGGAGGCGTACATGTTGGCCGTAGGGCCGCCCACGTCGGTGATAGTGATGGCTTTTTTGCGGCGCGCGGAGAGAGTTTTGGCTTCTCTGACGATCGCTTCCGCCGATCGTGACTGGATCGCGCGGCCTTGGTGGGAGGCAATGGCGCAGAAATTGCAGCCGCCGTAGCAGCCGCGGTGGGAAGTGAGCGAATCCCTGATCTGTTCAAAAGCCGGGATCTTCTGCAGGCCGTAACGCGGATGGGGCGCGTATTCGAATGGCAGGGCGTAAAGCGCGTCGAGATCCTTCTGCGCCAGGCCCGCGGCGGGTGGATTGTGCCGCAGCCAGCGTCCGCCGTTCAGCTGATACAGAGTTCTGGTCTGCTGGTTTTCTTCGAAGAGGTGGGTCATATGGTGAAAAGTTAGCTTGTCCGCGCAGGCAAGGTTGTCCGGAAGCACCAGGTCCTCCGTGGAAGGCGGTTCCGGGCTGAAAGCCACGGTCCCCGGGATTTCCCTGAGTTCGCTGATCAGCTTGCCGTCCCGCAAAGCCCGGGCGAGTGTCACAACGGCGTTTTCACCCATTCCGTAAACCAGCAGGGAGGCTTTGGTGTCCGCCAGCAGGCTGGCGCGGACCTTATCCTGCCAAAAATCGTAATGCGCCACGCGGCGCAGTGAGGCCTCAATGCCTCCCAGCACCAGCGGGACCTTTTTGTAAAGGCGTTTCAGGACATTCGCGTAGATCAGGGTGGCGCGGTCCGGACGCAAACCGGCCTGGCCGCCGGGACTGTAGGCGTCCTCGTTGCGTTTTTTGCGCTGGGCGGTGTAGTTGCAGACCAGGGAATCCATGTTGCCGGCCGTGACGCCAAAAAAGAGGAGGGGTTCGCCCAAAGCGGTAAAATCCGCTTCCGTGGCAGGATCCGGCTGGGGAATGATCGCCACGCGGAAACCGGCCGCTTCCAGCTGTCGGCCGATGATGGCCGCCCCGAAACTGGGGTGGTCCACGTAGGCATCGCCGGAGACGATCACGACGTCCAGTTCGTTCCAGCCGCGTGCTCTGGCTTCCTGCAGGTTTGTGGGCAGAAAAGGCATGGTCTTAAAAGATCAGGGGTAAAAGCTTCGCGCTTCCACCCCTGAAGAGGATATGGCCGGGACTGTACGTCAGCCGGAGACCCTGATGATGTTGATGGCTTGGGTGCCTTTGTCTGTCTCCATCAGGTCAAACGTGACGATTTCGTCCTGCTCGAGCACCTTCAATTCCCGGGGGGAATTGGTGACAATGGACTTCCAGTGCACAAAATACTCTTTGTTGTCGTCTGTGATAATAAAGCCGTAGCCTTTATTCTTGTTAAACCACTTAACTTTTCCTCTCATTGGTACCTCATAAATATTAGTGACTCCACAAATAATATAGTCCAAAATCAGTCAATATAAAAATGCTATTTTAGCCGGGAGGAAAGAAAGGGGAAGCGGGATAATTTTTGTTGACGGTTTTACGAAGGTTTCAGATGATGCCGTTCAAGGCGAAAATGTTGCTTCACCGGCTTCCTGGCAGATGCCGGAAGCGGTGTTTTTAGCATAACCCAAAACAAGGCGGTATAATGAACGCAAGGATTCTGCTGGTAGACGATGACCGGCTTCTGCGGGAAGTCATAGGCGACTTTTTACGCTCCAGAGGCTTTGAGGTGGACATCGCCAGAAACCGCGGTGAGGCAGGTGAATTTTTGGGTAAGGAAAAGTATGGCCTGGCGCTGATCAACCACAGGGCCAAGCAAGCCAGCGGCATCAAGCTGATGCGTGAGTTCCGGCAGATCGATCCGAAGATGTTTTGTCTGATCATGACAGGCTACTCGGGATTGAAAGCGGTGTCCGAGGCCATGGAGGAAGGTGTTTCCGATTACATTCTGAAACCTTTCCAGCTGGAGGAACTGATCAACATCCTACACAAGTATCTCTGACAACATGTACGAACTAAGCCTCCGTGCTCCTTCCGATCAAGCTTTGACAGCTCCCCCCATCTGGATCGATCCGCGCTTCATGCTGGCCGTGGCGGAACTGCAGCAGCTCGAAGCGCTGCAATTGCTTTGCCACAAAGGCGAGCAGTTGGTGGCGGTGCTGCCGCTCTACGAAAAAAAGAGCCTCGGCCTGAGGCGGCTGATCTGTCCCATGAGCGCCTACTATCAGGGTTTGTGGTACTTCTGGGAGCCAGGCCGGGAGCCCAACCGCAATCTGCTGGACGAACTTAAGGTCTCCACGGAAGTGGCTGTGTTTTTGAAATCACGCTACAAGCGGATGCAGTTCAACCTCGCCCCGCACAACCTGGATGTGCGCGGCTTCACTTGGCAAGGCTTGAAAGCCGTGCCCTACTACACTTTCACTTACGACTGCGCCAGGGAACTGCGCGTGCTTAAAGACGAGCGCAAGAAGCTGCGCGCGGCCCGGGAGCACGATTACCGGCTGGTGGAGGAATTCCGCCCTGAGGAATTTATCCCGCTGCTGAAGGACCTTTACGACCGCAAACAGAAGAACCTGGGCGTATCCTTTCCGGCTTTCCAACTCTGGATGGAGCGGCTGTACAGGGACGGTCTGATCGCCCAGTTCAACCTGCTGGAGCAGGGCCGGATCGTGAGTACCAATCTGGTGCTGGGCGGCGCCAACGACAGCCGCGGCTATTCGATCATGCGCAGCACCCGGCCGCGGGACCTCAAGAGCGGCGCCAGTGCCCTGCACAGTCTGCTGCTGGTGGAACTGCTCAAAGACAGGTTTGCCGGTTTGGATTTCTGCGGCGCCAACTATCCGGAGGTGGCAAGATTCAAAGCCGCCCTGGGTTTCGATCTGGAGATCTTTTTCAAGATCCTCGGCTGAGGCATTTTGATCATTTTACTGAATATCGAGGAAGCATGAAAATAATAACAGTATTGAAAGGCGGCGATTCCCCGGAGCGGGAGGTTTCGCTGGTGAGCGGCGCCGCGATTGCCAACGGACTGCGTGAAAAAGGCCATGAGGTCGCGGAGCTCGATCCGGCCGACTATTCCGGGCTGGACCAATTGATCTTTAGACTGAAGGAACTGGATGCCGGACTTATCTTTTTGGGTCTGCACGGAGGTTCCGGCGAAAACGGCCAGCTGCAGGCCGCCCTGGACCTGGCGGGATACCGCTATACGGGATCTGGCTTTCAGGCCTGCGCGCTCACCATGGACAAATATGTGGCCAAGCTGCTGGCCAAGGAAGAGGGGATTCCGGTGGCGGACTGGGTTTTGCTGCGGGGGGACCAACTCAGCGATTATGAGGACCCGCGGGACCTACAGGGCATGGTGGACAAGCTGGGTCTGCCGCTGATCGTGAAGCCCAATGACGGCGGCTCTTCAGTCGGCATCAGCAAAGTGGAGCATATCGACCAGCTGAGGGAAGCGGCGAAGCATGCTCTCAAATACAGCGAAAGCGCGCTCTTGGAACGCTACATCCCCGGCCGCGAACTCACGGCGACGGTGCTGGACGGGCAGGCCCTGCCTGTGGTGGAGATCAAACCCCTGGCCGGCTGGTACGATTACGACAACAAATATAAGTCCGGACGTTCTGAATATCTGGCCCCGGCCCCCATCGAGGAAGCCGTGGCCCAGTTGATCCAGATGTACGCGGAGCGGCTGTGGCAGGTTTTTGGCCTGCGAGGCTACGCGCGGATTGATTTCCGCTACGACGGCGACAAACCCTATTTCCTGGAAGTGAACACCCTGCCCGGCATGACGCCCCTGAGCCTGACCCCGATGGCCGCCAAGGCAGTGGGGATAAGCTTTCCGGATTTGGTGGACAAGATTGCCCGCCTGGCTATGAAACTTGAGATAAAATAGAGGCATCATGAGAAAACACTTGCTACTGTTAACGTTCCTGTTGCTTGCGCTATCAGGCCTTTACGCCCAGCATCCGGATATTACGGCTTGGTTCACGCCCCACACGATCAGCGTGAATTCCTTCAAGACGGCCAGTTTCGATCCCACCACACCCTGGAACCAGCCGATCCTGACCAACCTGCTGATCACCAACACCTCCGACACGTCTTTTCGCTTCTACCTGAAGCTGGATATCCTCTGGAGCGGGGTCAGCGAGCCGCTGGTCACTGCCAAATACATTTCCGAAGCGGCAATCCCCGCCCACGGACAGTTTGATTCTCTCACCAACCAGGACCTGATCACAAATCAGGCTTCCGCGCTGTTCAACCGCGTGGGCAGCATCAATTTCTCCCTGGACGATATCACCAGCCGCAGCCCGATACTCCGTGAGGCCGTGCTGGCAGGCTATTTTCCGGACGGCGAGCTCAGCCTGCGGGTGATGGTGCAGCCGGAAAGCTCCGGGCACGAAAACTGGAGCGGGGCAAGCGTGGAGATTTTCACCATCCGGGTAGTCAGCGCCGGCGCCATATCGCTGATCAACCCAGGCGCGCCGGCAGGTTCAAGTCCGCCGCTGGTGGACCAGAATCCGGTGGACTTTCTCTGGAACAGCATCGGTACAGAGATCAACCAATACCGGCTCACGATCCGGGAGTATCCGCAGAATCAGCCCCCGGAAGTGAAAAGCCTGGACAACACAGGTTCAGTGTTCTACGACAACTTTATCTCAGGTAATCAGTTCGCGGAATTTTTGCCTTTCACCCCGGGCAACCATTACGCCTGGCGGATCAGCACCAACCGCTGGACGGAACTGGATCCCTTTGTCCATCCCGGTCCCTGGCGCGATGACGACCCCGGCCTGATCACCAGCGGCTGGAACATCTTCCAATACACTTTGTTCGAGAGCGGGGAAGACCCCGTTCATCAGATCAGCGGGGTACTCAACTCCCTTCATGAAGACAAGCTGGAAGCCCTCTTCAATGAAGGGTTCCGGCCCACCGGCGAGATCATCTGGAATGGCCGCAGCTACACCGGCCAGCGCGCCATCGACCTGATCGGGCAACTGCGCGGTCAGCGAGTTGGGATAAAGGTTTGGGAGTGAAAATGACTAAAAACATATTCTTCATCGCCCTGATCCTGGCAAGCGTCACCCTGCTCTCCGCCACCGGGATCGCCGTGATCTCGGGTCAACAAGGCAAAGCCACTCTGCGCCGGGCGAACAAGAGCATCAAATTCAACACCGGCAGCATTTTGGAAAGCAACGACGAACTCGAAACCGGCAAGAAATCCGGCCTCGGCTTCAAGTATGCCGATGGCCTGGCCGCGCTGCATCTTTTTTCCGAAACCCAGGCCAGCCTTACTGCCAAAGCCATTCTGACAGGCTTGAACAAAGAGGTGGAACTGCGAAAAGGCAGTCTCTATATGAAACAGCTTTCCGGCGGCGGCACCCTGAGCGTGGTTTTCGGAAAGAGCAAAGTGAGTAGTGAAGACGCTTCCTTTGTGATCAGAACGGATGGCGGGAGTAAGGCCTGGATATCAGTATTCTCGGGAACGGTGATCTTCACCAATACGAATGGGGCGATATCCACCCTCGTGGCAAAACGCAGCGCTGATCTGTCCGCCAAAGGTCAGGTCAAAGCACGCCCCAGCAAGGATTCTGACCTCACGCCCGAAGAACTGGCAGTGGTGACGCCCTCCCCGGAACAGGATCAGCGCAGCATCACGGTGCCGCTGGCCGACGCCCAGGGCCGCGTTAAATATGTTGAGTTAGTGTGGTGAGGCGCTCATGAAACAGATGTTACTGCTCCTTTGCCTGATTGCCCTGGCCGCCTTGCTGCCGGGGATCGTGGCCATGCACGAACCGCCCCGGGTCTACGATGCCGGCGCCAGTGTGGACCTGAACCTGGATATCCCCGCCGACGCGGAAACGATCGTTAGGATCAGCCTCTGCTACCGGCCGTCTGGCAGCACCGGGTTTTCCGTTAAAATCCTGGAGGCACCGCTCCCAGGAACGCAGACCTACACAGCGCAGCTGCAGCCGCAGGAACTGCAGGGCCAGGATCTGGAGTACTGGTTCGAATTCGAACTCACCGACGCCTCCACTTTCCGTTACCCCAACGAAACGCTGGGGGGCGAGCTGTTCACGCTTAAAACCGAGGTCCAGAGCGGAAAAGAGACAGTGGGCTTCGTGCTGTTGAGCACGGCTGATGATTTTGCCCAGCAGGGCGAATATGTGCTGGTGGTGTCCTATTTTGAACTTGCGGCTCAGATCGATCCCGCCACCATCGAGGTCTGGGTAAACGACCGCGACGTCACGTCCCAGGCGGTGATCACGGAAAATCTGCTCAGCTACCGCGATCCCAAACCCAAGTCCACTCAGTATAGTGCTGTGATAACCGCGCGGGACCTTCAGGGCGGGGTGCTCAAATCCCCAACCTTTTCCTCCACAGTGGATCCCAAAGGCGGAAAAGCCAGGCTGGATACGTGGGGCGCGCTGAACTTCGCCTCCAATTTCCACAGACATCAACCCCCGGCCGCGTACGTCCCCAACCTCCCTGAGGATCCCAAAAACAACTACGCTGGCTGGCTGGATCTCTACGCCCGCTACAAGCTGCTGAAAGTGAACCTCAACGCTCTCCACTCCAGCTTGGAAGACCCCAACCGCCAGGCCGTGGACCGCTATCGCGTGGGACTGGAACTGGCTTTTCTGAACATTCAGGCCGGAGACTACGTGCCGCAGCTAAGCCCTCTGGCGATGAGCAATAAAAGCCTCCGCGGGCTCTATGCCGGCCTGTTTGGCAAGTATAT
>CAZVXH010000026.1:0-29457 GCA_964631015.1 uncultured Candidatus Cloacimonadota bacterium | reverse complement strand
CCCTCAAACATCCAGAGAAACAACGAGTTGGAATTTACACCAACATTTGGGACTCGACTCTCATGAACTCCAAGTGCACTACTTGGGTTCAACCCGTATCTTTTATGTCTCATCTGGCCTTTGGGGGTCCATTTTTCGCGGCTCGCGTTCGGGCCGCCCAAAATTAGCTTGACCAGATTCAAAGGTTCAGATAACTGCTACCCCATTATGTGCGGAATAAGCGGAATCTATTGCCTCGATGCGGAAAAGATCGCCGACATCCGGCTGCTAAGGGAAATGACCACCACGGTCAGGCACCGCGGCCCGGATGACGAGGGTTATTTCCTCTGCAACCCCGAAACCAGCGCCAGGAAGTTGTTTGGCGGCAGGGATTCCTCCCCGGAAGTGAAGGCTATGCATCCCCAGCTCGATGAGGGGGCAGAAGCAAGGCTGGGCTTTGGTTTCCGGCGCCTGGCCATCCTTGATACGGGGGCGGGGGGACATCAGCCGATGAGCGATCCGGGGCTGGGCCTACACATCGTTTTCAACGGCGAGATCTACAATCATGTGGAACTGCGGGAAGAACTTACCCGGGCAGGATATGGGTTCCGCAGCCGTTCCGACACCGAGGTGATCCTCAAGGCATGGCACGCCTGGGGAGAAGACTGCCTGACGCGCTTCAACGGCATCTGGGCCCTGGCCATCTGGGACGAAAAACAGCGGCGGCTGTTCTGCGCGAGGGACCGCTTCGGCGTGAAACCTTTTTACTACTGCATCCACGACCGGGTGCTTTATTTTGGCTCGGAGATCAAGCAGCTGCTGCTCTCCCCCGTGAATAAAAGCCTGAACCGGCCAATGCTCTGGCGCGCGCTGAAGATCAATTCGCTGCAGGTGTATGGCGCCGAGACCTTTTGGCAAAACATCCACGCCCTGGAACCGGGGACCACTTTGGCCGCGCAAGACGGACAGATCGCGGTGCGCAGCTATCATCACCTGGACCCGGATTCCTTCGGGACCGCAACCATGTCTTTCGCTGACGCCACGGAACGGTATCGCGCCCTGTTCCAGCGCGCGGTGGACTGGCAGATGCGCTCAGATGTAGAGGTGGGGGCCTGTTTGAGCGGCGGACTGGATTCCTCGGCGATCGTGGGCAGCGCCGCGCGCCACGGCGACATCCCGCTGCAGACCTTTTCCTCCTATTTCTCCGAACTTCCCCAGCTCGACGAACGGCGCTGGATAGAGGAAGTGGCTTCAGCTTGCGGCTGCGTTTCGCATCTCACTTCACCCGGGGTGGACGACGCGCTGCGGTGGTTCGCGGAGGCCACCTGGTTCAACGATCTGCCGCTGGGATCGGGATTCGCCGCGCAATACGCGGTGATGCGTCTGGCGCAAAAACAGGGCGTGAAAGTGCTGCTGGACGGACAGGGCAGCGACGAGCTTACAGCCGGCTACAAACACGCGCAATACCGCTGGCTGGCCGATCTGCTGCGGAGCCGGAGGCAGGGCAAACTCGGCCCGGAACTGAAGGCTTATCTGAGCAAAAACACTCTTCCCCAAGGTCTGGCCGGGATCGCCAAAACCCTGCTGGCCACGGCATTGCCGGAATCCCAACTTTACGCTCTGGAATTCAGGCACTTCCGGTTCGAACCCTTCAACCGGGAATTTGTCGGCCAAGCCAGGAAATCCCTTGAACACGGCATCCTCGCGCGCATCGCCGACACCGGCGGCTCCAAGCTGGCCAATTTCCTCTACAATGAAGTATATTTAACCTCCCTGCCCACTTTGCTGCACTGGGAGGACCGCATGTCCATGGCCGCCTCCATCGAAAGCCGGGTTCCCTTTCTGGATCACGAACTGGTGGAATTCGCCTTTTCGCTGCCCTCCGCTTTCAAGATCCACCACGCGGCTGGAAAGTACATCCACCGGCAGGCCATGCGCTCCATCGTTCCCCCCGCCATTTTCGCCCGCCGGGACAAAGCTGTGTTCGGTTCGCCCTTTCACGCGGTGTGGCTGCGCGGCGGGATGAAGCCAGCCGTGGACGAGCTGTTCACTTCCGCGGAATTCCGTCGGCGGGGAATCTGGAACCTGCCCCGCGTTTGGGCGAACTGGCAGAGATACCTCAAGGGCGACAACTCCCAGGCGGAGATGATCTTCAACGTGTTCGCGCTGGAGACCTGGTTCCGGAGCTTCAGTCCCTGGATAGAATTTGATCACAAAACATAAAACCAAAACGTGAGGTACAGATGCGTAAAGTACTAAATTACCTGCTGATCTTGGTGGCCGTACTGAGCCTGGGATCCTGCAGATTGTTCTTCAAGAGCCCCCGGGTGGAGAAAGTTCACGACATCAAGGTGGTCTCCATCGATCCGGATAAGATCAGGCTGGAGATCGCGCTCAGCGTGCTCAACCCCAACCGTTACAAACTCAAACTGAACGAAATGGACGTGGTGTTGCTGAACAAAAACCGCGAACAGATCGGCACGGCCTCGCTCAGCCGGGCGGTGGAGATCCCCGCCCGCAAAGCCAACGCCCTGGATTTCGCCATCACGCTGGATACCCGTCCCACGGTCAAGCTGGTCAATTACTCCGACCAGAAGGTCTTTGTCTATATCGCGGGAAAGGGCTCGGGAACGGTGCTGGGCTCCAAGCAAGCCCTCGTGTTTGAAGAACCCTACGAGATCGACATCCGGGAACAGCTGCAAAAGGTTCTGAGCACCTTCAAAGCCAACGGCGACGATATCTTCAAGATCAAACGCAGCTATCTGGGCAAGGTGGGCATCACCGAAACCCAGGTGTTGGTGGATTTCATCGTGATGAATCCCTACGGACTCAAATTCACCCTGGAAGATTTTCCCGCCAATATCACCATCGGCAACGCGGAATCGGGTTCCGGAAACCTGGACAAAGCCCTCAGTTTCGACGAAAAGGTCTATTCCCGCGAAGGCACGATGATCTTCAAAGTGAACAACCTCAAGGCCATCTACAACATCGGCAAAGGCGCCATCAACGGCGAAGTGAGCTACCGGGTGGACGGACAGGTGAAGATCAATGCCTACGGGAACGACATACAGCAGGCATACTCCTACAAGGACCTGATCACCATCAGCATCACCGACGATATTCTGAAACTGCTGGCACCCTAAGTCCGGAGAGTTTTGGTACTCCGTTCCGGAATGACAGGGCGGGGCGGGGTGGCTTAATGGGTATGCTGGAGTCCAGCAAGCACAGCGAGCATGGACTACAGCAGGACTGGGCATTAACAATACATTCTGATCAACGGATTGAACGGATTGACGGATTTGTGGCCGGAAGAGACGAGTGTCCGTCATTCCGGGACGCAGTGGAGGTTGTTTCAGAAAGTCAGCGGGAAGGGGGTAGCGTCTCAGGAATCGTCTACGTCTCCGCCATTTTCGCGGATACTTCGCAGCAGCTCGCTGCGGATCGCGGTGAGTTTCTTTTTTTGCTCCGCCCAGTCCGAGTACAGATACTTCAGAGAGACTTCGATCACCTCGTTTCCTCTGAAATCTATGTGGAATGACAGCGTGCTGTAACCGATCGGACCGGCTTCCGCGCCTGCGTCCCGGATCCTGGATATTCTGTTTATCTTTTCCTGTTCGAAACTGCGTCCATCGGGGAGCGTGTACAGCATAATATCACCTCACTTGCGCTTGATTTAGGCATTATTTCGGCCCGGTTGATTCTTGGCAAGACTTTTTTTATATTCCGGGCACATAAAATAAGCCTTTTTGTTGATTTTTTTACACACGCTCAGAGCACTGTAGCACGCGCGCCAGACTGCGAGGCGCTTGCATGCGCTTTGCTCGAACAATATTCTTGACCGAATCCGGGCTTTGCCAGTTTTGGACACAAAGGAGCTGTATCATGAAAGGAAAACTTTTGCTAATCTTGGGTCTGGCACTTATTCTGGTACTTCTTTGTGCCTGCGCGCCAGGAGTGAACGGACGTTCAGCCGACAACAAGGCTGGATTCTTCATGGGCATCTGGCACGGCTGGATCGCGCCGATAAGCCTGATCTGGCAACTTTTCAACCGCGAAGTTCGCATCTACGAGATCTTCAACACCGGCTGGGCCTACGATCTGGGCTATCACCTGGGTGTGGTGGGTGGTTTCGGCGGCATCGCCCTGAGCCGCAAAAGAGGATGCAGGGATTAAGCCGAAGCAGCAAACCGGCCTGGCCGCGTATCTGACCTTGCTGCTCACGGCGGCGATCTGGGGTCTGGCCTTCGTGGCCCAGCGCAAAGGGATGGAGAGTCTCGATCCCTTCACTTTCAACGCGCTGCGGTTCGCTTTGGGCGCGATTTGCGTGTGGCTGTTCGGGCTGCTGCCCCCAAGACCGGATCGCAACCTGGGCATCACCGCGGTACCTGCTGGCAAGAACAGCTGGAAAGAACCGCTGCTCTTGGGATTGCTGCTCTTCATCGCCGCCAGTTTCCAGCAGTTTGGCATGCTCTGGACCGGGGCCGGAAGCGCTGGTTTCATCACCGGGCTGTATGTGGTTTTTGTTCCGCTGATCGGGTTGGGACGAGGGCAAAAGCTCAATCCGCTGCTTATTCTGGCGGTGGCCCTGAGCCTGGCCGGCCTGGTTTTCATCAACGGAAAACCCAGTTTGCAAGCCACTCTGGGCAATTCACTGGTACTGATCGGAGCGGTTTTTTGGGCGCTGCACGTGCAGTTGATCGACATACTCACTAAATCCCATTCCAGTCTGCGTTTGGCCCGGATCCAGTATGGGGTTTGCGCTGGGCTGAGCCTGGCCGGAAGCGTGGTTTTCCGTAGTACCCAACCCCGGGGGATCCCGGCCGCGAACCTCTGGAGATCGATCCAAGCTGCCGGACTGCCCCTGCTCTACGCGGGGATCATGTCCGTGGGGGTGGCGTTCACCTTGCAACTGCACGCGCAAAAAAAAGTTCAGCCCCACGCCGCCAGCGTTATCCTCTGTTTGGAAGGCGTGTTCGCCATGCTTGGCGGTTGGCTGCTGCTGCGGGAAAGGGCTTCATCCACCGCTTTTCTCGGCGCGGCCCTGCTTTTGGCGGCCATGTTGGTGAGCGTTTGGCAGGAGCGGCGGGAATTTCTGATTGACAAAAAAGGGGTGTCCAAAACTTAGTTCCAGAACAACGCTTTTTTGAAGTTAGTTAAGGATAGAAACATGCTTTTATACACGATTGCCTTGGTGATCCATATCTTGATCAGCGTCGCGCTGGTGCTGGTCATTTTGTCACAAACCTCCAAAGGTGGTTTGGATGCCAATTTGGGCGGAGCCGCTATGAATGTCTTCGGTGGCAGCGGCGCCTCCAAGTTTCTGCGCAAATGGACCCAGATCCTGGGTGTGATCTTTGTCGTTTCCTGCCTGTTCCTGGCTTTCCAGGTTTCCAAAGTGAACGAAACAAAGGCCCCCAAAGTGCTCAACGAGAAGTTTGGCGATACCAAAGCTCCGGCTCAGCCGACTGCTCCCAAGGCCCAGCCCGGAGCGTCCGGCGCCGCGCAGCAAACTCAGCCTGCTCCAGCCGGTTCCGCAACCCAGCCGGCTCAAACGCCTCCCGCGGAAACCAACCCGGGCAATTGACCCCAAAGAGTTTTATGATGCAGAAGTGGTGGAATTTGGCAGACACGCAAGACTAAGGATCTTGTGCCTGTAACGGGTGTGCGGGTTCGAGTCCCGCCTTCTGCACCAAACCATGGCTCCCCTCACCGGGAGTTTTTTTATTGACTGAATCCAGCCTCCCAAAAAGTGTGCCGGATATTAAACAATAATAAAGTGGAGGTTTGCCATGTTTGG
This sequence comes from uncultured Candidatus Cloacimonadota bacterium, assembly GCA_964631015.1. Classification (GTDB taxonomy): domain Bacteria; phylum Cloacimonadota; class Cloacimonadia; order Cloacimonadales; family Cloacimonadaceae; genus Syntrophosphaera. The sequence continues at coordinate 23,681 of CAZVXH010000026.1, read as the reverse complement.
CAAAATGAAAACCGACCTGCAAGACCTGTTTGGGGAACTTAAACAGCAGGGTTTGTACAAAAAAGAACGCATCATCACCACGCCTCAGGGTGCGAACATCAGCGTAAGCGGCGGCAAAAACGTCATGAACTTTTGCGCGAACAACTACCTGGGCCTGGGCAACCACCCCGAGGTGGTGAAAGCCGCGCAGGACATCATGAACGACTGGGGCTACGGCCTCTCGTCCGTGCGCTTCATCTGCGGCACGCAGCAGATCCACAAAGATCTGGAGCGCAAGATCTCCGAATTTCTCGGCACCGAGGACACCATCCTCTACGCCGCCTGTTTCGACGCCAACGGCGGTGTGTTCGAGCCCCTGCTGAACGAAGACAGCGCCATCATCTCCGACGAACTGAACCACGCCTCCATCATCGACGGCGTGAGGCTCTGCAAGGCGCAGCGCTTCCGCTATAAGCACTCGAACATGGAAGAGCTGGAAAAATGCCTGATCGACGCCAAGGACCTGAAGTACCGCCTGATCTGCACCGACGGCGTTTTCTCCATGGACGGCGACATGGCCAAATTACCCGAGATCTGCGATCTGGCCGAGAAATACGACGCCCTGGTGATGGTGGACGATTCCCACGCCACCGGCTATATCGGCAAGACCGGCCGCGGAACCCCGGAGCAGTTTGGCGTTCAGCACCGCGTGGACATCATTACCAGCACCCTCGGCAAAGCGATGGGCGGCGCCAACGGCGGCTTCACTTCCGGCCGCAAAGAAATCATCGAGATTTTGCGCCAGCGCAGCCGTCCCTATCTGTTTTCAAACACCGTTGCCCCCGCTGTGGTCGGCGCCAGCATCAAGGTCATCGACCTCCTCACCAAGTCCTCAGAACTGCGTGACAAAGTTTGGGAAAATGCCAGCTATTTCCGCGCGGAAATGATCAAGGCCGGCTTCAAGATCGTGGAAGGCAACACCGCCATCGTCCCCGTGATGCTCTACGACGAGCCTCTGGCGATGAAAATGGCCGATATGCTGCTGGAGGAAGGGATCTACGTGATCGGCTTCGTCTATCCCGTGGTGCCGAAAGGCAAGGCCCGCATCCGCGTCCAGCTCTCCGCCGCGCACAGCCGTGCTGACCTGGACAAAGCCATCGCCGCCTTCATCAAGGTGGGCAAAGAACTGCAACTGGTTTAAGGAGCCGATTTGCCCGCAGGCAGCCTGTATCTGGTCCCCGTGCCGGTGGGAAACCTTGGTGACATCACCCTCCGCGCGCTGGATACACTGAAAAAAGTGGACCTGATCGCTGCCGAAGACACGCGCAAGACCCGGTTCCTGCTCTCGCATTACGAGATCCAGGCACCCAGGCTGCTCAGCCTGCACAAATACAACGAAAAACAGCGCCTGGCGGAAATCCTCGCCCTGCTGCAAGCCGGAAAAGACATCGCGGTCGTTTCCGACGCCGGCAGTCCGGGGATTTCCGACCCGGCCATTTTATTGGTCCGCGCCGCCATCCGGGAGGACGTCACGATCGTCCCGCTGCCCGGTGCCACGGCCCTGATCCCGGCTGTCACGGCCTCCGGCTTGGATACAGGCAGTTTCCTCTTCCTGGGCTTTCTGCCCCTCAAACAGAAAGACCGGAAGGCCAAACTCGACCTGATCAACTCCAGTCCCCACACAACCGTTATCTACGAAGCGCCGCACAGGTTAAAGCATACCCTGGAAGACATTCTCGCCACCTGCGGAGACCGGGACGTCTGCCTCGCCCGCGAGCTCAGCAAACTGCACGAAGAGTTCATCCGCGGCCGGCTGGAAGATATTTTGGCTGATTATCAGGTTACTGAGAAGGGCGAATTCGTGGTCCTGATCGAAGCCGCGCGGCCGCGGGACCCAGCCTCGGAAGCGGAGATCAGTCGCGTCATCGCCGAGTTGGCGGTTGGCGCTGCCAGCAGCAAAGAGCTCGCGGAGAAAGTCTCCCAACGTTGCGGGATCAGCCGCAACCTGGCTTACAAACTGGTTTTGGATTCCCGCAAGAGTTCCGGTTGAAACCCACTCTGATCTGCGATTTCGACGGCACCATCGCCAATTCCATCGCCCAGATCCTGGAACTCATCAACCAGCTCGCCCCCCGCTACGGCTATCGCACCATCAGTCCTGAACTGTTCGAACAGGTTCGCGACCTGCCTCTGGCCAAAGCCTGCCGGGCGGTGAAATTCCCCCTTTACAAACTCGGCCAGGCCATCGCCGTGGTCCTGCGCGAATACCACAGGATGATCCCCGACCTGGAACCCTGTCCCGGAGTGATCCCGGTGCTGCAAAAGCTCAAGGAGCAAGGATATTCCCTGGCTCTGATCAGTTCCAACCACACCGAAAACCTGCAGGCCTGGCTCGATCATCATCAGGTTGGCTGTTTCGACTGGGTGGAGGGCACCAGCGGAATCCTGCGCAAGCACAACAGCATCCGCGCCCAGATCCGCAAACACAAGCTGGACCGGGAGCGCGTGGTCTATCTGGGTGACGAGGCCCGCGACATCAAGGCCGCGCGTCACAACCGGGTGCAGATCGTCAGCGTTACCTGGGGACTTCATTCGGAGCAAAATCTGCGCGGGCATTCACCCGATCGGCTGGTCAACCATCCGCAGGAACTGCTGGATGTGATCCCCAAACTACTTTCCTGAAAGGCTGTTCGGAGGCTCCGCAGGATTATCTTGACAAAATATTGGGGAACCGCGACAAGGACCTAAAGCACAATTTTTTTAATAGCTACATAACATCAAGGAGATCAAGATGAACAGGAACCTTCTGACGATACTGGCGTTGCTCGGCCTGCTGGCAACTTTGTCCGCTGTCCCGCGCAACCTCGTTGTGGTGGAAGTCGGCACCGGCACTTGGTGCCAATACTGTCCCGGCGCGGCCATGGGCTGCCATGACCTATTATTGAACGGCCACGCTGTGGCCATCATCAAAAACCATAACGGCGATTCCTACGCCAACACCTATTCCAACGCCCGGAACAGCTACTACGCCATCTCCGGCTATCCCACCGCCTTCTTCGACGGCCTGAATGCCTCGGTGGGAGGAAGCAGTACTGCCTCCATGTATTCAAACTATCTGCCCAAGGTCACATCGCGTCTGGCTGTGGCTTCCCACTACACCATCAGCGCCCAGGGCGCCCAAACCGGCAACCAGTTCCAGGTGGCCGTAACCGTGGCCAAACCTGAAGCCGACACCAACACCAACGTGAAGCTGCACGCCGTGCTCACCGAATCGAACATTCCCCAAGTCTGGTTCAACCAAACCACCGTGGAAAACGTGACCCGTTTGATGGCGCCGGACCAAAACGGCACCCCCATCACCCTGGGCACCGGCGAATCCACCACCGTGAACCTTAACTTCACCCCCGCCGCCAACTGGAACATCGCCAACTGCGAAGTGGTGTTTTTCCTGCAAAACTCCAGCAGCAAGGAAATCCTGCAAGGCGTGAAATACTCCCTGGCCGGCCTGGTGGGCGCTTACCCCGTTTCCACCGATGTTCTGGACTTCCCGAACATGTATGTGGGCGGAACCTCCACCATTCCCATCACCATCACGAATTTCCTTTCCACCCCCGCCACCGGCACCATCGCCAGCAACAGCCCTTATTTCGCCACCAGCGTTTCAACCTTCACCGTTCCCGCCACCTCCTCCATCACGGCGAATATCACCTTCACCCCCGCCGCGGCCCAGGCCTACGCCGGCGCCCTTACCATCACCAGCAATCTGTACAACCACCCGAACATCACCATCCCCCTTTCCGGAACCGGCTTCATCAACGCCGCGCCTACCGCCACGAACGTGGTGATCAGCGGCCCGCCGGTGATAAACCAGGAAATGACCGCGGCCTATTCCTTCAACGACGCGGACGGAAACACTGAAGGCAGCTCGATCCTGCAATGGTACCGGATCGTGAACAACACTCCCCAGGCCATCGCTGCCGCCAACCAGCTGGTTTACAGCCCCGTGGCCGAAGATCTGGGCTTCCCCCTCGGTTTCCAGGTAACCCCTGTGGACCAACACGGCATGCCCGGCACCGCTGTGATGAGCCCCTACACGATTCCCATCGAAGAACTGCCCCCGCCTCAGAATCTGCAGGCCGTGGTGGTGCCTCCGAACACCGTCAACCTCACCTGGGAACGCCCGGAACACTTTGACGGCAAGGGTTTGGTGGGCTACCGCCTCTATCGCAACGGGCTCTCAATCTCCACCATCACCAATCCCAGCACCCTCACTTTCACCGACACCTACGTGCCGTTGGGGACCCACGAGTACTGGATCTGCACCCTGTTCAACAATCCCATGATGCTCTCCAACCCCTCCAACGTCGTCACGGTCAACGTCGGCGTGGATAACGACGACCAGATCGCGCCCGTGGAGATATCCGTGAGCGTGCACCCCAACCCCTTCCAGACCAGCACCTCGATCAGCATCCAGAGCAAAGCGGGCGCCAGCGTGGATTTCGCCATCTACAACGTTCGCGGCCAGCTGGTGAAAAGCTATGCCCTCACCACCGACACCGCCGGGTTCGCCAACGCCAGTTGGGACGGCACCGACAACCAGGGCAGCCTGGTGAACAGCGGCGTCTATTACTACCGGATGCACAGCGCTGGACGGCTGCGTAACGGACGCATCGTCCTGATGAAGTAAAGCCCTCTCCGGCCGGTTGATTTCCGGTCCGCAGAATAAACTCTCGACCCCGGACCACACGGTCCGGGGTTTCTTTTATGGCTCTGTATCATCGCTTTCCACGGCGGTTGAAAGTAGTTTCCCCTGACACCGCCCCAAGCCCCAGCCCGGGCGCCCCTTGCCAACAACCCGTTAACATCCCGTTGTTCCATCGGGTTGTTAATGAGAGGCGGACGGGAGGCAGACGGGAGAAGCCTCAGGGCAGAGTGTCAGGGATTTTGGGGAAAAGAAAACCCGGCTCGGAGGAGCCGGGTGCTATAACGGAGGTTAGTTTATTGTTTAGATGAGGCCCTGATCGCACATGGCGTTGGCTACTTTCAGGAAGCCGGCGACGTTGGCGCCTTTCACATAGTTCACATAGCCGTCGGCCTGTTTGCCGTTGTCGCGGCAGGCTTCGTGGATGTTCTTCATGATGGCGTGCAGCCGGGTGTCCACTTCCTCGCGGTCCCAGCCCAGGCGCATGGAATTTTGGGTCATTTCCAGTCCGCTGGTGGCCACACCGCCGGCGTTGGCGGCTTTGCCAGGCGCGAAGAGGATCTTGGCGTTCATGAACACTTCCACCGCTTCCGGGGTGCAAGGCATGTTCGCGGCTTCGGTAACGCAGAAGCAGCCATTCTTTATCAGGTTTTTGGCGTCTTCCACCCCGAGCTCGTTCTGGGTGGCGCAAGGAATGGCCACGTCCACGGGAACTTCCCAGGGACGCTTGCCTTCCACGAATTTGGCTTTGGGGAAGACCTGAGCGTAATCGATCACGCGGTCGTTGTTCGAAGCGCGCAGCTCGAGCATATAGTCGATCTTGTCGCCGGAAACGCCGTCTTCATCGTAGATGTAGCCGTCAGGACCGGAAAGGGTGACCACTTTTCCGCCCAGTTCGGTGATCTTCTGCGCGGCGCCCCAGGCCACATTGCCAAAGCCGGACAGCGCCACGCGCAGCCCCGCAAAGCTCTTGCCCTGGGTCTTGAGCATTTCCTCGGCGAAATAGACCACGCCGAAGCCGGTGGCTTCCGGACGGATGAGGCTTCCGCCCCAGGTGCGGCCTTTGCCGGTGAGCACGCCGGTGAATTCGTTCACCAGCTTTCTATAGTAGCCGTATAGGTAGCCGATCTCGCGGCCGCCCACACCGATATCGCCGGCGGGGACGTCTGTATTCGGGCCGATATGACGGTAAAGCTCAGCCATGAAAGATTGGCAGAAACGCATGATCTCGGCGTCGGATTTGCCCTTGGCGTCAAAATCCGACCCGCCTTTGCCGCCGCCCATGGGCAGGGTGGTAAGGCTGTTTTTGAAGATCTGCTCGAAGCCGAGGAACTTCAAAATGGAAAGATTAACGCTGGGGTGGAAACGCAGGCCGCCCTTGTAGGGGCCGATGGCGCTGTTGAATTGCACCCGGTAGCCGCGCTGCACATGTACTTCACCCTTGTCATCCATCCAAGGGACACGGAAAATGATCGTGCGTTCGGGCTCGACCAGGCGTTCCAAAACGTTTGCTTTCACAAAGCGGGGGTTGTCTTGATAGACGTCCCAAACGGTTTCGACAACTTCTTTTACCGCCTGTAGAAACTCCGGTTGTCCCGGGTTCTTGGCAGCGACTTTGTCCATGAATTCCTGAAAAGTCATGGTTTCCTCCATATCTGTATTTGTTTTTTAACCACTTTTTTATTGAGCGTTTAAATGTCAAGAGTTTCCCAAGAGCAAATTTGCCACTCTGGGCGCGCGGAGCCTGTGCGCGGAAGCGAAGCCCGAACCGATCAGCGGGCGCAGATAGTATTTGAACTCGTCGGTTACCCCGTTGCCGCTGGAATTGATGTATTCATCAGGCATGTGACGGGTTTTTCGGGCGACGTCGGCCAATTTTTCCAGCTGGTAATTCACGGAATAAAACCCCGTGCGCTGGATGGATATGGAGCCGTCCAGATTGTACCAGATGGCATAGTGCGCGGCGCGTTCACCCACCTCGCGGGCCTCGCGCTGGTCCACATCCGAAACGCAGCCCAGGAAGGAACGCTGCAGATAACCGAAAGTATCGGAGCGCACGCGCTTGATCTTGAGTTTTTCCTTCACCAGGTCGCCGAGGAGGTCGCCCAGCATCCCGGTGCCGGAAAGCTGCACGTTACCGTGCGCGTCGGTTTCGGAATTGTTGGTCAGGATGGTCATCATGGGCGTGCCGTGTTCGTCCACGATCCCCTCCGAAACCGCGATCACGCAGCGTCCGAACTCATCGTAAACGCGTTTCACGTCAGCCAAAAAACTCTCCTGTTTGAAGGGCCGCTCGGGCATGTAAACCAAATGGGGTCCGTCGTCCGGATATTTTTGGGCCAGGGCCGCCGCCGCGGTTAGAAATCCCGCGTGACGCCCCATCACCACTCCGATGTAGACTCCGGGCAGGGCGCGGTTGTCCAGATTGACGCCGGTGAAGGCCGAGGCCACGAATCTGGCCGCGGAACCGTAGCCCGGGGTGTGATCGCTGAGCACGAGATCGTTGTCTATGGTCTTGGGAATGTGGATGGCGCGGAATTCGTAGTCGGCCTGGTTGGCCTGTTCGTTCACGATGCGCACCGTATCCGCGGAATCGTTGCCGCCGATGTAAAAGAAATAGCGGACGTCGTGGGCTTTGAGCACCCGGAAGATCTCCTTGCAGTACTGCTCATCCGGCTTGTCGCGCGTGGACAGCAGCGCCGAGGAAGGCGTATCGGCCACCTGTTCCAGATTGTGCGTGGTTTCCTGGGTGAGATCGATGAACTGTTCGTTCACGATGCCCTGCACACCGTAGAGCGCGCCGTAAACCCGCGTTACCTGTTGAAATTTCCTCGCCTCCAGGGTCACCCCCACCAAGGATTGGTTGATCACGGCCGTCGGGCCACCGCCCTGGGCGATCACCACTTTTCCTTCCAGTTTCATCTTTAAACCTCTCAGCTCGTATATTACTAGGATTGTCCCGGCAACTGCCGGGTGAAGTCCTTATAAATTAAGCGGCTGAATTTGTCCAGCAGAAAATGCTTGCCGGAAAGACGGGGCTGAAAAAGAATGACGACGGAGATTAGATGAGCTATATCGTACTTGCCAGAAAATACCGCCCGCAAACCTTCAACGAGGTTTACGCGCAGGAACATATCACCGAAATCCTGCACAACGCCCTGCTCAGCAACCGCATCGCCCATGCCTATCTTTTCACCGGGCCGCGCGGAGTGGGCAAAACTTCCATGGCCAGAATTCTGGCCAAGAACCTCAACTGCGTGGAGGGGCCAACCGTTACGCCCTGCAACAAATGCCACAACTGTCTGGAGATCGCGGCCGGCACTTCTTCCGACGTGATCGAGATCGACGGCGCCTCAAACACCGGCGTGGACGACATCCGCGAACTGCAGCGCGAGCTGCTGTACGCTCCCAGCCAGTCACCCTGGAAGATCTACATCATCGACGAAGTGCACATGCTCTCCAAAAGCGCGTTCAACGCTCTGCTTAAAACGCTGGAGGAGCCGCCCGAAAACGTGCTCTTCATCTTCGCCACCACCGAGCCCTTCAAGGTGCCCGCCACCATCATCTCCCGCTGCCAGCGTTACGATTTCAAGCGGATCCCGATCGATTCCATCGTGAAACGGCTCAAGGAACTAATGCTGGAGGAAAACATCGAGATCGACGCGGAATCGCTGCACATGATCGCCCGCAAGGCCGACGGCAGCCTGCGCGACGCCCTGTCGCTGACCGACCAGGTGCTTTCCTACTGCCAAAACAAGGTCACGATCGACAAGGTGCGCGAGATCTTCGGCCTCATTCCCACCCAGATCTACTGCGAACTGATGCGCTTGATCCAGGCCCGGGAAAACGCCGCCCTGCTGGAGAGACTGCAGCGCATTTTCGAGGAAGGGGTGGACCTGCAGGAATTTCTGAACAACATGATGGAATTCATCCGCATCGTGATCCTGCGCCAGATCGGGATGTCGCCCAGCGAAATCACCAGCGAGGAATATCCGCTTTACGACGAGATCGCCGGACTCTTCAGCCGGGAAAACCTGCTCTATATCATGAGCATGCTGCTGCAGGCGCGTAACGAGATCAAGAGCAGCGGAAACCCCTATCTGATCTTCGAACTGATGATGCTCAAGCTCTGCAAACTCGATGAGATGGAGGATGTGGCGCAATTGATAGCCAAGCTCTCTTCCGGCGCCGTTTCCGCTCCCCCCGCGCGAGCTTCCGCCCCGCCTTCCAAACCGGCCCCGCAACCCTCCAGAGACACGAAACCAGAGGCTGTTCGCGCTCCGGAACCAATCCCCACCAACAAACTGGACCTAACGCCGGAAAACCTGGACCAAGTCTGGGACCGGATCAAAGCCAGGGTAAAAAAGGAAAGCAACACTTCCGGGATCGCCCTCGCGGCCTCCACCTGTGAAGTGGGCGAAGGAGCGAAACTGCTCCTCAAAGTTACCGGCAGCACCAATTTCAAGACCCTGAGCGGAAACAAGGATGAGATCTTGAAAGTCATGGCGGAGTTCTTCACCCAGCCGCCCCGGCTGGAGATCGAGCAACTGGCCAGCGAAGCCCCCACCAAGGTGGATATCAAACGCCAAACCCTCGACGACCTCAAGAACCTGGATAAGAACCTGGCCCGCTTCATCGAGATCACCGATTCCAAACTAAGTCAGTAGGCAGCCCCGCCTGACGTCCGGGTATAAGATCAGGCGCCGCGCCGGGCTTCATCCCTCCAAAGCTTGAAGGAACACAGGGCCAGGCAGGGCGCCGGATACGCTCGTTGCCCCTCGCGGGGAACGCTTACATTTCGACCAATTGCGCTTCCACGTATTCCACCGCGTTGAGTTTTTTTACGATGGTGTTCAGTTTCCGCTTGTCGCCTTCCACTTCCAGCACGATCAGGCCGTCGTTGGCGCAGAATTCCTTGGAAACCTCGTGCAAGCCGAGGCGCACCTTGATGTTGCAGCCGTATTCCGTGAGGATGTTTTGCACGATCGCCGCTTCAGTGCTGCGGTGGTCGATCTTGATCAGGATCACTTTGTACTTCATTGTTACCTCCCAATTTCATCTTTTTCCGAGCCGTCAAATCTGTCCACTTCTTTTTCACCCACCGGGCGGCAGGAGAATTCTATTGACATATGGAGGACTTGGAGTTTGATGGATTAAAATTTGAAACTGGAGCAAACAATGAAATACATCGGCAGCATATTGGCTTTGATCGGAGGCCTGACAGTGGTGGCAGCGGCGCTTTTATCCCTTCCCTCCAAGGAGATCAAGGGCATCTGGAAATTCGAGTTTACCAGCACGCAGGAATTTTTCATCGTGGCGGCCGTTCTGGCCATCCTGATCACCATCCTTGCCTTTCTTTCCTTTACCTCCAAACCCCAGGTGCTGGGATTCATTATCATCGCGGCGTCGTTCGCGGGAATAATCGTGGGCAGCACCCTCACGGACATCGCCATGATCCTGAGCACCCTGGGCGGCATCGTGCTGTACACCACGCCCAAGCCGGTAAAAGCCGCGGATAAAAAAGAGCCGACCAAGAATAAACCCGGACGGCCCGAAGAACCGGCAACCCCCAATCCCAGTTGAGGGCATCGCTCTAAGTCAATTTAATCTTCTTCATCAAGTTCAGGCGCTGGAGAAAGCTCTGAAGCTTCGCTTCGTGGCCTGAGGCTGTTCTGCATCCTGGCAAAGATATCCGCGTTGTTCTCATAGGCGCTGTTTTCGCCGGAGAAGGAAAGATAGACCAGGCTGGAGCCCAGATCGACGATCACGTTGTACATGCGCATTTCGGCCATGCCCATGAAATCGAGCTTGAGGTCCAGAACATAGGCGGGCAGACCGTTAACCTGGCTGGATCCGCGTTCCAGGGTCACCGCGTCACCCAGGCCCAGAGCGGCGATCTCCTGTTCCAGGGAGGCCATCTCGGCTTCCAGGTTCGTGGGGATGATCCCCGCCTCCGCGCTGGTGGAATCTGCTTCCGCGGCCACGGCGATCACCAGGGGCAGGCCGGCTTCCAGTTTACTGAGGGCCAGCAGCGCGCCTGCGTTTAGCTGCGTTTCCCAATCGTCGGGATAATCCAGGCTGAAACCGTGCTCAGCGCTGTTCAGGGTGGTCCAGCCAGCTTCCGCCCAGGCCGGCAGCGCCGCCAGGGTCAGGATGGCGATCAGGACCGCGATCAAGTGATATTTCATCAATTCCTCCCGGAAAGTGTTCTCTGTTCTGGCTCAGAGATCCCCTCACGGAGATCCCCGCCTGAGAGTTCTACCCCCTCCAGTGACGATCCCTTCAACCTTTTTTGACCTGCTTGGCCCAACTGTCCTTGAGGGTCACAATGCGGTTGAAGACTGGTTTTCCCGGCCTGAGATCGTCATCGGCGCAGAAATAGCCCTGGCGCATGAACTGGAATCTCTCGCCCGGAACAGCCTTGGCCAGGGATGGTTCCAGTTTGCAGCCCGAAAGTACGCGCAGCGAATCCGGATTCAGGTAATCACGGTAATCTTTGCCCTCTTCCATGGCGTTGAAATCGGCGAGGGTAAACAGCTGGTCGTAGAGCCGGATCTCGGCGTCGATGGCGTGGGCGGCGCTCACCCAGTGAATGGTGCCTTTCACCTTACGTTCGTCGGGTGTCCAGCCTCCGCGGGATTGCGGATCGTGGCTGCAGATGATCTCGGTGATGTTGCCGGCCGCGTCTTTCACCACATCCGTGCAGGTTACATAGTAAGCGTGCTTGAGCCGCACCTCCGCGCCTGGAGAGAGGCGGAACCAGCCTTTGCGCGGGTTCTCGGAAAAATCGCCGCGTTCGATGTAGAGCTGCTTGCCAAAAGGTATCAGGCGTTTGCCGGCGCCGGCGTCCTCGGGATTGTTTTCGGCTTCCAGCTCTTCAAACTTGTCTTCAGGATAGTTCTCGATGGTCAGTTTCACCGGTTCGAGGACCCCCATCACGCGGTTGGCGCGCTTGTTCAGGTCTTCGCGCACGCAAAATTGAAGGAGCTCGAAATCCACAATGGAATTTGCTTTGGCCACCCCGATGCGGTCGGCGAATTCCCGGATCGCCTCCGGAGAAAAGCCTCTGCGCCTCATCCCGGCGATGGTGGGCATGCGCGGATCGTCCCAACCCTTCACTGTGCCGCTTTGCACCAGTTCCAGCAGGCGACGCTTGCTCATCACGGTGTAGCTCAGGTTTAGCCGGGCGAATTCTATTTGTTGCGGATGGCAAGGCACGGGTAATTGATCCAGAAACCAGTCGTAGAGCGGCCTGTGATCCTCAAATTCGAGGGTGCAGATGGAGTGGGTGATGCCTTCGATGGCGTCGGAAATGCAGTGAGTGTAATCGTACATGGGGTAGATCAACCACTTGGCGCCGCTGCGGTGATGTTCGGCTTTCTTGATGCGATAGATCACGGGATCGCGCAGATTCAGGTTCGGCGAGGCCATGTCGATCCTGGCCCGCAGCGATTTTGTCCCCTCCCCGAACTCGCCTGCCCGCATGCGGCGAAACAGGTCCAGATTCTCTTCCACGCCGCGTTCGCGGCAAGGGCTGTTTTGGCCGGGAACGGTGAGGGTGCCCCGATGGGCGCGGATCTCTTCCTGGCTGAGGTCGCAAACGTAGGCCAGGCCTTTCTGGATAAGGATCTCGGCGTAATCGTAAAGCTGGTCGAAATAGTCTGAAGCGTAAAAAAGTTTGTCCTGCCAGTCAAAACCGAGCCAGCGCACGTCGGCCATGATGGAATCCACATATTCGACGTCTTCCTTGATGGGGTTGGTGTCGTCGAAACGCAGATGGCAGATGCCGCCGTAATCGCGGGCCAGGCCGAAATTGAGGCAGATCGATTTGGCGTGCCCAATGTGCAGATAGCCGTTCGGCTCCGGCGGGAAGCGGGTTACCACCTTGTTGTGCTTGCCGCTGGCCAGATCGCGGTCGATGATCGTGCGGATGAAGTTTGATACCGCTGGTTTGTCGCTGTTTTCCATTTGTGTTGCCACCTTTTAGCAGTGTTACACGCCAGTTTTTCCCAGCGGCCTCTCGAGTCAAGTGATTTGCGTGAGTCCGGTCCTGCGGCCGAAACCAAAAAAAGCTTGTCAAAAAACCGCTGCCCCCGTTGCTGGCTTTGGCGTGGGGTAAACCTCCGCGCGGAATTGGCCATGAAAAAACTTATGCTGCTCAGCGACCTTTACCCCAGCCGGCAAAACAGCCTGTCTGGGGTGTTCGTGCTGCATCAGGTTGAGCTGCTGGCTGAGCATTACCAAATTTTAGTGGTCGCGTTTCACATCGGCAGCGTCTTTAAAGTGCAGCGTTACCGGCAGGGCCGGGTATCCATCTGCTCCGTCACATATCCTGCTTGTAGGAAACCCTTTCTATCTGCCTGGGTCAGCTTTCCGGTTTTTGCCCTGCCCGTGGCCAAAAACGCGTTTGCCCGCTTCAATCCTGATCTCATCCACGTTCACGATTTCCGCCATATTCCTGAGCTGTTTTGGCTGAAAACCTGGCTGGACAGGGTTAAACCGCCCAAGTTTCTAACCCTGCACAACATCCGCACCCATCCTGACCGCCTGCGGGGAAACCGGTTGCTGCCCTTGTACAGCAGAACTTTGCCTCAAGCTCTGGCCGGCTGGGATCACGTTTTCACGGTTAACGCGCGCCTGCGGGACTGGCTGCTTCCGCATCTGGAGGCAAGCAGGATCAGCGTTTTGGGCAACGCCATCGGCCCCGCGCCGGCTGGCGGCGCCGCCGATCTCAGCCCGGTATGTTCCAAACTGCGCCCGGACAGCTTTAAGATCATCTCGGTGGGCAACCTCAGCCCGGAGAAGGGCTTCGAGTATCTGATCGACGCGGTGAGAATCCTCACGGAGAAAGGTTTGGACATCCAGGTGGCGATCGTTGGCGCGGGAACTGAAAGGGCCGCTCTCTCTGCCCGGATCAGGGCTCTGAACCTAAGTGACAGGGTTTGGCTGGCCGGTTCTTTGGATAACCCTATCGTGCGCAAGCTTTTTCCCCTCTTTGATCTGTTCGTCCTCCCCAGTTACAGTGAGACTTTCGGTATCGTGTTTCTGGAGGCAATGTTTGCCGGCTTGCCGGTGCTGGGCATCACCGGACAAGGTATCCACGGCCTGTTTGAGGATGGCCGGGAAGCGCTTTACGCCAAGCCTCGTGACAGCGTCAGCCTGGCCGAACAGATCGCCAGATTCATCCAGTCCCCCGACCTGGCGGCAAAGCTCGCTCAAGCCGGACAGGCCAGGGTTTTAAAGGACTTCATGCTCACCGACCTGGTCGGCAGGATAAGGGAAGTTTATGAGCGCCAATAAGTTGCTGATGATCATCAATGAATTTCCCCCCACCGGCCAAAGCGGGGTGCAGCGCGCGCTGAAGGTCCTCAAATACGCCTGTCGTGAGGGCTGGGAGGTCCACGCCGTGGTTCCCGCCAAACCGGTGAGAAAGGAAACTGATTACTCGTTGCTGGACGAAATACCCGCCACTGCCATGATACACCGGGTGGGCGGTTTGGGCATCCGCTCCCGCAATGTGAGCCGGATCACCAGCACCCGCTTTGCCGACACCATGCCCAAAAACCCTCTCTCAAGAGGGTTTTGGACCCTGGCTAAATTCATCAACGACCTGCTGTGGCCGATCGACAAACAGATCGGCTGGATGCCTTTCGCCACCAGGAAAGCGGCCAGCCTGATCCGTAGCCATGGCATCCGCAACCTCTACATCACTGCCTATCCCTACTCCTCATTTTTGGCCGGAATCAAGCTGAAAAAGCTATTCGGGGACAAAATCTTCTGGGTGGCCGACTACCGCGATGCCTGGCAATTCGCGCCGCTGCTGGAAAAGAAAGTGTTGCCCTTCCGTTTCAACCACATCGCCAGGGCCGATGCCGGGGTCCTCAAAACCTGCGACCGGGCGGTGTTCGTGACCCCCCACATCCGTTCTCAGTACGTCGCCAGATATCCCTGGTTGGCGGATAAGTCCCATGTGATCACCAACGGCTACGACGAGGATGATTTCACGGGACTTACTGCGCTGAGATTTGATACTCCAACAGTGGTCTACATGGGCCGTATGGACCGCAATTACGGCGATCCGCTCAAGCTGCTGGCCGGCATCGCCGGATGCTCGGTTCCGGATCTCAGCTTTGTCCACCTGGGCAGCATCGATCCCCATTTGTTGGAACGGATCAGGCAAAGCGGATACAGTTTCTACTCCCATCTGGGTTATCTGCCTCACCGCGCCGCGCTGTCTCACGCCCTCGGGGCCTGGGTGAACGTGATCATGCTGGACGACAACCCCGCTTCCGAACAGGTTTACACTGGTAAACTGTTTGAACTGCTGCGCGCCGGCAGGCCCATCCTCTCCGTGGGGCCCAAGAGGTCTGTCATTGCGGCTCTGCTGCGGAAATCCGGGGCCGGCCTGCACGTCCACAGCGCCGATCCCAAGGCCATCTCCGCCGCTTTGGAACAACTTCGGGAAAAACCCCAGACCCTCTCCCCCGCTTCAGAACTGATCCGCCAGTTTTCCCGGCAGGAACTCACCCGGCAGC
Organism: uncultured Candidatus Cloacimonadota bacterium; assembly: GCA_964631015.1. Taxonomy (GTDB): domain Bacteria; phylum Cloacimonadota; class Cloacimonadia; order Cloacimonadales; family Cloacimonadaceae; genus Syntrophosphaera. Next base: position 8,465 of record CAZVXH010000026.1, on the reverse strand, counting down.
TGCTGCGGCTCTACCCTTGAGCATTTGCCACAGCCACGTCTCGATCCCAGCTTCCTCTCAGACCTGAACAGCCCCTCCACTCGGTGCTACCGTCCGGGTGATGTCCCAGCCGGGCATGGGCTGGACATAGGTTTCCCGTCAACGGGATGTACGCGCTTGAGGGGGGAATCTTTGCCGGATTGGTAAACCTCTATCCTTTCTGAGCGGATATGGGAAAACCGGTGAGCCGCCTCCCGCATGATGCCCGCACAAGCTGCGGCCATTTACCGAGTGGCCGGCGGGAGACATTAAACAATAACTTTAGGTAACTATGGTAAACGCGCTGTCCAGGATGTGTTTAAGTGAATCATAAACCCTCTGGGGGCTCAAGCCGGTGAGGCATTCCACCTGGCAGTTCCTCTGCTTTTGCCGCACACAGGGGGCGCAGTGGACCGGAAGCCTTACAACATGGCTGTGGGGGGAAAAAGGCGCGGTCTGAGCCTCACTGCCCGGTCCGAAGATGGTGAGAGAGGGAATCTGAAAACAGGAGGCGATGTGGCCCAGCCCGGAATCAGTGTTCACAAACGCCTGGCCGCGGGCGATGAAGGCGGCGACGTTGGCCAGGGATGTCTTTTGGAGCAGATGGACACCCTCGATCTGGGCCAGAAAGCGGCCGATATCTTCTTCATCCGGACCGGCGATCACCACCACATGGCAGTCAAAGTCCTGCTTCACGGCCCTGATCAGCTCGGCGAAATACTCCCCTGGCCAGCGGCGGAATTTGTTGCGCGCCATACAGCCGGGATGCAAGGCCAAAATGGGTTTGCCCCCCAAACCGTGGTCCCGGATGTAAGTTTCGGCCCAGTCCCGGTTGGCCTCGTTGAGAGCGAAATCCGTGGCCAGATCAAGTTCCTCACCGCGCCGCAGCGCTTCGTCCCAGTCGGGAAGCGGCAATGCCGCCTTAAGCAGTTCATAGTTGCTCCGGACCCGCGAGGATGCGGTTGTGTAAGGAACGTACTCCGTCATAAAAGGATATCGGAAGCGATCGTACTCGCTTACTTTATGTTTTGCTTTAACTGACAGCATGAAAAGCCATGCCTTCCAAGCTGTTACGCCAGTGGAAAAGACAACCGCGCGGTAGCGTTTCCGACGCAGGGCCGCGATGGTTTTTATCAGTTCAAGCGGTTTCCAGCTTCCATAGGAGATCTCATCCACGTATGCCGCTTCCCTTACCGGAAGGGCCGCCTGACGGGGAAAGACAAGCAGGGTGATCCGCAGCTCGGGAAGAAGTTTCTTCGCCACTCTCAAGGCCGGCGTAAGCAGGATCAGATCACCGATTCCCCAGGTGTGGACGATCAGGATCTCCCGGGACGTGAACTCGGTTTTGGCCAGGCCGCTCATCCCTCGCGCCGCCGCGTTTTCGCTCTGGCCAGATGAAACGTGTCTCGCATAACCTCAAACACTTCTTTCCAGTCGGCCTGGCGGGGGATCAGGTGCCTGATCATTGTGCCGCCGGACTGATGCTGTTCGTAGGCAATGATGAGGAAAAACCAAAGCAGATAAGCCAGCGAGGTGGCCAGCGCGGCCCCGTTCACACCCAAAGAGGGGATCAGCAGGAAGTTTAACCCAATATTCAGAGCCAGGGCCAGTCCGGCTATTACTATGGTTACGATGGGGAAACCCTTGCTGTTCAGATAGTTGTTGAACAGGGAGCCAAAGCTGAGGCCGAAACTGGCCGGGATAAGCCATAAATAGACTCCATAAGACGGTATAAATCCCGGGCCGTAAAATACACTCAACACCACCTTGCCCAGCAGCACGAACGCCAGGTTGCCCAAGGTTAGGAACACAGTGAACAGGATCAGCGTTTTCTTCATCACCAGCCACTTCCCAACGTCGTCGCGGGTATCCGAAAGCTTGGCCAGAAGCAGCCCGCCCACAAGATTGGAGGCTATTTGCAGGAAATCCACAATGTGCGCGGCGATGGAGTAGATCCCCACTTCCCGGAAGCCCAGCAACTGCTTTACAATAACGATATCGGCCCGGATCAGCAGCGAAATGAGCAGCGCTGAAATGAAGGCCCTGATGCCAAAACCGTAAGCCGTGCGGACATAGGACAGATCCAAACTGCGAGCCTGGGGAACCCTGCCGTACGTGAAAACCAGATAGGTGATGCCGCTAAGCAAGGCCAGCACTGTGGCCCCCAGCAGCCAAACGAGACGCCCTGGCCCTCTTGCCAGCAGGAATCCGGCGGATAGCAGCAGCAGGCAGATGCCGGTATTGGCCAGAACGGCCAGCGAGTGGTTCAAAACGCGATCAAGTCCAATGAAAAAATTCTGCAGCTGCCAGAAAGCCTTGGTGAGCGAGATGTAAAGCACAAACAGGGCCAGGTAGAGCGGCGGGAATTCATAGCCCAGCAGCCGGCTCCAAAACCCCCTGAAACCCAAGCCAAGCGCCAGCAGTAAAGCTATCTCCGCCAATGTGCTGAATATCGTCCAGTTATACAGATGCCCCAGCCGCTGCGGGTATTTCCGGGCCAGATAGGGATAGCTGCTGCTAAGCCCCAAATCCATCACCATCCAGGCGAAACCGCCCAACGTGATCACATAGCTGTATTCGCCCTTCAGTTCCACGCCCAGAAAACGTGCCGAGATCCAACTGATAAAGAAGGACAGAGCAGTGATCACGATGCGGAAACTACCGCTGAGCAGAATGTTCTTTTTCAGATTTATTTTGGGCATGGTACCAGCTTTATCATCATTCAGCGGAGCGGCGCCGGTGGCATTGGCTTACCCCGCCGAATCAATCTTCCCCAGGCGGCTAATGGTGTCAACCCAAATAATCAGACACAGCCGGAAGATCAAGATTTAGTTGAGTTCCCACCCAAGGTTGCATTAAAGTACCACTTGGACAAACATGATAAGCGAAGTGAGAAGAGACTTTCCCGGATTTCCCATTATCGTCCTGCAGTGCGTGCAGAGCAGGATTAGGTGAGAAAGATGCTGCAGCTGCGGAAGCCTATGATGATGTTGTTGATTGTCGCGTTGTTGTTGCGATTCGAAACGCTGCAGTTGTTGGCATGGTTGCCCCAGTTATCACACAAGTATCACGAGCTTGGAACCGCTTGCTGATCCTTGCCCCAGATATCCTGTTGCAGCCATAATTTCAAACCGTGCGCTTCACCCAAGGTGAAGCTACCGCCGGGGACGCAGACCATTCCTATCGTAGGGATTAGGTCACTTTGATGACCGCTTAACTGACCCGGCTTTCATATCAGTTTTCTGATGACGTCTCAGACCGGTTAATGGGGATGAACATCTGCATCAGCTCCTCACTTCATAAGCAGCGCGCTCTTAAGCCACTCCACCTGGCCGGCGGGAGATATTTTTCCCAAGCACACATCATCATATTTGGCGTTGGTGGTGATGATCTGTCCATCAATGTCCACGTAGAAACCGAAGTATGTCAGAAAGTACAAACTGCCATCGGGCGAGACGCTGAAATCGCAGACCAACTCCTTGTTCCAAAGCAGATTCATGTCCCTATCAAGAGCCACTAAATAACCAAAATCCTCCGAATATTCGTAGTAGATACTACCCTGGAGAGTGTTCATATATATGTTTCCGTTGCTTGCAATGAACAATCCAGACACAGTATAGATGCCACCCAATTCGAACGATGCCCTTTTCAGAAGACCGCTGTCCTTATCATAACGGATGATTCTCAACCAATCAGATTCGGAAAATCCCGTCCGCTTGTTCAAGGTTGGTTCAGCGTAGGCAATGTGGAGCTGTCCATGTTTATCAAAACACAGGGCACAGGAGGTTGGTTCATACCAATCAAAGTTGAAGTTGGCGAATGTTGCCAATACTTTTAGTGACATACAGTTGCCCTGGGGGTCAAGAATCATCAGGATCAGCTGTTCAGAATTATTGGGGGTGGTGATCGTTTGATTACCCAGCCTGAAGGTACCTGGGGGATTGGAGCCAATCAGATAAGCATTGCCTGCGTCGTCAGTAGTAAGGTTTAGATATAGTGATCGTGAGCCTTTATAGTCAAATCGGCGCATCCAGAGCATTTCCTCTTTGCTTCCTATGCGGTAAACAAAGCTGTTACCATGCCCTTTCACCGGATCGTCAGGTTTGGTGGACAGACTGTTGTCATCTGTGCCGTAGAGGATTGCCTCACCATTCGAACTGATATAAAAATTGATCAGCCCAATGTCACCAATGTATCTAAAGGGTGATTTGTTGCTGAAAAGCAGGTTCCCGCCGCTGTCAATCTTAAGGAACAATAAGCCCGACTGGCCTGATGTCGCTATTGTCCTGCCCTGCCAACTAACCTCTCAACTAAATCCTGTAGCCAAAAAAATGTTGTTTTCAACAACGACAAAGGTCTCGCTGTTAACCGAGGGATCAAAACTCTCGCCTACAAGCACTTTTTCCCATTTCAACTTCATATTCTGGTCTAAAGAGCTGATCGTATAGCGATATCTGTCATTATCTCTGGTCAGACTGCAATAGATGAGATCTCCGTTGGGCAGGAAGTTGGCTGCGACATATATTCCAACTTGTGTCCCCGGCAGGCTGAATCTGTTGATAACTTCTCCACCTTCACCTAACTGTAAAAGCCTTGACTCAGGGATGAATCCTTCCGGGCCCAAATAACCGGCACTCAGTAGATAAGTGCCCCCTTTTCCCATCATAAAATTGAAACTGTCCCAGCCCTCGGAAAGAAAGCCCCGGCCATCAAAATGCTTGCCCAGGTTGACTGTCCAGAGCAAGTTTCCCGAGGCGTCAAAACACTGAAAATGATGTTCGATTTGCAGTATTTCGTCAGCTGAGTAAAACATCCATTGGTGTTGCTCTGAGAGGATCACCCCACCATCTTGCGTGGGGAAAATCTCGAAAATAGGGAAATCCTCGCCCAAAGATTCCAATTGCTTTATCCAGGCTCCGCTGCCGTCGGATTTGATGCCACCGATGAAGTGTGGAAAATTACTAGACTTATTGTGGATGATGCTACCACCAAGTTGCAGCCTATCACAAGTAAAATATCCAACAAAGGCAATTCCTCCTCCGTTCAGGGCTGTCATTTCGGACAGCCTTACGCTTGAATCCAAAACTGGGCTTACCTGGAATTCCAGTTCCCAGCTGCTGCCATTGAGGAGGTTTTGGCAGCGGATTATCAAAGGATCGCTGTCATTATCCACGCTGTAGCGGAAATCGCCGTTATCGATGGTTTCTATCCTGTTGTTTTCCACATTGGGATCGTAGTCAGGACGCTGGGGTTTTTTCCGGTTCCGTAAGAAGTTGTCGTCCAGCGCCAACAGCTCACCCTCCGGGCTTAAATAGGCCAGCGACACCTGATTACTATTTTCGTCCGCGATCCTTTTCCCGAAGGGACTATCCCAGGCAAAGGGGCCGCTCACGCCTATGCAGCCATCCCTTTCCAGCCAGATCATCATTCCCCTAACCATCATCTGGTAGGGATGAGCGGCGGGGAAATCTTTCACCCAGAGCCACTTCCCCGACGTGCTGAGCTTGGCCACAAAACCGGAAAACGCTTCTGGGGAGCTCAGAACAACGCTGCCAAAATCCAAATCATTTGTGTAACAACCCCAGACCAGCAGGTCGCCATTCGCGTCGGAAATCGCGTCGCATGCGTCCACCAGGGCCGGGATACGCACGGCAGTGGAGTGCAGTGATCCAGTCAAACTCGCCATGAATAGTACGACCATGGTAAGGGATAGTGTACTGAGCGTAGATTTTCTCATATTATCCTTCCTTTTGGCAACTTAAGAACGCATTTGGTCTTGTTTCAAGAGTGAGAGAGCCGAATTTTTTAGTCATCATGATACACATCTGCTCTGTCTGATAAATATCCCAAATCCAATTTACTATGTCGCAATGGCAGGGGCACATAAAGATGCTAGAGAATAATACTCTTATTGACTGGCACGCACGTTCCATAAATCGATACCGCTCTCATTGTAAGCCGCAGCACCCCGTTCCGTATGATACCAAAGGTTTCCATTATTGTCGATGCCTATGACGCCCTCGCGATCCAAAGGGTTGTTATCACAATAAACGAAATTTTGTCCGTCATACATGAGTTCCACGCAAGGACCTGCTTTTGTTGCCATACCCCACATTCGCCAAGACGGACCCGGACCCGCCACATAGAAATCCCAAGAACCATAGAATGGTAGGGCTGGGTGCACCGTAGCCTTGCCATTGTGGTAACTGTAGGTGTTTTGGGCATCCATGGGACTAAACCAAAACCGCCCGGTGTTGTCAACCCATGGATTAAGCCCCCCTTGTTCACTATCGTACCAATCATCGTTGTCCAGCAGATTGCCCAAGTTATACTCCTGCTTTTGCCACTGCTCGTTATCAAACAAATAGATGTCATCATAACTGATCAACCACAGTCTGTCCTGAACGTCAACATGCAGATAGGCACTGCTGTAGGTCTCCTCAGTTGGATTGCGTAGATTGGTCAAGCCGCATTTTCGGTGCTCGTAGCGGCTCCACGTCCCATTTTGGTGCATCAGAACATCGGTGACGGTCAGAACCCACAGTCTGTCCTGGCTATCCATAACCATTTTCATAAAATCGGCAGTCACCCTGATGAATGATAGAGCGTCATCCCGCACTTGATATAGCTTGTCGGCCACGCACAGCCAAATATTGAATTCCGAGTCGATGCAAAGACCGGATGGATCTTCCTCAAGCGGGATGATCTTCCAGGCTGAACCATCGTAGCAGATCAGCGACATGTCAGCCGTAAACCACAGCCTGCCGTTGCCGTCCACAACAACTTCCCTCGGCAGGCAAATCGCGGATTCGTGTTCTTCCCATTCCGGGCTAGTCCAATAATGAATGTTGTTAAAGGGGGAATTGTTATAGACGAGGGTCTTTTGTTTTCCGTCGCTGATGACGGTTAATTTTCCCTTGTTGGAGAGCAGGACCCTGCCGTCCTGCGTTCCGGCCAGGAAGGGTTCACCCTCTAACAGTTCTGCAGACAACGGCAAGACAGACCACGCTTCTTCCTTCCACACGTAAGCCCTGCCGGCGGCGACAGCAAAAATGTTTCCGAACGAGTCGTTAAACACGTAATCCACCTTTTTTCCGGGAAACTCAGTCCTGCTCGCTTGCACGTACCCCTTTTGGGCATCAAAGTCCTTGTAAACGAATAATGCCCCGCTGATCTCCCTTACGTAATCGAGCTCATGTTGCCAGTAGAGGCCGGTAATGGACTCCTCGTAAGCAAGCAGATTGCCCGATTTGTCCATGGCATAGCTCAATAGCTTGCCGCCCAGCTCAAGGCTAATTTTCGCGTATTGCTTGCTGTCGTCGTAGAGAAAGATGCTTTCATTGGCCCCGGTGTTATCGCCCCAGTTTGTTTCCGACACCAGCATCACCCCGTTTACATCTCCAATGGCCTGTATTTCCTTTTTGAAAAATTGCCTTTCCTCTCCATCTGGCGAAATGATGCAGATACCTGTTATTTCTTTTAATCCTAATGACGAAAAGCCGACCATTCTTTCGCGGAAACAAACCCATATCCTGCCCTCGGCATCGGCTTTCAGGCTGTTGACCATAGCGGTAGACCCTTCATCCACCAACCATCCATAATCATCCCATGCATGCCAGTTGCCTCGGTCATAACTGGCCAGCCCACCCACGGTTCCAATCCAGATCTTGCCGTCACCGCCCTTGGCGATACCGGTGATCCAGTTGGCAGGAAGTATAGTGTTGCCGGAGTTTAAAAAGGTGGATGCACCCGTGGTGGGATTAAGCAGGAACAGGCCGTTTCCCGTCCCGATCCAGATGGTATCGTTGTCCGCGTAAATGCAGGTGGTTTTACCTTGGAACGGCAGGTCATAACGGATAGTAACCTGTCCGCCGTCGGGGAGGGAGGCCATGTGTTTGGGCTCGGGCCCCTTGATGTATCCTGCGTCATGCAGCCAGCCGTCATTCACAGAGGTCGAACGAGGCAGCATAAGCGTTTGGCCTTGCCGTATGAGATTGGAAGTGAGATCGTTTATGGCTTTGATCTCGGCAACCGTTGTTCCATTGGCTACAGCAATGCTTGAAAGCTTGTCCCCTTTCTTTACCATATATTCACTTATCAGCACAGGTGCGTTTGATCTGTCCGTAGTCTCTTTTTGGAATAGCGGCAGGGGGACGTCAGATGTGCCATGATAAGTCTCAGCAGTCTTCGATCCCAAAAACGCTACAGCGCAGAGAAAGGCCAAGCCAAAAAACCAGGTTCTCACCACCTTCATGGTTCCTCCATATGGACGTTGTTTCTTGTAAGTACCCTACTCTTGGCCCGCCCAATTTGTCAACCAATATTGTTCATTCCGTTCCAAATTGATACGGCATGGCTAACCACGCCGCCGATTGCCTCCGGGAAACTTAATTATTAAGACCTTTGCACATAATCCTCAGGGTCTGGTGAAAAAGTAAGAGCATTTA
>CAZVXH010000025.1:0-29601 GCA_964631015.1 uncultured Candidatus Cloacimonadota bacterium | reverse complement strand
ACGGCGTCTCCAAATACCCCTTCGAGAGGTTCGAAATGATCCTGCGTAAACTGGGTTTTACTAATGAGGACTTCGAGTCCCTCACCCTGCCTGAGCTGTATCTACGGCTCTGTATCACCGACCCCAATGGAGATGTCTGATGGATGCGATCATCGGCTGGATAGGCGGTAAACGCCTGCTTCGGAAAGTTATCGCTCCCTATGTTCCCAAGGACATCAAAGGCTATATTGAACCCTTCGGTGGTGCTGCCTGGATGCTCCTCTTCAAAGAGAAATGGGGAGATCTGGAAGTCTATAATGATCTCGATAGCCGCCTGGTCAACCTGTTCATGCAGGTGAAATACCATCCAGATGAGTTGATCAGGGAACTGGACTGGTTAGTCGCCAGCCGCAAACTCTTTGGCGATATCCTCAAACAGGAAGGCCTGACCGAGATACAGAGAGCAGCCAGGTTCATGTTCCTGATCACCAGATCATTCGGAAGCAAAGGTGACAGCTTCGGTACCTCTCAGAAGCGTGGCACCTCCAGTATGTATAACCGTCTGGAGCGCATCAAGGAACTGCACAGACGCTTGGACATGGTCATCATCGAGAACCTCTCCTACGAGAAGGTGATCGATAAATATGACACCAAGAGCAACTTCTTCTATTGCGATCCGCCTTACATGCTTGGATACACCTATGAGAACTCCAAGCAGTTCAGCCATGAAGCCTTGAGAGACATTCTGAAGAGCATCAAGGGCAGGTTCATCCTTTCCTACGATGACAACCCGGAAGTGCTCAAGCTATACAAGGGCTATGATATCAAGCACGTCACCAGAACCAAGGGCATCAACCGCAAGGAAGGAAAATCCGAGTTCAATGAAGTGATCATCGCCAACTTCAAACTGGAGGAGTCGGGGTCCTCGCTGTCCAACTCGTTGGGAAGTGGGGTGAAAGAATGAACAGCATCATCTCCTGGGTAGGTGGCAAGCGTCTCCTCAGAAAGAAGATACTGCCTCTCATCCCTAAGCATGATATCTACTGTGAGGTCTTTGGCGGTGCTGCATGGATACTATTCGGCAAGAGCCCTAACAAGGAAGATTGGCAGTTGTCCAAGAAGAGCAGATACACCGAAGTCTATAACGACATCAATAGTGATCTGGTGAACTTCTGGAGATACATAAAACAGCATCCTGAAGCGTTTGTAACGGAGTTGAACCAGTACCTGGTATCGAGGGAGATGTTCGACACATTCACCCAACATGAGCCCAAAACAGAGCTGGAAAGGGCTATCCGTTTCTACTTCCAGTTATCCTGCAGCTACGGCTCAAGAAGCAAGAACTTCTGCATCATGCAGGGCTACAAATACATGCCACTGCGGAATCTGGAGAAGGTGAAAGCTGCTTCGGAACGGCTCAAGCAGGTGATCATCGAGAAGCAGGACTTTGAGAAGATCATTGCTCGTTTCGATACGCCCAATACCTTCTTCTACTTAGACCCCCCATACTATACAAAGGAGCATTTATACGACCGGGAAGACGCAGACGCCTTTACCAAGCATGAAGAGCTGGCATCCGCACTGAAGAACATCAAAGGGAAGTTCCTGTTATCCTACAACAACGACCCTTACATCCGCACACTCTACCAATGCTTCACTATTGATGAAGTCGAAGCACAATACACCGTCTCCGGTGCGTTTCAGACTGAGACTGAGTTGTTGATTAGGAATTACAGGTTAAGCTGATTTGATGACAATACCTAATCGTTTACAGAGTTCTAACAAGGTTTTCCAATATTCAACCTCATCAGGATTCATTACCTTACGGATTATCTGATGATGATTCATAGCGTTGAAAAGTTGAACTTTGTATGATACGATGAAAAAGTCTTCATCAATGATTTTCCTCTTAAGCAACATCTCGCAGTACTCGAACATTCCAAGATACTCATCAATTCGAGACCATGATTCGGCATTGGGAGGTATCTCATTTTCCCACTTTCCATCTGGTCTTAATGCAGAAGTTACATCTTCGAATCGATAGAAATGTGTTTTTATCTCCAACCAGAACTTGGCTCTCGAGTCATTACTTGAACTTCGTAATTGTAATAAAGTGAGTAAAAAACCTAAAAACAATATTGTTGCTTGTGCCCAAGAGGATACAGCCATCCAATCAATGGTGCATAACATACATAACTCCTTATAACCTTTTAACCCAAATATGAATACAAGGATAATACGTCAATAGCATTATGCCTGATCTAACTTTCAAACTCATCCTCGTCACTGACGATGCCAATGTCAAGCTTGCTGAAGTCAAGCAGGAGGCTCAGTCCGCCCAGTCTGTGGTGGAGAAGCCTGTCTCGGTTAAGATAACGGCAGAACAGGCTCTGGCTACCATTCGTGATGTGAAGATCGCAGTCGATGGTGTCCTGCAAGTGGTAGGCGGCCTGGTCAGATCTATGAATGGTCTGCTGGATGCCTCACTGGGTCAGAGACAGGCCATGACTTTGGCTTCTGTAGCCTTTGGCGAAGCTGCTGCGGAGATGGGAGAGTTTGCCTCTGCCATGCAGTCTTTGACCAACTTCGAGGATGATCAGTTGTTGGCTTTGATGTCCAAGCTCTCCCAGACTTTCAAACTGAACAAGGATGAGATTCAGCAGCTTGTGCCACTGCTCCTGGACTTTACCGAAGCCAACAAAGCCACCGGAATGAGCGTAGAGTCTGCCTTCGATCTTATGGGTCGTGCTCTGAACGGACATACTGAGATGTTAGGTCGCTATGGCATTGAGCTTGATGATACCCGACTCAAGACTGAGGGTGTATCCTACCTGGTCGAGAAACTTGGTGAGGACTATGGTGGTACCGCTATCGCTCTGGCTGATCTGCGTCTGCAGAACGCCAATGCCTGGGGAGACATCCAAGAGACTGTCGGTGACATGCTGACCACTCTGATCAACCCCCTGCTCAAGGGATTGAAGCTGCTCATGGATGCCTACAACAGTCTATCTCCGGTGATGAAGGGTTTCGTAGCAGGGATTGTGATTGCCATCCCCATCATCGGCACTGTTACCACAGCGGTCACGGCTCTGACAGCAGCTTATCATGCCCTGCAGGTTGCCATGAACCCGGTAGCGGGGATCATCGGCATAGCTGTGGGTGCCTTGTCCGCTCTGGGCTTTGGTCTGGCTGCGGCATCGACTAAGACCGATGCTGTTACCACTGCTCAGAGAAGCATGAAAGATGAGATCAAGGATGCTGAGCGTCAGGTCTCGGTTGAAGCTGAGAAGTTCAGTCTGCTGGCTAATCGTTTGCTGGAGCTCAGATCTGCCACCTCATTAACTGCAGCTGATAAGCGGGAGATGAAGAACGTAATCAAGTCTTTGAATGACAACTACTCTGAGTATCTCGGCAATATCAACCTGGAGACAGCTGCCTACAATAACCTGGCTACTGCCCTGCGAGCCGCTTCCGAAGCACTGGTGCAGAAGAAGATCTCAGAGATCTATGGCGAGAGATACAATGCTCAAGTCCAGAGAGTAGCCGAACTGCAGATCGAACTGGATGAGAAGCGAGCCGAATACACTGCTGCCAATAATCGGATTAACCAGTTGAAAGCTTCTGTTGACTGGGAGTTCCTCACCAGTGATCGCAACGCTATGGGTTTCAATCCTGCTTCCTACTTTGGCAATGACGGCGAGTGGCTCAAGTTAGAGAGGACGATCAACTCGTTCGGAGCTTTATCGGGAAGACTGCAAGCCGCTAAATACGATCTGCAAGCTCTGGGTGACGCATATCGCAAGGCTATGTTGGAAGTGCCTGATCTCACCTTTGATAATGGAGGGGGAGGCAGTGGTGGCAGTGCTTCCGCTCCTGCACCCAGTCCGGCTGCTTCGGAAGCTGAAAGCAGACGCAAGGAAGCCTTACGCTTGATGGAAGAACTTGCCCGGTTGCGCCAAACCGAGACCGCTCGGATCGAAGCCGAATACCAGAGAAGGCTTGCTTTGATCAGGGAGTTCACTCAGGATGGCAGTGATGCCGAACGTCAAGCCATCGAGAACCTGGATGCCTGGAAGATTCAGCAGGATAATGAGATTACTTCCAAAGAGAAGGATGCCGTCCAAGCCAGATACAAGGCTGAGACCGACTACTTCTCCAATCTGGAGAATCTCGGAGTCAACTCCTATGAGGCCCTCAAGGCCAGCATGGAGGAGTATTATGCTTGGGCTCAACAGAATCTTCCGGAGAAGGAGCAGCAGCTCATTCAGGCTCAGATTGCCGAGGTCAATGCCCGCAATGCCAAACTGCTCCAGGAACGTCAGGATGAAGAGCGAGCCAAGTTGCAGGAACTGCAGGACATCAGAGACGAGTTCTACTCTCGTGATCTCGATAACATCGGTGACAGCTACAGCAAGCAGCTTCTGGAAGTGGATAAGTACTATGAGAAGATGAAAGCCAAGCTTCTGGAAGCGGGTTACACTGAAGTGGAGATAGAAAGGCAAAAGCAGGAGACTCTCAATACTCTCAGAACCAATCATCAGCTTCAGGTAGCCAGCGGCATCTCCAAGATCTTCGGAGATCTGGCCTCTGCTCAAGATAAGGATACCGAGCGTGGCTTCAAGCTCTGGAAAGCCTCGGCTATGGCACAAGGCTATGTGGATACCTTCTCAGCCGCCATCGGAGCCTATAAGTCGATGGTGGGCATTCCCGTAGTCGGACCCGGATTGGCAGTGGCGGCAGCAGCAGCTGCGATGGCTGCCGGTATCGCTAACATCGCCAGGATCAGTGCCACCAAGTTCGAGAAGAAAGCTACCGGAGGTCTCTTGACAGGACCTTCCCATAATCAGGGAGGCATCCTGATCGAGGCCGAGGGTGACGAGTATGTCACAGCCAAAGATCGAGTCAAAGCACTGGGCAGGAACCTATTCGACTTCCTCAACTTCGCTCCTTTGGATCAGGTGAAGCTGGCTTTTGCATCGATGCCTGTACCCTCAGTGCCTATTCCCACTAACGTGGGCTCATATTACGCTGCTGGTGGGCCTATCTCTTCCGGAGGCGGTATGAATACTCTGATCGATCTGATAGCCGGCATGAAAGATGAGATCATCTCACTCAAGCAGACTGTGTTGGACGCCAAGCCCATCATCGAAGTAAACGTAGATCCTCTTTCTAATGACCCGGTTAAGGTCTCTGAGATAGCCGATACAGGCAAGATGATCAGGAGTGAGATATAATGCCTAATCTCTTCAAGATCGACTTCATTCAAGGCAAGACTGATGCTCCCGACTACAACCAGGTCAAGCACAGCCTGATAGATACAGCCACCAATAGAGCTATCATCAGCCTGAGTGTCTCAGCCGATAAGCTGCAGTCAGTCTCGAACTATACCAGAGAACCCAAGCGACTGGTCTTCGAGTGCTTTCCCACTGCCTGGATACAGGACAACATCCTGAGTGGGAGCAACGAACATGAGCGTTATGTGTCCCATTTCGAGGTTAAGGTCTATCGGGATGCAGCCTTGTTCTTTACAGGTATAATAGACACCTCTCAGCTATCCTTTGATGTCTCCTCCGGAGTGCTCAAGATCACCTGTTACGATAAGATCAAGCTGCTCTCATTGTTCTCCGATCTCACTCACTACTATTCACTTGCCGCTGGCTATCTGCCGATCTGGATATTGGGCTACTTCATTCAGGACATCGAACAGAGGATACCCATCAACATCCCCTATAGTAACCAGTTCAACTTGCCGACCTTGAACATCAGTTCCGGCAATGCCCTGACGATTGCCCACATTGACTTTGACGATCTGATAGAGTTCCCTAATCCCACTGGAGGCTGGACTTACAGCTATGACAACTCCGGCTGGCCGGGGCCTTTCTGGGGCTATTTGATAGATACCATAGCCAACCGCATGAGCTTCGTCTTTGCCTATAAGAAGGTAATCAAGGCTACCTATCCCAGTCCTGCCACGACCAGGTATCAAGGCCGCTACCGTGGTCGCATCTACAAGTTCTTCAATAACATCTGCCCGGTAGTGATCGAGTATGACGAGAAGACCGACTGGGTGGAAGACTTGGCTTCTCTTGAGAATGCTGCCAATGAGTTCATAGGTTTCTATCTTGAGAACGGTATCTCCGAGACCAATCTATACAATGGACTGGTCTCAGTGGGCTCTATCGATGGACGCAGTTATGGCAGCAGTCAGTATGTTGATCACTGGATCGAAGCTCACTTTCATGGCAATCTCTTCCCGGCCAAGCTGTTCCCTGGCAAGGCCTATGAGAACTACACTGATGAGCAGACCGATAACATCAAAGCTCTGCAGGCTATGCTCATGCTTTATAATGCCACCATCTTCAGCAATCCTCAAGGGCAGATCGTGTTCAAGAACAAGGATGCTTATGCCAGTGCTGTCATAGACATCGATGCCGATGATGTGGTCGACTTCGTGACCAAGCGGGGCAACCCTGAGAAGCCGCAGATCAACTCACTGGATATCCTGGCAGGGGACACCACTCAACTCCAGAGTATAATCAAAGACTATCTTATCGACTTTCATGACTCCAAGTGGAGCTGTGAAGCCACCATAGATAACCTCTCCAAATACAACCTCTCCCTCCAGTCCAAGATACGCATCCAGAATCAGATCTATGCCATAACCGAACTGGAGCGTAACTACTTAGAAGATGAATACAAGGTGAAGGCATGGCTAATATAAAGGGCTTCAAGCTTATCCGCTGGGCTGATGACAGCATTGATTACTTCTTCTGTCCCAATGGGCAGGTTGAGTATGCCCCCAATCAGAAGTATCGCATCGAGAAGAAGAACGCTTACGATCCCACTATCATCCACCGCAGAGAAGCTTATCGGGAAGACTCCTTCGATCTGGAAGCAGTACTCGAACCTTCAGAATACTATAGCCTGATGAGCTTCCTCTTGAGCTCTGGTCGGCTCTATCTCGAATATACTGCATATAACAGCATCAGCAGTCAGTTCCCAGTCACCATCTCTCAACTACCTAAGTGTCCGGATGATCTGCACGAGTATCCCACCAAGGTTAAGTTCAGTCTGGAATCGAGATATATCGGTTCACCCGGTTACATCGACTTCGGCATCATCATTATCACCGACTTTGACGAGACGGTGATCGGTCAAATCTAAGAAACCACTACAGGAGCATACATGTACAAGTTCGCCATCGGCTACTATATAATGGAAGGCACAGAAAGAAAGCCTCAATCGGGAGTCGATATCCGACTTCTCAGGCCCGGTCAATCCTGGGCAGAAGGCAAGCATCTGATCGAGACCACGCCCAACTCAGGATACTATGAGATCGGCATCGAAGATGAAGCCGACTGTGGTTTCTATGAGATATGGGACAACGTAGGCAATACTCAAGGCCAGTTCAGTGGTAAGACCTGCACCATCGGAAAGCTGGATGCCAGGGGCTTGCAGAATAACTCAATCTATGCTAATCACATCCTGGATGGAGTTGTAACCGGAAGCAAGATAGCCAATGAAGCTATCGGTACCGAACACCTTCAGAATGGCCTGTTATCGCTTACCAAGCTACAATACGAGATACAGGATCAAGATAAGGGAGTGGGCGATAACAGCCAAGCAAGCCCGGCAAAGCTGACTGAGGATAAGATCATCACTCACATCCTGGATAAGGAGTATCAGGAATTGCCGCATATTGTCCTGACCAACCAGTGCGATGCCTTCATCTACATAGCCGATGTCAAACTCGATGGTAACAGGGTAACTATCCAGATCGGGATTAGCCAGGTCTATACAGCCACTGATCCATTCTACAAGCTCCTTGCCCTCGCCAAGTAGAAAACAGCCAAAGATAAAACCCGGCAGAACCGGGTTAATGAGTGGAGTAGATGCTGATTATCGCTTCTTTTCGAGCCGGCAGATCAACTCAGCCATTAAGTTGATCATCTCTTTGTAGTCTCCACATTCCCAGGCATCGTCGGCTCTGTTCTTGATCTCGTCCTCGGTCATCTTCTCCGACTGCAGCCAGGGTCCTCGGAACTGATTCCACCAACTCTTGTAGTGGAACTCGTTAGCGTATGGATCGTCATCAGCTGGCTCGCTACCTGATCCTGATTTATCCATCTCGATTACCCTCATTGTTGTACCTAAGTGCAGGACATCATCTTTCTTAGCGATCTCCTCGATTGGCTGTTCAGCCCCATCGTCATGCATCAGAATAAGTTGGCTGCCTGATTGAACCATCTCCTCCAGCGTTGCCTGCCCTTTGCGAATCTTGTTTTGCTTGGTCATCTTGATCTCCTTCTCGGTTACCCGACTGTTGATTTATGGGTGCTACAATGCACCCCTCGCACAGGTGGTCAAGTCCTTTCTGCGCAATACTATAAGAAAGATTAATGTCTTGGACACCGATCAGATTGAAGATGGGGCTGTATTAATCAGCAGCTATTCAATACCTTACAGGGTGCATCTGAAATATTCGTGATATTTCTTGCTTACCAAGCCCAATTTTATCAGTTCGAAACTAGAATTTTCTAATTGGTTCCGCTGATTTCACTTAAGAATTCCGTTTGAAAAAGTCGTGGAATTTCATTTGAAAAAATCGTGATATCGTTTTGAAAAAGTCGTGATATCGCAGGCCAGCAAAAACGCCGAATTGAAAAAATGGTGATACGATTTGAAAAAATAAGTGAGAACGCATACTTTGGAGGAGACCCGGGAATATAATCGACAACAGATAAGGTATTCCCGGATTAAAAAGCTTGACTAAAAACAGCGGTCCAAAAAGAATAGGCCTGTTCTGTAAAACTCTGCCCGGAACAGCAGTTATATTGAGTTGACTCATCATCCCAATCACACATCAAGTGAGGATCATCCTTATGAAAGACGCGTTTGGCCTGCTCAAACAGATCCAGGCCGCCAACGTCCTGGACGCCGCCACCGGAAGGGGCGATTTCATCACCATCCTGAAGCAGCATCTGAAATCTTACGTTCAGATCATCGGGGTCGACGTTTCTGAAAAGAGTGTCGATTACGCCCAGAAACGTTTTCCGGAGAACGACGTCGAGATCTACCGGATGGACCTGGAAGCTCTGGAGTTTGATGACGCCAGTTTCGATCTGGTGACCCTGGCCAATTCCCTGCACCATCTGGAGCATCAGGACAAGGTTTTCGCCGAATTGCTGCGGGTGCTCAAGCCAGGGGGGATGCTGGTGCTGATGGAGATGCACCGCGACGGCGAGCAGACAGAACCTCAGCTCACCCACATCATGATGCACCACTGGCTGGCCGCTATCGACCGCCGCTTTGGCGTGCATCATCTGGAAACTTTCACCCGTGACGAGATCCTGACCAGCTTTGCCAAGCTGAAACTGCAGCAGGTGGAGATAAGCGATTTTTATCTGCCCGTGGACAATCCCAAGGAAGCCAGAAACTGCGAGAGTTTGAAACGCAACTGCGCTGAAACCTTCAAGCGGTTGGAAACCCTGGCCGACGCCGAAGAGCTATTGGACGAAGGAAAACGACTGGTGGAGCGTATCAACAAGGTGGGCTGCGCCGGCGCCAGCAGTTTGCTGCTCAGCGGAACCAAACCCAAAAAGACTGTTAAACCCAAGGAGAATAAATAATGGCCGAAATAGAAAACCTGTTTGAGCTGCCACAATCCCAGCTGACCAAGCTGGCCAAACAATACAGCATCCCCGGCTATACCCAGATGCGGGGCAACGACCTCGTATTCAAGCTGCTGGAATTTCAGGCGGCCCAGGAAGGCCTGGCTTTCGTGACCGGCTGTCTGGAGATCATGGACGACGGCTTCGGCTTCCTCCGTTTTTCGCAAAACAACTATCTGCCGGGGCGGGACGACGTTTATGTTTCTCTCACTCAGGTGCGCAGATTCGGCCTTAAAAGCGGCCACATGATCTCCGGCCCGGTGCGTTCCCCCAAGGAAGGCGAAAAATACTTCGCCCTGCTGCGCGTGGACGCCGTGAACTATATGGCCCCCACCGCAATGCAGGAACTTCGCACCTGGGACGAACTTACGCCCTACTACCCCACCGAACGTCTCAATCTGGAGTTTGACACCAACAACTATTCCACCCGCATCATCAACCTCTTCACCCCCATCGGCAAAGGCCAGCGCGGCCTGATCGTGGCCGCCCCCAGAACGGGCAAAACCACTCTGCTGCAAGACACCGCGAACGCCATCCTCACCAACCATCCTGAAGTTTATCTGATCGTGCTGCTGGTGGACGAGCGTCCCGAAGAAGTTACGGAAATGAAGAAGATATTGCGTCCCGGCAACCGCGAAGTGATCAGCTCCACCTTCGACGAATCGCCCAAAAACCACACCGCCGTGAGCGAAATGGTGCTGGAAAAAGCGAAGCGGATGATCGAGCTGAATCAGGACGTGGTGATAGTTCTGGACAGCATCACGCGCCTGGCCAGGGCCTACAACAACATCACCCCCTCCAGCGGAAAAGTGCTGTCCGGCGGTATCGACGCCAACGGCCTCATCCGGCCCAAGAAATTCTTCGGCGCCGCGCGTAACACAGAAGAGGCGGGCTCCCTCACCATCATCGCCACCGCCCTCATCGACACCGGCTCCAAGATGGACCAGGTGATCTTCGAGGAATTCAAGGGCACCGGAAACATGGAATTGGTGCTGGACCGCAGCATTTCGGACATGCGCCTCTACCCCGCCATCGACCTCGTAAAAAGCGGCACCCGCCGCGAAGAGCTGCTGCTCACGCAAAACGAGATGAACCGGATGTATGTGCTGCGAAAATACCTTAAAACGATCAGTCCCATCCAGGGGATCGAAACCCTGCGCAAACGGATGCAGGCCACCAAAAACAACGACGAACTGCTTAATTCGATGAGCAACTGAGCGCTCGAGGTTCATATCGATGCCCCGTGATCTGCTATGTACCCTATCCCTGTTGCTGCTGATTCTGCTGCCGCTGGCAGCTTTGGCGGTTGATTTCCGTAAAGAATTCCAAGCCCTGGAAGATCTCTGGCTGAAAGGGGACCTGACCGAACTTCCCAACCAGCTGTTCAAGAGCGTGGCCAAAAACGACGAGGAACGCGCCCTGCAGACCTATCTGAACGCCATGCTCAAGCAGAGTAAAAACGATACGCTGATCCTGCTGCAACAAGCCGCGGACCGTTATCCCTCCACGCTTTACGGCCAGCAGAGCAAGCTGGAGATCGCCAAACTGAGCATCCTCGAACGGGAGATACCCGCCGCGGAAACCCTGCTGAAGAAGATCAGTTCTCCCGATCTGCCGGAACGCTTCTACTGGCTGGCCTATTGCGCCCAGTACCGCGACGACTACGCCGCGGCCATCGCCCAGGGCGAAAACTATCTACGGGCCGCGCCCAACGGCAAATTCGCCGAAGACACCCACTACATCATTGCCGGCGCCTACCAGACCCAAACCAAGTTTTTCAGCGCCATCTCCAGCCTGGAAAAGCTGCGCGCCCTGCCCGGCCTGCCCAAAAACCTGCAGTTTTTCCACTACCTATTGGGCCGACTGCACCATCTAAACGGCAATTGCGACGAAGCCTTCCTAAACTACAAGACCGGATTCAACCTGAACCGCAGATCCCAGCTCGCTTTCGAGATCGAGGACAGGCTCTTCGAGCTGAAAAGCAAATACGGCTCCCAAGTCGATCTTTCTTTCCTCTATCCCTACACCGAGCTGGACCTGCCGGAACTGGTGGTCGAGCCAGTGGTGGAAGTGGTGCCGGCCCAGGCGGAGCTTCATCCCAACGCTCCGGCGAGGCTGGAAACCAAACCCAGCGGAATCTTCGTGCAAGCGGGACGCTTCGGCAGCGAGACCAATGCCAACAACCGCACAACTGAAATACGCGGCCTTAAGATGAAAGCCTGCTATTTTGAGGACAAGAGCAACAAAAGTGTGCCCTGGGTGGTGGTGAGCGGACCTTACGCTTCCCAGAGCGAAGCGGAGAGCGTGCTTCAGCTCCTGCGCGCCAAGTCCATCGATTGTTTTATCACCCGTTTCTGACCTCCGGATGAAACATCCCGCCCCCCCGGATGCCAAGCTGACCCCCATGCTCAGGCAGTATCAGGAGGTGAAGCAGGCCCATCCGGACAAGCTGATCCTCTTTCGCATGGGCGATTTTTACGAAACCTTTTTCGAGGACGCCCATACCGCCGCGCGCGTTCTCAACATCACCCTCACCTCGCGGGACAAGAACAGCGCCAATCCCGTGCCCCTGGCAGGTTTTCCCTATCACGCGCTGGACAACTATCTGGATAAACTGATCCAGGCCGGTCTCAAGGTGGCCATCTGCGAACAGACCGAAGATCCCAAACAAGCCGTGGGCCTGGTAAAACGCGAAGTGGTGGAGATCATCACACCCGGAACGGTGCTGGACCATTCCCTCATCGCCGGCAGCGCGAACAACTTTCTGTGCGCCATCTGGTATGAAGATGAAAACCGCAGGATCGGCCTGGCCAATCTGGATCTGTCCACCGGCGAGTTCAGCTTCACGGAACTGCGCAAAGACGAACTGGCGAACGAACTTCTACGCCTAAAACCGGCCGAGATCATCGTGGACGGCAGTTCCTCCGAAACCTTTCTAAAAAGCCTCAAACTGGAATACAGTCCCACCCTCACCATCTTCGACAGCTGGCAGTTCAGACCCTCGGAAGCCGCCTCCATCCTTAAAAAACACTTTCAGGTGCATTCCCTGGAGGCCTTCGACGCCCAGGGCAAAACCGCCGGGGCCACCGCCGCCGGAGCCACCATCGCCTATGTGCAGTCGCTCTATCAGGCGCCTCTAACCCACATCAGCTCGCTGCACTACTATTCCCTGAGCAATTACATGCAGCTGGATGAGATCAGCCGCCGCAATCTGGAACTCGCCCGATCCATCCGCTACGGCGAACGCCACGGCAGTCTGCTGGCCGTGCTGGACCAAACCCAGACCCCGATGGGTTCGCGCCTGATCCAGAACTGGCTGCTGCATCCGCTGCTTGACCCCGTGCAGATCGTGCAGAGGCAGGACCTGATCAAAGCTTTCCTTACCAACACCGCCTATCTGAAAGACGTCCGCACCAGCCTGCATGAGATCGGCGACGTTTCCCGCCTCGTTTCCAAGCTCGGCGCTTTGCGTATAAATCCCCGCGAACTCATCGCCCTCCGCTCCTATCTGCTGGTGCTGGGCGAGCTGAAAGAGCGCCTGCGGGCCTATGCTCAACCCCTCATAGCCTCTCTGGCTGACGCCTTGGAAGGTTTCGACGACCTTGCCGTCGCCATCGGTTCCGCGCTCCGTTCCCAGCCACCCCTCACTATCACCGAAGGCGGCATCTTCAACCAAGGCTTCCACAAAGATCTGGACGAACTACTGGATCTCATCCACGATGGCAAATCCTGGATCGCCCGTCTGGAGGACGACGAACGTAAAAAGACCGGCATCAGCACCCTTAAAGTTGGCTACAACCGTGTTTTCGGCTATTACCTGGAGGTAAGCACCGCCCACAAATCCAAGGTGCCGGATTACTACGTACCGAAACAGACCTTGGTGAATTCCGAACGCTACATCTCGCCCCGGCTGAAGGAATTTGAGGCCAAGGTGCTCAGTTCCGAGGAAAAGATCAAAAACCTCGAACACGAACTCTTCAAAGACTTTCGCCAGTGGGTGGCCGCCAACCTGGTAGCGTTGCAAGAACTCAGCGCCACCATCGCCCTCACGGACGTTCAGAGCAGCCTCGCCTGGCTGGCCTGGCAAAACAACTATTGCTGCCCCGTCTTCACTCGGGAGCGTACTCTCACTATTGAAGCCGGGCGCCATCCCGTGATCGAACAGCTCATCGAGGACCAGGATTTCATTCCCAACGACACTTCCCTGGATTACCCCGCCACCACCATCGCCATCATCACCGGGCCGAACATGGCGGGAAAATCCACCTATCTGCGGCAGGTGGGACTGCTGGCCATCATGGCCCAGATCGGCAGCTTCGTGCCCGCCAAACAGCTCTCCATGCCCATTTTCGACCGCGTTTTCACCCGCGTAGGCGCTTCCGACAACCTTGCCCAGGGCCAAAGCACTTTCCTGGTGGAGATGATCGAAACGGCGAATATCCTCCACACCGCCACCGACGCTTCCCTCATCCTGCTTGATGAGATCGGCCGAGGCACTTCCACCTTCGACGGCCTCAGCCTCGCCTGGTCCATCATCGAATACATCCAGAAATACCGGCATACCCTCACCCTCTTCGCCACCCACTATCACGAACTCACCGAACTCGAGAACATTTATCCGGACATCCGCAACTACAACGTGCTGGTTAAGGAATACAACGACCAGATGATCTTTCTGCGCAAGATCGAACGCGGCGGCGCGGACCAAAGCTACGGCATCCAGGTGGCCCGTCTGGCCGGCATTCCGGACCGCGTGATCCGCCGGGCCCGCGAGATCCTCAAAA
This sequence comes from uncultured Candidatus Cloacimonadota bacterium, assembly GCA_964631015.1. Lineage (GTDB taxonomy): Bacteria > Cloacimonadota > Cloacimonadia > Cloacimonadales > Cloacimonadaceae > Syntrophosphaera. Next base: position 15,167 of record CAZVXH010000025.1, on the reverse strand, counting down.
ACCTCGAGGAACACGAGATCTCGCCCCGCGGCCTCACCGCCTCCATCCGCCGCAAACTGAACCGCTCCGGTCCCCAGATCGAACTCTTCGAAGTGCTGGCGGACAAAGCCTCAGAACTCGACCCCATCATCGATGAGATCAGGGACCTCGACCTCGACGGCCTCACCCCCATCGAGGCCTGGAAAAAACTAAAGGATCTACAGGACAGATTATGACCAAGTTTGCTTGCCTCTTCTCCGCCTTGTTGGCATTGGCTTTGCTGCTTACCGGCTGCGGCGCCAACCAGGGCAGCCTGGCCGGACGCATCAACGGCCAGCCCATTACCGCAGAATCTTTCAACGATTCCTACCGCGGCCACTACACCAACTTTCAGGTGTTGAACAACCGCGCCCCCTCCCGCGAAGAACGCGAACAGATCAAACAGCAAACTTGGACGGACGCCGCCAGGGGCGTTATCCTGAGGCAGTGGTTCTCCAAATACAGGATCAGCGCGACCCCCTCCGAAGTGGTGGACACCCTGGCCAAAAACATCCCCCCCTACATCCTGAGATCACCCCTCTTCATGACCGACGGCGTTTTCGACCCCAAGATCTACAACCAGTCGCTGCTCTACGACTCTCCGCAAAACCTCGCGCCCCTGCGCCAGGACTACCTGGATACCAAAGTACCGATCATGAAGTTGAAGCAGGAACTGATAGCCAACGAACTGCTGGACAAAAGCGAGCGCAAACTCATCACCGGCATCCTCCAAAGCAGGGCGGATGTGGAATTCACCTTGCTTGAGCTGGCAGATATCGATCCCTATGTAGCTCCAGAAGAGGTACGCGCCCACTATCAACGCAACCTTGCCGATTATCGCCTGGAACCCTTTGTAAGTCTTTCCTACGCAACCCTGGAGGTTCTGCCTTCCCGCACGGACATCCACCTCACCAATCTTTACGCCGATTCCCTCTACAGCGAACTAAGCGCCGGAACGCCCGTCTCCGCATTACTGGAAGACGATCATCCCCTCGCGTCCACTCTGGTGCTTAAAAACTCCGGCTTCCTCAGCGTTGACTCCCTCGATCCCGTCGTCTACGCGCAGTTGAGCTCTCTGGAGGAAGGCGCCTGGGGCCGGCCTTTGTCCACCGCCAGCGGAACCACTCTACACCAATTGGAAAAGCGCACTAAAAGCATGTGCAGCTTCAATTCCCTCTGGCTGCCCTATCAACCCGCCGGATCCAGCATCGAGATGATGCGCCCCTCCGCCGATCTCGCCGTGAAACTTGCCCGGGAAGCAGGTCTGGCCGTGGCCTGCGAAGAGATGTCCCTTCCCCGCGCCAAAGTGCACAAAGCCGATCCCGCCAGCCTCTGGTTTCCCGATCCCAAGCTGGTGGAAGTCATCCGCGCCCAGCTTCCCGACCAGCCTGCCGGCCACATTTTCGAACCCATCTACTCCGCCACCGCGCGCCAGTGGGTGATCGTGGAACTCAGCGAAGCCGCGCTGGCAGCCTACCGTCCCCTCGCCGAGGTCGAAGCCGGCATCAGGGAATTCCTCTCCCGCGACAAGCGCGAACAGCTGGCCCTGCAGATCTCTCAAAGGATCATCTCCGGGCAGGACCCCACCCCGGCCACTGCCACCACCCGTCTGCTCGAAGGCCTCACCCCCTCTTCCACTGCTCTGAGGAAACACACTCCCGTCATCTTCCACGGCATCCTCCGCCGCCACCTCCAGAACCAGCCCCAGGAAGCATTCATCATGGACGACCTCGTCTGGATGCCCCGCGTTATCTCGGTCTCACGGGATGCCAAACTAAAAGTGGACGAGGCGCAGATCCAGGCCGTCTTTGCCGCCAGCCTGCCCGCCGACTGGTTCGATGGCTGGATGGAGCGGCAACTGCAGCAGGCTTCGATCCAGAAATATATGGACTGAGAAGGATCCCGGACCGTCGGGAACAGACCTTTCATTTTATCCACGGTTTCGCTTTGACCTCGCGATCCCTGGAAACAAAGTGAACCCACCTTTACCTCGTCCTTTGTCCCTCTGTTGTTCAGTCATAATGGCCTCCCGGATACCCCTCGCCTGAGGTGCGGCGATCATTCGGGGAGTTAACCGGGGAAACAACAGAAGGCGCTAACAAGGACATCAGCCACAAAGACCAGGCATTTTCCCATAATATTGCAGCGGCCCGGATACAGGGGTGGAAGCGCCCGCCTGTATACCAGCCCCGGTCAAACCCGTTATCTCTGCTCGGATTGACATCCTATCAAACCATTCAGCCCAAGGTCGGCCCTCCTTCCAGGAACCCGGGTTCAGGATAAGGCTGATTCCGCTGGATATGAATAGGCCGGAGCAAAACTCCGGCCTATTTGTTTTTCAAGGTCTGATCATTTGAGCAGCACGGCCTTGCGAGAGGCTGTGAGAGCGGGTGACGCTATGCGGAAGAAGTAGATGCCGGAAGCCACGGGGCGACGGTTTTCGTCGGTGCCGTCCCAAAGGATCCTGTGGGTACCCACACCGAGGGGGGCTTGCAGCAGGTGGCGCACCAGCTGTCCCTTCACATTGTACACCGCCAGGGTCACCGGGGCGGCCTCGGCGAGGTCGAACATCACCGTGGTGCTGGGGTTGAAGGGGTTGGGATAGTTCTGATGGAGCTGTGAGACCAGCGGTTGTGTATGTTGATCGTTGCCGGCCACATAGGGCCAGGCGACGTTGAGGACTTCCGTACCGACGCTGGCGCCGGCATCGTAGCCGGCAACCACGTAATAGCTATACTCGCCATCTACGGTTGGCAGTTCACCCCAGGAAGTGTCCGTGACAATGGCCATCAATTCGAAGAGTCCGGAATTCAGCTTGCGAAAGACCTGATAGTTCAGCACGGCCATTGGCGGCGCGGCGGGAGCGGTCCAGAAGAGGTTAAGGGAATCCTGCTCAACGTCGAAACCCAGATCAGTGGCGGGGGCGAGCCAGGTGAGATAATAATCCTGCGGAAAGCTGGGATTGTTTACACTGAGATTCACGGGAAATACGCTCTGGTCCTGATATCCGGGGCCGGAGGCGGTAACGTTGTGGATCCCAGAAGGCAGATATAGGGCGTAGGCCCCGGCCGCGTTGGGACGGGTGGTGATGGCGTCCGCGTTTTGCACGGAAAGGGTGGAGAAATCTTCATCCGGTTTGGACGAGGAGACCACTCCGCTCACTTTGCCGGCGAAGGGGATGAAACCGGTGGTCTGAACGTCGTCGATGTACCAGCCCTGGCCTTGGATCATAGTATCCGCGGCAAAGGTCCAGCGGAATCTCACCGATTGGTTAGGATAGGCGCTCAGGGAGAAACGGGCCGGCACCCAACCTCCGCTGTTGCCAGCATATCCGGGACCGTTGAGAGCGGCCACGGTCTGCTGAGTGTAGCCGTTTTCCGGAGTGAGCAAAGTCCATGTAGTACCGTTGTTGGCTGAGATCTTCACGTTGCCGCCATCGTAATTGAGCTCGGTATCGAACCAGTGGTAAAACTCCAGCACGAAATTGCCTCCGATGAAGACAGGCGGTGAGGTTAGGGTCCAGTTCACGTTGTTGGGATACTGCTGGTTGATCCGGGTGCCCCAGGCCTTGGTGCCGGAATGGGCGCCGGCGGTGGTATCCGTTCCCCACTCCCAGCCGTTGGTGGTGGGCTGGGCTTCGAAAGCGCCGTTGTTGGCCTCAAAATTCTCGAACATGCCGGTGGTGCCTACGTTTAGCAGAAATACTTCGTTCTGGGCCTCCACCGCTTCACCGAGGAAGGTAAGGTAGAAAGTGAGGTTGTTGCCCACGATCACATTGGGCGAGAGGCTAACCTCGTATACGGCCTGGCTCACGGCTCCGGAGGGAATGGCAGGGATCAGCTGCTGGGAATTGATGAGGGTGACGTCGCCGCTGAGACACATGATGTTGCTGGTGAGGTTGTAGGCGGCCACGCTGCCGTTGTTGATGTAGTTCACGATCAGGCTGAAGGTCTCGCCGGGATCGGCCAGTCCGTTCACATTGCCCTGCAGATCGCTGATATAGATCCCGCTGAGTTCGATGGCGGGTTTTTTGATGGTGACAGTAAGCGGATAGGTCCACTCGTTGCCGGCGATCGTCACCATGAATTGGAGCGGGATGACCAGCCCGTCAGTGCAATCCGGCGAAGCGGTGACCATGAAGGGCACCACATTCACGGCTGAGCCGCTGCCGGGGATGTCCGGACAAGCGCTTTGGGAATTGGCGATGCTGAGGAGGGGGCTCACGGTGGAGGCAATGATGATTACGTTGGTAGCGGAGTCGATGCCGAGGTTGTTAAGTTTGATCCCTATTTCGGCGGTCTCGCCGGGTTCCAGCCAGGAATTGGCGTTGGCGTCGTTGAGGATAAGTTCCCCCACCACCAGATGGGCGCTTTGATGCAGCACGGGTACGGTGGTGATGAGCAGGGCGCGCTGATTGGCCAGAGGCTGCGCCGCGGGAGGATACTGATTGTTGAAGGTATACTCGAGGCCGCGGAGGTTGCTGGGGTCACGGATGCCGACAGTGGCGAACTTGCCGTGGCTGGGGGTGTAGCCGCTGCTGCCGGTGTCCACATTGTTGAAGGTCTTGTACTGGATCTTGATCATGCCATCGCCCAGGCTGGAAGGATAGTAGAGGGGATCGTGGAAGATCACCTGGAAGGTTTCCTCGCTGCTGCGGTTATAGCCGTTCTTGAGGTTTTGGTACTGGATGATGAAGATATGTTCGTCAGCGTTGTAATAGCGGTAGATGCCGCCTCCGGTGAGGAGCACCAGGTCATCCCAGAAGGGCGCGATCATCGGTGCCGGGCCCTGACCGCCGGGCATGCGGCCATTGCGGAATTCGCCGTCGTTGGTAACCCCGAGGGCGATGAAGCCGTTCACGCAGACAGTGATCTGGTTGTAGTCCACCCCGTAGAAGCGGAAGGTGAAAGGCAGGCCGATGGTTTCAAGGGCGTCGCTGCCCACTTGGTCACCTTCGTCTCCGCTGGTGCCGGAATCGTTGAGCCCGGTGATCTGGGTACCGCTGCCGCCGAGGCTGGGAGCGATCTCGATCCATTCGTAGCTGGGGCAGTCCGGATAGGCGGTGTCCGAGACGTCATAGATGAAATAGCCGTACTCGTCGGGTCCGAGGGGCGTGTTTTGCGCCACCGTACCGATGGGCAGGGAGAAGAAGGTTGTCTGCTCTAGGCCGGAGGAGTTGTACAGCCGCAACCGGAAGGGGATCATCATCCCGGGGATGAGCAGCGGCCGGGCGAAGAGACCAAAACCGTCGATGGAAACCGCGTTCATGCCAGCGGGAATCCCGCCGAAATAGGACAGGCTGTCGGTGACCACCACGAGGTCGTTCAGGGCGGCGAGTTCGCCGTAGACCTCAGTGGCGCCGAAGATGGAGGAGTTGGCCACCGTGATGGAGAGGATGCCGTTCTCGGAGGGATCCAGCACGCTGTTGCCGCCAGCGCTAACGCTGAAGTTGCCCACGCTGAGGTCGGCGTTGAAGCCGCCGAGGTGGAATATGGCCTGATAGGTATTGGCGGCGCTGTCTGTGAGTTCCAGGATGAAACGGACGTCATGGAAGGCGGGGATGTTTTGCGCGAAAGTGACCAGGAAAGGAACGCTGTTCAAGGCGGTGTGACCGGCGGGGATGGCCGGCAAGGGGCTGGTTGCCTGCGCGATGGTTACCAGAGGATCGACACTGCTGAGCACGGCGGTGATCCCATCGATCGGGGCCGCGGTGGAATTGCTGATCTCCACGCTGAGGGCGACGGTCTCCCCGGCGTTGATGAAACTGTCGCCATTGCCGGAGGAACCTGCGCTGCCGTCATCCGTGATGGTTTTGGCAAAATAGACCAGCGAGCCGGCCTGATCAATCCCCAGCAGCTTCTGGGCGGGCTTATGATCGTGTTTGGAAGCGGTGATCAGCAGAGCGGAGTTAACAAAATTGGGTATCTGCAGGGTAACGACACCGCTTTCATCCGTGAAGCCTTTGGCCACCACGTCGCCGTAGCCGTCGCTGTACAAGGTCACGCTCACGTTGGCCACCGGGCTCATGGCCGTGTCGGTCACCTGAACGTCCACGAGGCTGGTTCCCAGGGCAATGGAATCAGGAGCCGAAATGACCAGGGTTTCGGGAATGCCGACGAAGGTTTCCACGGTGGGGTCACCCATCAGGTTGCACCAGTGGGCGAAATAGTTCGCCTGGGCGGTGTTGCTTTGGCCGTAGATGTTGTAAAGGTAGAGACGGCCGTTGAGCAGGGCCTCGCCCATGCTACGCATGCCATAGAGGTAAAGGCCGTCGAATATGCCGCTGGAGAGGGCGTTGTTGAACATTGTGTGAGTGCCGGAAGTGGCCATGCCGATGGCGGTGAGTGCGCCTTTGGGAACGGCTTCGGTGCCCAGGCGGACGAAGGATTCCGAGGTGGCGGGGCCGTAGGTGGAGGCAAAACTGCCGGTGCCGCAGGTGAGGATCACTGCGTGAGGAAGGCGGGGACCGTTGTTTAGGGAGCCACTGGGTTCCCAGCCGCTCATGCCGATGTAGCCGCGGTAGTTGAAAAAGCCCACGCCTGTGTTGATGCCGGAATTGATGGTGGAGGAATAGCCCCCGGTGTAGTTCTCGATATAGGTGTAATCCGGGTTCACGGTGTGGGTCATCTCGTGGATGTGCTGATTGGTGTAGATGGTGGAGATCCCCGAGGAGGAGGGATCGCCGATCAGCAACATGCGATTGAGCCAGGCGGCGGCCGTGGGGTCGTTGTTGATGTTCTTTTCGTATGTGTAGATCTTGTTCAGCAGGGTATTGAGCTGGGAGAGGTTTTCAGCGGAAAGGCGGCCGATGAATACGTCTCCAAGCAGGTCGCCACCGGCCAGATGGGTGTAGGGATAATCGCCTTCACCGTTGTAAGAGCTGTAGGTTTCGTTCCAGGCGGGAATGGGATAGCTGCCGGATGTATCGCCCAGCAGGATCACGAAATCCGGTCGGGAGTCCAGATTGTTGTACTGGCTCTGGATGTAGTTTTTGATGGCAGTGGTGCTGGTGCCGCCGGCCTGGGTGGTGCTCACCACGTTCACGGCATAGCCTTTCTGGCGTTTCCAGGTGGCGAACTCGCTGAGTTTGGCGAGGAACACCGGGTCGCTGTTGTTGCCGTGGATCAGCAGGATGCGGGCATGGGAGGGCGCCGTCACCAGGTTGCGGTAATCCGCGAAATTGGTGATCTGAGCCTCATAGATCTTCTGGAAGGCGTAGCTGTAGGAACTGTAGTCCGGAAGTTCGTTGAGGCCGGGCTGGGTATTGAAATCCAGGGTGACCTCAATGTCGCTAAAAGTGGCCAGGCGTTTGCTCACAGGATCGTATTGGCAAGGATAGACGTTGATCTGCAGCACCCGGAAATCGCGCAATACGGCGGGATCGGAAGCGGTGGCCAGGCTGGCGGGATATGGCTGGCCGGGTGGTATGGCCTGATCGCCTGAACCCTCCGCGTAGGTCTTGGGAGCGTCGAGCTGGGTGTATTCCACTCCGCCGTAGCTGTAGGAAAGCGTGTAGCTGCCCCGAGGCGGGATAGCCACCATGGTGCTGAGCACCGGAAGTTCCGGCTGGCCGGGTTCCGAAGTGCTGAAAGCGCCGTCCATGCGCACTTCTTTCACTGTCTGGCCGTCCTCTTCGGCTGCGGCGAGCCTGAGGGCGGGCACGGAGACCGCGAGTTTAAGCTGGTGGCCGGAAGACCGGGCCACCGAGAAGAAATTGGTTGGTGCTTCGGCGCCGAGAGCAGTAAGGCAGAGCAGCGCCAAAATGGTTAGCGACAGGATCCTTTTCATCCTCTTTTCCTTTATCGTCAAATTAAAAAACCTGGAGTTGATGCTCCAGGCTATGGTGTTTTTCAAGTAAAATGGTTTTTTGGTACTTCGCTCAATCGATGGCATAGATGAGTACACCCTGGTCCCGGGCGGCAACGACCAGTTTGCCCTGGTAGAATTTGGCATTGTTGGTGTAGCCGGCGGAGCTCAGATTCTGTTTCAGAACGGGGTTTCCGGGGGTGCTGACATCAAAGAGATAGACACCGCCGCCGCCAGAACTCACCGCGGCCAGGTTGCCCTGGACGTCCACGGTGGTGGCGTAGCCGCTGGTATCGAATGTTTTAACGAGCAAGGGTTCGGTGGGAGCGCCCACGTTCACCACGTTCAACCCACCCTGGCGGCTGGCGACATAGGCATAGTTTCCCACCACCTTCACCTGCTGGGCTTCTCCGGGCAGGGCGATCTCACCTACTTTCAGCCGGGTGGCGCGGTCGTAGATCAGCAATCCGCGCTGCTGGGCGGCCACGAAAACATAGTTGCTGTTCGCGTCAGTACCCTCCGGCACCCAGGGGGTCATGCCGATGCTGTAGTCCGTTCCCAGATAGAGATCGCCGTTGTAGCGGGCATACAGGACCTTCGGTTCCGAGCCCCCCACCGCGAAGAATCCCTCCACGATGTTGTTATCCGTGGGGCTGGGAATGGCGTTGAAGCTCATGGACATCAGATTGTCCGTGCCGCCCGTGATCGAATCGTGCAGTTTAAGGGAATCGGGATCGGAGTAGTCGATGATGCGGATCTTGTCCGCGGCGTAATATTCGCCCAAAAAGAGCAGTTTGTGTTCTCCGACGGCAGAGATGTTGCGGATCCGGGCCAGCACGGCGTCCGCGCTGGGGGGATAGACCTCCGCCCACCAGCGTTGCGAGTAATCCGTGGCATCGATCACGGAGATGCCGCCCTGGTCCTGGGCCACAAAAATATAATCGTCGTCAAAGGACAGATCCACCGGATCGCCCACCACCTGCACCTGTTTGAGCAGGGTGAGGGCATCCTGGTCCTGCCAGGCGGGATTGCGCCGGGCGCATCCGGACAGGATGAGCAACACCGCCGCGAGCAATAAGATATGCTTTCTCAGCATGTAAAAATCCTCCCAAGGGATTGCCAGCTTTGGCTGACCCATACAGGCGTTGCAAGAATCGTTCCGAATCTGCCATAAGAAGTCTTGCCCTCACTCTGAACCTGATCTCAGCTCCGCGTCACCCGGCGTGGTCCGCCCTGATTACACTTCCCATTCACATCCCATTCACCTCCCCCTCAGTTCCCGCCTGTTAGGGGGGAACTGTGCGGGAGGCAGATGAGGGGCGGACAGGAGAGGGCTTAGGGCGGTGTCTCCGGAGGCGACGTGAAGGTGTTCGCTTTTTCCCGGGGCCGGAATCAAACGCTTCCGCCGGATCATGTGAGGATTGATGTTCCGATATGGCGGATGGGAAGCGACGTCCGCGGGTATGAGCAATTTTTGCTTGACAAGGCGGCCAAGGTTTGACGTGTGGATTCGTAAAATAAATTATACCATGCCGATCTGGAGGAATAGTTGACGCTGCTCAAACAAATACTAATGGCCAGCCTGATAGCATTTATGCTGATGAGCATGGCCTGCAGTAAAAACAGGAGTCTGTACAGCAAGGCGGCGCGTGAATACCGGCGCGGCGAACTGGAAGCCTCACTGAACAGCAGCGTGGAGCTATTGCAGCGGAAACCTGACTACTACAAGGCCCAGAAGCTGATCAAGAAAACCTATCCCCGTTTGCTGGAGGAAGGCCAGCAGCGGCTGCTGGAGCTCGGCGCGGCGGAACCGGAAGTGAAGTGGGACGGCAATGTGGAGGAATTCACGCGGCTGGCCGGCTATGAGAATCTGGTGAAAAAGATCGATCCGCTGGTGAACCCCAAAACCGGCGAGAAATACAGCTTTGATTCCGGCGGCTATCAGGAAAAGCTCAACCAGAGCAAGCTTACCGCGGCGGAATTCCACTATCAGAAAGGCCTGGAGATACTCGACCAGAGCGAAACACCAGATGCCCAGCGAAAAGCGGCGCGGGAATTTCAGGCCGCGCTGAACTTCGTGCCCAGTTATCGCGACGCGGCCCAGCTGTTCACCAACGCCCGGCGGCTTGCCACGAAACGCGTGGCCATCTCTGTCTTTGACGACAAATCCGGCACCCGCAACAAATACGGCAGCCTGCTCGACCTGCTTACCGACACCCTGATCGCCAAACTGGTGCAGGACAAGGTGGTGAGCGAGTATTGGGACATCGTGAGCCGCGACCAGATCGAAGCTCTGCTCACGGAACAGCAATACGGCGGCGGCGATGTTCCGGAATCCGGCAGCAGCGCCGACCTGAGCCAGCTGCTGGGCGCGCACGAGATCATGACCGGGAAGATCATTCAGGTGAATTACGTTCCCGAACGGACCAGCGAGCTGGAACTGAAGGAAACGAAAAACATGGTGACCGGGAAGGAAGAATACACCACGGACAAAGGCAAAGTACGGGAACGGGAAGTGAAAGAAGACGTGACCTGCGTCTACAAGCGCTACACCAAAACCGCTTCCGTGCGGATCACTGCCACTTTCAGCCTGATCGACGTTAAAACCGGCGTGACCAAATACGGTGACACCGTGACCGCGGAATACCCCTGGACGGATGTTTGGGGCAGAGTGACCAACGGCGGGGACGAGCGTGTGCTCTCAGCCGAAGCTCTGGCCCTCATTCAAAAGGAAGAGCCCTATCCGCCCGCGGAAATGGACATGGTCAATTTTGCCCTGGACAAGCTCAGCGACGAGATCGTGGCCAGGGTGCGCAATAGCATCAGCCGTTAGGGCGGCTCACCTCCTCTGGCGGTATAAAGTGACACCCCAAATGTCATATAGCCAACACTATGACAAACAGGTATAAGCCTTTATCTGGTGTAGAGATGCTTAGGACTGCTTTCGGAAAGATGTCACAGTGGTTTTGGACTTCTTTGGACTGGTTTGTGACAGTTATATGTCAAATCTGGACTCATTTCAGACTGGTTTCGGAACTGGCTGAATCTCAACGAAATAGACCAGTTGGAAAGACTCGCAGTGCAAGTGGAACGGTTCGACTGAGAGACAGGTAAGGATTCTGAAGGGAGTCTTTGATGAATAGAAACAAGTCTAAACTATCTTGCTTGTGACTGCTCTTGGCAATGTAAAGTATATATGATATCTTTCAAGACCAGTCTCAACGTTTATTAACGCCGAGGTAGTATAGCGCTAGTCTTTAACGCTAAGGAGCATACATTAATGTATTTGCATATATGTATGAACTAGATAACAAATCGCTCATCAATCCAACAAGGAACTAATTTGGTCATTCAATATGATACACAGTTCTTTGACTCAAGATAATTTATAAGTGATTGGATGTCCAGTGGTACGGGGAGCTTGATCGCATTGAGACAATTCATTACTTGTTTCATTCTCTTACTATGATCATCTCTACTTAGTTTTTTCTCTCCATGAACCTCCCCCCACAGTCCCAAGAACTCATCCTCAGCGTTTTGAGACTGAGATAACTCAGCATCATATGTAGTAATCAATTGTATAATGATTTCAGCGAATATTTCGATACCTCGAAAATCAAACATGATCTTCTTGTCGGGTGCTATAATTTTTATATCGGGAATCCTCTGGAGTTTTAATGATGATGGTGCCAGTTGAAGTATTTGGCTTTCCAATTGAATCAAGTTAGAATTTGCTAATCCTCCGAAATGGACAATTGAATTTCTGCATTCCTTGAAGTACCGATAGCAGAGTAGTAGCTCATACACATGAGCAGAATTGTTTTTCTTATGTTTTTTTAGCCCATCGTAGAAAACATTCTGGAATCCGGATTTTACGGTCAGTAACTGGTTAAGCCCATCAAGATACTTATCAGGGAATTGGAGTTTCTTAGCTATTGAACTCCTTCTTCTAGAATTATTTTCTTGTAGCGTTGTTAATATCTCGTCAATCCAAGACTCGAATATAGCACATAACTGAATTAGAAGTATTTGTGAGAACCATTGAAGTTGATCGTCCCAACTAGAGTCTGAGCAAGACGCCTTAATGTTAGCTCCACGTATTTTGCATCCTTCTACAAAACGATGATTGATCTCATTCTGGGTCGCAGTTGGATTCTCAAGTAGATACCCCTTATACTGCCACCTCATGTTCCATAGAGCTACAGCTGTTGGTTTAATGAAGTTGAACGTCCCGGTAATAACTTCAACCGTTTTTCGTGAAGTTCTGAAATAATGGCAATTCGGCATTTTTCCTCCATGACTATTTTGTTTATGCATATATGTTTACGTGCACTCATCATCGTCCATACAAAACAAGTCAAATCTAGTATAGCTCATGAGCATTGCCTCAATAACCATCACATAATGTGCATCTAGATTGGACATGCATTCCATTCAAATACTCAGACGTTTTTTGAAGTGCTGAAGTAACTTCGGATAGCACATCAGCATTCATCTGAAAACCGTTTACAATTTGATTATCTTCATCCTTGAATACTAGATAAACTCCACCCTTCCTTGAGCTCTCATTAAGCACAGGTAGTGTATAAGGTATTCCTTTTAAGGCTTGCTTACTCATGGGCTTCATAGTATGCTTCTCTTTATCTAACTGCTTAGTTTTCTTTGTTACGGGATAGCGGAAAAAGGAACTGTCTCTATCGTACTTCACGATTAGAGGGATTAGATCTGAAACGACCCTGTACTCACGCCAGTCCCCTTTCATTGCTTTTTCCTTTAGTTCAGAGGCTTTTTTATTGAGCAATTGATCAACCCAATATGAATACAACTCGTCAATCATATGGCAAGAGAATAAGATTTGCCACTGTCCATTCACTAAAATCATAGGTTTATCTGATTCTGAAGGTTCATCTCCATAGGGTAGCTTAAGTGCTTGATGAATGATTATGATTAATGACTTAAGATATAGCTCGATTGAATGCCTATACAAGAAGTTTATTGGCATTTCTCTTTGCTGGAAAGAAAGAATCTTATCTTTGTTCAATAACAGGCACTCAGCAGATTCACGATATGCTTCAGCAGTTATCCCAAAACCAAAATCAGGATGGGTATCAATTCCAGTAAGGAGGTATTTCATGGTGCTCCTCATTTAGCCTATTCGTATAAATCATCCCATCCTCAACTGCATGACCATCGTCCCAATCAGCGAGATATACTCTCCCTGCATCGAGTCTACTACCTGGACACGGTAATCAGCATTGAAGGGATGGAGCAACACCTGCTGTCTCTGGTGATCAAACTGGATACGTTTCAGGGTGATGCCATCATTCAATCTGACCGCACAGACTGAGCCATCAGTATTACTCCAGTCGTCCTTTCTCTGAATCACAACGATGTCGTTATTCATGATCTGAGGCTCCATACTTTGTCCATTTACTCTGAATACCATATAGTTATCGATCTTGTTCTTGAGATAAATCCGCGGTAATTCCACGAAATTGTCGTGTTCAAAATCTTCGGTGACTTCGGCTGGCATTCCGGCAGAAATTTCAGCGAGTATCGGAAGTAATATTGTACGGCTGTAACTGCTATCTGTACAATCTGATAGCTTGTCCTTAGTTGAGACCACCTCCACCTTTGATTTGGTCTTTGACTCTGGTTGGGGGTCCCAGGGAGCACTCACATACATGCTACCCTCACCACTCAGCAGCCAATTCAAGTTCACTTTTTGCTCTGCCAATTTGATGAGAAATTCGGGGTCTGGAGAGCGCTTATTGTTGATGTATCGGCTCATGGAATTAAGCGAAATTCCATTTTGTTTGGCAAAATCTCCGTGAGTCATACTTAGCGATCTGACCAGCATTTTGAGTCGATCACCGACTGTCGTGGCTGCCATATTCACTCCCAGTGGTCATTTTTAGGCTTGACCGATACCCGTTTGGGTGATAGTCTGCACCTGTGAACAACGATATTAGCCTGAATAGTCAGGTCAAGACATTTTTATAGAGTGTGATTTAGCGGCGGATTAATTCCGGCACTGTTTGAGTATCTTCAAAACTCGCCGGCGTTAGCGCAGAAAGGACTTCCCAAGATGTCGCAGTGGTTTTAAGTAGCTCCCATATATACAGTTAAGGAGATACCATGAAAACTAAGCCAAACATGCCCAAACGGACACAGCACTGTGACACCGAAATCGGCAAGCACTGTGACACTTTTTCCGAGTTGGGGTTCAATCCGAACAAAAAACCAACGCTAATGCTTTTGGCAAGGTACTTAGGAACCTGTCACACTGCTTCAGGCACTGTGACAAGACCCAAGAAGAAGACTTTAACCCTGATTGTGGGAAGCACTGTGACAGATAGCTGTGTCACAGTGCTTATCCTCAAGATGACTGATGAGTATTATGGATTACTAATGAATAAGAAGATCGATGCTGTCTGGCTGACCATTGAACGGATGGCAGAACTGAAAGGCTGTTCCAATCGAACCGTCTGGCGCTTTATTGATAAGCATAAGATGCATACCGTGAAGCGTCAGGTGAAGATCGGCACTGCCAAGGTTCTGAAGACCTTCGTATTGCCAGATCCTGAGACCCTGGAGCTTGAGTTCTCTTATACATATAAGAAGATGCAGGTACCGGAGCTCTATCTGGAGACAGTTATCCCGATTGGCGAGTGCATGATTAAGAGCATGCTGGTTTATGGCTATCAGAATACGGAGGACAGGCATGGTTGACTATCAATTGGATCTGGATGAGTATCGTAAGTTCTATGCGGAACTCATGAACCAGTCAGATAAGGGGAATGATTCAGATAACGTGGGAAGTTCAGGAGCTAATGCTTTAGAGCAAGCTGATGAAATGATCGTAGGTGAATCGGCTGTCGAAGTGACAGTCAGCAAGCCCAGTCTTCCACTTCTAGAGCGTGATCTCGATCTGAGACCGAAACAGCATATTCCATACAAGAAGACTCAGGAAGCAATGCTGATGGCCAGCTTCTGCCAGATAGCGCTATCTCGCTTGGATGATTGTGAATCCAAGATCGAGGAGTGGCAACGCATCACTCAGGAGTATAACCAGAAGATTCTGTTGCCGGAGCTGTATGCACTGCGCGGCAAGCGGGATGAACGTTCCTTAAGAAGATGGGTGCAGAACTATCAGAATAGCGATCAGGATATGTATGCGTTGGTCAGAAAAACCGATCCCAATGGCAAGACCAGAAAGGTGACTTACTTCGAACAGAATTATCTGATCAATCTGCTGCTCAATCCCAATAAGATCAAGATCGGTTCAGCTATCACCATACTGAAAGGATATGCCAGACTGGGTTTGTGTGAATCTCCCTCTG
>CAZVXH010000024.1:0-30495 GCA_964631015.1 uncultured Candidatus Cloacimonadota bacterium | reverse complement strand
AAAGCAAGCAATAAACCGAAGATAACCAGGTAGAATAATTTCGGGGGGATGCATCTTACTTTAACCGAACGGAAGGCACAACGGCCGGCAAGTTTATTTCGTACAAGCCAGAAAGTCCAGCTGTAAAGGAACTCAGTTAGATCGCACCCTGGTCAGACACCTTAAAAAAATGCATAAAGAAAAAAAGTTCTTGACTGAATTGCAGCAGTGTAGTGCTTGGATACATCACTACAGTGATACTACGGTAAACTACACTTATGAGGTGGTTATGAAGATATTCAATGGCGAAACGCCGATCTACCTGCAGCTTCGCTCTCACATCGAGGACCTGATCCTCGAGGCAAAGCTGCCCGAGGAGGCGCAGATCCCCTCGCTGAGGGTGATGGCCAGCGATTACGGGCTGAATCCCATCACGGTGGGCAACGCGCTGAGCCTGCTGGTGGACGAGGGTGTGCTGCAGAAGAAGCGGGGTGTGGGGATGTTTGTGGCCCCGGGCGCGCGGGAGCTGATCATCAGTGCCCGCGGCAAGGATTTCATCACGGACAGCCTGGAGCCGGTGCTGCGCAAAGCCCGGCAGTTGGAACTGCCCAAAGCACAGATCATGCAAAGCTTAAACACGATATATGGAGGAAAGGATGAGTGAGATCATCTACCAAACCAGCAACCTAACCAAATTCTACGGCAAGTTCAAGGCGCTGGACGACGTAAACCTGAGCCTCGGAAGCGGCAGGATAATCGGCCTGCTGGGCAAGAACGGAGCGGGAAAATCCACCCTGATGCGCTGTCTGCTGGGTTTTCTAAACCACGAGGGCAGCATCAGGCTTGGCGATAGGGAGATCAAACACCGCGACCACCGCGTCTTTGAGGAAGTGGCCTTTATCCCGGATGTGAGCGGACTGGACGATCGCCTCACTGTGCGCCAGACCATCGACTACATTCGGGGTGTGAATCCCCGCTGGAATGACGGGCGCGCCCAAAAGCTCCTAGGAGCAAGCAACCTGCCCCTGAACAAGAAGGTGGGCAAGCTCTCCAAAGGCATGAAAACCAAGCTCTACCTGCTGATCACCCTGTCTCTGGACGTCAGCTTCCTGCTGTTGGACGAGCCGACTTTGGGGCTGGACATCGCCTTCCGCAAGGAATTTTTTAACACTATCCTGGGCGAGTTCTTCGACGAGAGCAAGACCATCCTCATCTCCACCCATCAGGCTGAGGAAGTGGAGGACCTCTTGCAGGAGGTCATCTTCATCGACAACGGCCGCATCCTCCTGCATGAGGAGATGGAAAGCCTGAAAAGCCGGCTGCGTGGGGTGACCTTGCCCATCGACCGCGCTTCGGAGATCATGGCCCACCAGCCGAAACTGGTCTCCAAGACCATCGGCACCATCAGCGCCGTCTTGCCCTCCGAAGTGGAATTCGCCGGCGCCACCTACAACCGGGCCAATCTGGCCGATCTTTTCCTGTCCATCGTGGGAGGCAGCAATGAAACAGTGTAAAGCGTTACTTAAAAAAGAGTTGAACACCAACCGCTTCTCATTCCTGATGCCCCTGTGGTTCACGCTGTGCGTCTACGCGGTCGTGCTCTTTGCCTGGATATTCAGCCAGGTGAGGGGGGACGGCGTGATCGTTTCCATGCAGACTGAACTGGCCTCCACCGGCAATGCCGATCTGGTCATCTATATCGCGTCGATGTTGCTTACCGCCCTGCTGGGCTTAATCTCCATCC
Organism: uncultured Candidatus Cloacimonadota bacterium; assembly: GCA_964631015.1. Taxonomy (GTDB): domain Bacteria; phylum Cloacimonadota; class Cloacimonadia; order Cloacimonadales; family Cloacimonadaceae; genus Syntrophosphaera. The sequence continues at coordinate 28,772 of CAZVXH010000024.1, read as the reverse complement.
TGACCACTATCGGGTTGGCGGACAACGTCATCAACGGCGGCCACAAGCATCGCTGCGAGATCCTGCATTTCTCCCAGCCGATGTCCTTTGTGAAGATCGCCCTCAGCAAATTCGTCTTCGCCATCAAGGGCAGCATCCTGCTCTTGGGAGCGCTCTCGCTCATCACTTCCCTGCTGGTTTCCTGGCTGCTCAGTTCCCAGATTGGAACACCCTTCCAATACGGCCTGGTGGGCTGGCTGCAAAGCTGGATCCAGGTCAGCCTGAGTGTTCTCCTGCTGGGTTCGCTGGCCTGGTTCTTTGCCGGCCTGTTCAAGAAAAACTCCCTCTACCTGGGCATGCTGGTGGTTCTGGGTCTCGAGGTGACCAGAGCGATCCTGAACTACACCGCGAGGTGGAACATCCCCTCGCCGCTGGGCTACCTCATGGACAAGGTATCCGTCAACATCCACTTCAACCCCGACCAGCCCCACGCCGGGCTGCCGAACCTGAACCTGCTGATCAGCCAGGGCTGGCAGAGTATCCTGAGCTGGTCCACCCTACTAAAGCTGGCCGCCAGCGCGGTCTTCACCGTGGCCGGGGCCTGGCTTTACAAGTTTAGGGAACTAAATTGAAGATGATTTACATTGACAAAAAAGCCACGACCGAAAATGAAAAGCCAAGGCTTGGGATCGTTCCCGGGCCGGAAGACCGGACCATGGAAAGCCGCACCAAAGGCAGACCAAATCAGGCCAGAAACATTCAGATCATTCTGTTCACCGAGGAGGATGAATGAAACATATCCTGGGGAGCCTGTTGCTCCTGCTCTCACTGCCCGCTCTCGTTTGCGCCCAAACACCCGCGTGGAACGACCTTGACCTCACCGGGCTGGATTATCCCACCGCCAGCATCGACAACCTCTTCATCCCGTTGGCCAATCCTTCCTTGCTGGGAACCGGTCACGCCAGCGGACTCGGCTGGGCCCACACACTCTCCGACTGGAAATTCCGCAAGCACTACTGGGCCTTCGCCAATCTGGACAATCTCAGCTACACCTATGAATACACCAAGGACGAAGCCGACAATGGGATGAATTTCCACACCCTGGCCCTCGGCTCGGAACTGCTGCCCCAAAGCAATTTTTACATAGGAACCCACTACCGCTGGAAGAACGGCGAATTCGGCCACGGCGACTGGCGCAGCGCGCTAACCTACCGGCCCCATAGCTCGGCTTCCCTGGCTTTGAGGCTGGACAATCCCAACGGCGCTTCCCCGGCCTATCATGCCGGCGCGGCGCTGCGGCCCCTGGCCTTTGTGAAAGGGATCAGGGATGAGCGCTTGGAACTGAGCGCGGACATTGACTATGACAAGGATAGCGGCAGCGGCTACGGGTTCAACGACCTCGTGCTGGGCGCGCACACCAGGGTGGTGGACGGCCTGAACATCGGCGCAACCTACAATCTGGATAAGCAGACCGCCTGGATGAACTTCAGCCTCAGCCTCGGCAAGACGGACCTCGGAGCTATCGCCACAGGAAAATCCGCCACCGATTACATCACCGTGCCCTACATCCATTTATCGGACAACGTGTTCCGCCCCTTCCTGGGCCTCCGCGGCAAAAACTGGTACGCGATGAAGCTTGGGGGAGAGATCAAGACCTATGCCGGACCGCAATACACCATAGGCAAGATCAGGATCATGGACGACAAGAGCAAGGGCATCGAGACCGTGATCGCCGACATCAACAAGGCCAAAGCCGATCCCTCCGTGCAGGGCATTCTGCTCAAGAACCCCGGCTTCACCACCTCCTACGCCCTGCTGCAGGAACTTACCGCCGCCTTTCAGGATTTCAAGGCCGCCGGCAAGCAGGTCGTTTTCTATTACGACAACATCGGCAACGCCGGCTACATCTTTGCCGCCTCCATCGCCGATGCCATCTATCTCAATCCCTTGGGAACGGTGGATCTGCGCGGCATTTCCACCACCAGTCCCTATTTCAAGGAATTGCTGGACACCCTGGGCGTGGACGTGATGAATTTCCGCAGCCACAAATACAAAAACGCCGGCAACATGTTTTCCGAAACCGAGATGACGGCGGCCGAGCGTGAGGTGTATGATTCCCTGCTGCAAAGCATCTTCGACCAGATGGTGGCAGCCATGAACGCCGGCCGGGGAGCCAAACTGAAAACCTCTGTGCAGGAGACCATCGACGCCGGGCCCTATTATCTGGCCACGGACGCTTTGACGGCGGGTTTGGTGGACAAGGTGATCTACGAAGACGAGCTGACCAAGCTGCTCAAGGATGAATTCAGCTTTTCCGGCACCCAGAGCGGCATCCCGGATTATATCGATTACAGCTGGAGCCAGCCCCGCGAGAGCCTCATCGCCGTGATCTACGCGCAAGGCAACATCGTGATGGGCAAAGGCGAACCCGGCTCCGCGATCGCTCATGAGACCACGGTCAAGCTTATCCGTGCAGCCCGCAAAAACCCTGCTTACAAAGGCATCATCCTGCGCGTGGACAGCGGCGGAGGCTCCGCCCAGGCTTCCGACATCATTCTGCGCGAACTGCAGCTCGCCCAAACCGAAAACAAGAAACCCGTGGTGGTCTCCATGGCCGGCGTGGCCGGTTCCGGAGGCTATTACATCGCCTGCGGGGCCGATCGTATCGTGGCCGAACCTGCCACCATCACCGGGTCCATCGGCGTGATCGGGCTCTCTTTCGCTTTGCCGCGTCTCTACGATAAGATCGGCGTGAACTGGTCAACCGTCAAGAAAGGCGCCAATGCCGATTTTGGCGCCACCCACCGCAACTGGAGCGAAGACGAGAAAAACCGCATGTCCGGTTACATCGAAGCCGTTTACGAAGATTTCGTGAGGAAAGTTGCCGCCGGACGCGACGATCTGGATTACGACCAAGTGCACGCGATCGCCCAGGGGCGCGTCTGGACTGGCGAACAGGCCTTGGAAAACGGACTTGTGGACGCCCTCGGCGGCCTCGACACCGCCATGGAGGAGATGCGCGAACTCACCGGCATCAAAGGCAAGATCGCCCTCGTGGACGCCACCACTTCCCAGGGCGGCATCCAAATCAGGATGCAGGGAAACCCCCTCGGCGCCAATCTGCGGAATGTGGCCCTGGACGAGTTTCTGGGCGACTACATCCGCGTCTATGAACTCTGGCGCGATTTCGGCGACGGAGCTCCGCTGATGCTCACCCCGCTGGAACTTGACAACATCAAGTTCTAAACTGGCAGTCTTACCGGCTACATTAAGGCCCGGGAGCGATCCCGGGCTTGCTTTCATTCCGGGCGGTGAAGCTGGAGTTGAGCTAACCCGCGAGCATCGACTACAGCAGCACCAGACCCGGAATGACCTGCGCTTGGGCCGAGCTGATGACATGCGTAGCGCAGCATTCCAAGGCTGCGTTTGGGATGCGTTCCGGAATATCGGACACCCGGCTCTTCCTGTCCCAAATCAGTTGATCCGTAAATCTATATGGACTGTCTCTGTCCCTCTGTTTTAACAGATCCGGCTGATCCTGTCGATCCTGTCATCCGTGTTCTATTCTTCATCCCCATCATCCTGTTTATCCCTGTTCCAATATCCCTTGTTTTGTCTCCCGGAAGTTCCCCGCCTGTAGTGCGGCTATCTTTCGGGGGAATTGCGAGGGCTTATGCATCAGGGAAATATGGCCATCCATGTACTAATGGATGATTTAATCCCTACGATCCGGTTAATGTGTGGACTTCGTAGGGAAAAGGGTTGCTGGTCCGCCCTATTTTTGGGCCACGATGATGATCCCGGTGCCGGTTTTATTGTTGGTCTTCAGGTCCAGACGCATCAGGACCTCAGCGAGGGGGAAGAGGAGGAGGTAGTAGAGGGGCAGAACCGCCAGGAAGACTTTGCTTTTGCCCAGCAGTGAAAGCGGATGCTTCATCAGCAGGCGCCAGGCCAGACTACCCCAGGTGCCGTAACTATAAATGTTTTCGAGGATGCTGAAGCCGCAGTCCCGCAACTTTTGTTCCAGCGCGGCCTTGTTGTAGCCGGGGCGCACGTGTTCCGAAGTGAATTTGGCCGCCGCATCGGTATCCGAGGGCGTGGAGATGAACAGGATCCCGTCTGATGCCAGCGAGCTGTGAAAGTTGCGCAGCACGGCGACATCGTCCGGAATGTGTTCCAGAATGTCGATGGCGGTCACCAATTGGTAGCTGTTGCGCGGCGTGAAAGTCTGTAGATCTGCCTCCTGCCAGGAAAAGCGGCCGGGAAAGCGCTGTTTGGCGTAGCGGGCAAAATCCTCCAGATAATCCCTTTTCAGATCGCTCGCGAAGACTTTGGCGGCGGGGAAGTTCTTCAGCACATACCAGGTATACTGGCAGAAACCTGCACCGGCGTCGTAATGGCGGAATTGCTGAGAGGCTGAGAAATGCCCTCGCAAGGCACGCTTAACATAGCGCTGGCGCAGCAGCAGTAGGTCCAGGCCGCGGTAGAAAAGTTCGCGGGCGGCAGGCCAAACCCGGATCAGGCGCGCGGCGCGGTCTTTGAGCGGATCGTATTCCATCGGAGACTCCTTGAGCTGAAAATCTTTCCCCAGATTACTGGGCGCGGCAGATAAAATAATCATTGACGATTTTTGGGGAGCCAGAAATACGTCAATAGAAAAGAGATTATGATCGTCAAGAATATAGATCCCATCAAGCGCATCAATCTCCATCTGCACACCAACGTTTCAGATGGGTTGCTCAGTCCTGCGCAGCTGGTCAGTCGTGCCCGGCAAATCGGACTGGACCTGATCTCCATTACGGATCACGACACCGGAGACGCCTACCGGCTATTGCCGGATGAGGTGTCGCCGCTGCGGATCCTGCCTGGGATGGAGATCAGTTCGCAGCATGAAGGCTCCGACGTCCACATCCTCGCCCTAGGCGTGAACCTGAGTTCGCCCTCGCTGGTGGAGATGATGGAAATGTACCTCATCGGGCGGCGGGAACGGGCGATCCGGATGATCGCGAAACTTACCGACCTGGGCCTGGAACTCACCCTCAACGAAGTAGTGGCCGTGGCCGGCAGCCGGGAACTGATCGTGCGGCCGCACATCGCGCAGATCCTGGTGAACCGGGGCTACGTGCACACCAAGAACGAGGCTTTCGACAAATACATCGGCAACGACAAGCCTGCCTACTTTCCCAAGCCGGAGTTTTCCGTTCCAGACGCCATCCGGGTGATCCACGAAGCGAACGGATTCGCTCTGATCGCCCATCCGGGCAAACTGGAAAAAGACAGCTACATCGAGGAATTCATCGCCATGGGCATCGATGGCCTTGAGGTTTGGCATCCGGATCACTACCAGTATCAGATCCAGGCCTACATCGAGACCTGCCAGAACAACGGTCTCTACATGACCGCGGGCAGCGATTACCACGGCGACCGGGACCGCCACAACCTCTTCGACGCGGCCCCGGCCAATGGCGTGATCCTGGAAAGCGTGAACCGCCTCTGGAGAGAATATCAGTGCCGCGTGAGCTGAACTTCGAAAGTGTGCGGGGGGCCATGCCCGTCCGCTACCGGGTGCCCGTTTTGACCAGGGTTCTGGGGATACTGGCCCACAGCTTGATCTCCGGCTACTGCATCTTTGTGCTGTTCTTCATCATCCGCAACAGCACGCCTTTCCTCATGAAATTTTTGCCGCTGGTGGTGCTGTTCATCTCGCTGGACTCGCTGTTCAAGCATTTCACCACGCTCAACTCCGTGATCTTCACCCCCGAATGCCTCTGGTTCCGCTATCTGCTGCTCCCTTCCGTGCCCATCGAGTATGACAGGATCAGCGCCATGGAACTGCGCAAGGTGATCACCTACTACATGTTTCTGGAATTCACGGACCGGCGGGGAAGAAAACGCACGCTGAAAAGCCCCGCCTCCTTTCCCAAAATGATGGAGATCATGTACAACATCGCGGACCTGGCCCCGCAGGCCAAGCTGAACGACGAACTGGACAAGATGGTGGGCGTGATCAGAAGGGTGAAGGAAAGGCAGGACCAGGCCGGGCAATGAATTATGACTTTGACCGGCTGACCGACCGGCGTGGCAGCGGCTGCTTCAAATATGACGCCCTGAATATGATCTACGGGCGGGACGACCTGATCCCGCTGTGGGTGGCGGACATGGATTTTCCCGTGGCGCCGTCGATCCGCGCGGCCCTGCAAAAAAGGCTCGACCATGGCATCTTCGGCTACAATCTGCGTCTGCCAATGTTTTACGATACGGTTCTGAACTGGGTGAGCCGGCAGTACGGCCTCAAAGCGGAGCGCGACTGGATGCTGTCCACACCGGGGGTGATGCCCGCGGTGAGCCTGGCGGTGACGGTGTTGTCCGATCCCGGAGACGGAGTGCTGATCCAGACCCCGGTGTACCGGCCTTTTCACAATGCCGCGCTGGACCAGGGCCGAATCCTGCTCACCTCTCCGCTGCTGCTCAAGGACGGGCATTACGAGATCGATTTTGCTGATCTGGAGCGCAAACTCCCCAGCGCCAAGCTGTTCATCCTCTGCAGTCCTCACAACCCGGTGGGCAGGCTCTGGAGCGAGGGGGAACTGCGTCAGATGGGCCAGTTGTGCCAACGCCACGGCGTTACGGTGATCAGCGACGAGATTCATGCCGATCTGGTCTATGACGGCGTCAAAGCCATCTCCATCGCCGCTCTGGAGGATTTTGCCGACTTCACCGTCTGTTGTGTGTCGCCGGCAAAATCCTTCAATCTGGCCGGACTCGCCAGCGCGGTGATCCTAGTGAAAAACCCAGCTCTGCGCCAGCCTTTGGCCACTGCCATCGAGAAGTATCACCTCTACATGGGCAACAGCTTCGGCATCGAAGCCATGATCGCCGCCTACCGGGATTCGGATGATTGGCTACAGGAGCTTTTGGCCTATCTGCAGGGCAACCGTGCCTGGCTGCTGGAGTCTTTCGCGCGGGAACTGCCCCGCCTGACCATGCTCAAGCCGGAAGCGGGGTATCTGGCCTGGATCGATTTTCGCCGGTTGGGTCTCCAGGACAGCGACATAGCGGATCTGCTGGTCAACCAAGCGAGGCTGGCGCTGGATCCGGGACTCAAATTCGGAGATGAAGGCGCGGGGTTCCAAAGGTTAAATTTTGGCTGTCCGCGTTCGGTTTTGGCCGAAGCCGTGGCCAGGCTTAAACAAGCCATCAACGAGGTTTAAACAATGCAAGACGCCATCATTGCCCTGTATCAGGCCAAACCAGAGGTTTACGCGCCCGCGGACCGGGCCCTCTTCGCGGAGTTCATCCAAGCCCTGAACGAAGGCTGGATCAGGGCCTGCGAACCAACCGACCAGGGCTGGAAAGTGAACCAGTGGATCAAGATGGGCATCCTGACCGGTTTTCGGATGGGAGCGCTCGCGGAAATGCCCTGGAGCGACAGCAAGAGCTTTTTTGACAAGGATACCCTGCCGGAGAAGGCATTCACGCTCGCGGACCGGGTGCGGATCGTGCCCGGCGGCAGTTCCGCGCGGAATGGCTGTTACGTGGCTCCGGGAGTGGCGGTGATGCCGCCTTCCTTCATCAACATCGGGGCCTACGTGGACAGCGGCACCCTGGTGGATTCCCACGCTTTGGTGGGGTCCTGCGCGCAGATCGGAAAAAACGTCCATCTCTCCGCCGGAGCGATGATCGGCGGGGTGCTGGAGCCCATCGGTTCGCGCCCCGTGGTGATCGAGGATGACGCCTTCATCGGCGGCAACACCGGCATCTACGAAGGCATCCTGATCCAGCAACGGGCCGTTATCGCCTCCGGTACCATCATCACAGCTTCCACGCCCATCTGGGATTCCGTGCGCAAAGAGTTTCTCCAGCGCGATCCCGGCGGTTCCTTCACCGTTCCCCAAGGCGCGGTGGTGGTTCCCGGAAGCCGGCAAATGAAGAATGATCCCAGCTTTCAGGTCTATTGCCCGGTGATCGTGAAATACCGCGATGCCAAGACCGACAACGCCGTGCAGTTGGAGCAGGACCTCCGTGCCGTGTTTGAGTGAGGCCCGGCGCTTGCGGGGGATCGAACTTTCCCTGATCCGGCAGATCATGCAGGCCGCGCCGCCGCACGCGATCAACCTGGCTCTGGGCGAGTTGGGATTTCCGCTTCCGAATGCCCTGCGCAGCAAAGCGCTAAAGCTGCTTGAGACCGAAACCCCTGTCTACACCCCCAACGCTGGAATCCCGCAACTCCGGGAAGCCATCGCGAAACTCCATCCAGGCTGCGAACTCACCTCCGTCTGCGTCTGCAACGGAGTGGAGGAAGCCCTGTTCGTGAGCATGCTGGCGCTGCTGGATCCAGGCGACATCGTGGCCATCCCCGATCCGGATTACCCAGCCTATTCCGCCATAGCCAAGATTCTGGACTGCAATATTATAAGACTCCCTTTTGAAAGTGATATCTCAAGTGTGGATTGGGAACTCTGGACCAGGCTTCTAACTGCGAATGTGAAAGCCCTGGTCTTCAGCCATCCCTCCAATCCCGCGGGACATATTTTTTCAGAGGAAGAGGTGGACCGGCTGGCCGGACTCTGCACGGAAAGGGGCATCACGCTGATCGTGGATGGGATCTATGAGAGCCTGACGTTTGAGGGGGCGGTTCCAACTTTTTACGGACGCGCGCCCGGCTTGTTCGTGCTGGGGGGCCTCTCCAAATCCCACTGCATGAGCGGCTGGAGGCTGGGCTGGAGCGTGACCCCGCCGGAACTCGCGGCGGCCGTGGTAAAAGCCCGGCAATATGTTTCTACCTGCAGCCACTGGCTATCCCAGCAGCTGGCGGTATACGCCCTTTCGGAAGAGGGTTCGGCTGCCTACGATGAGGTATTGGAACAACTGGTGGCCTGCCGCGAATTGGTTTTGACCATGCTGAAACGTTGGCGGGAAGATGTTCTAGCGCCCGCAGCCGGACCCTATCTGATGCTTCGGACCCGGGACGACGACCTACAGATCTGCAAAGACCTGGCAGCCAAAGGAGTGATCTGCGTTCCCGGCCAAGCTTTCGGCGACCGCGCGAGAGGCTGGATCCGGATCAACATCGCCGTGCCATCCAACCAGCTGGAACCCGCGCTGGAGCTTGTGATAGATGAACTATATCTTCACTAACGGACGCCTCGCAACCTGTGAAACGCCGGGCGCCTTGCTTAACGCCTCGCTGCTGGTCGCCGGTGGCAGGATCGGGGCCATCGGCAGTTTGGAAGAGTGCGAGAGCCTTTCACCTGGAGCTTATGAGCTCATCGACCTGCGGGGCAACGTTCTGCTTCCGGCCCTCACCGACACACACACGCATTTTACCGAATATGCCCGTAAACACGTCCAGATAGATCTCTCCGGCTGCGCCAGCATCGCGGAGATTCGCTCCCGTCTGGAAGCCTACCGGCTTAAAAACGCGCGGCTACCGCGCTGGATCTTGGGCGGAGGCTGGGACAAAAACAGCCTGGACGAGCCCGCGAAGCTGAACCGGGAACTGTTGGACGAGTTTTTCCCGGATACACCCACCGCGCTTTACAGCAAGGATTATCACAGCCGCTGCTGCAATTCCGCGGCCCTGAAAGCAGCAGGATTCACCGCTTCCAGCCCCGACCCCGCCGGTGGCCTGATCCACAGGGACCATGAGGGCAATCTGACGGGGATCCTGGTGGAAACTGCTTCGGAGTGGCTGGAGAAATTCATTGAGCCGCTGTCGGACCAGCAAACTCTCCATTGCCTGGAACAGGCCGCCCGCGACATCCACAAGCTCGGCCTGGTAAGCGTTCACAGCATGGAAGTACCGGCCGGGGCACGTGTCCTGGAAGATTTTTGCTCCCAAAGCCGGCTGCTGAGGGTTTGCCGCCATTTTTATCTGGAGGAGTTCCCAGCCATGCGGGATTCCGACCTCCACACCGGCGCTGGCGACGAATGGTATCGCCTGGGCGGACTGAAACTCTTTGCCGATGGCTCGCTCGGTTCGCAAACGGGCGCTATTTTCGGCGAATATCCCCATTCCAACGGCAATCGCGGCATCCTGCGTCACAGCAGTGACGAGATCTTCACCCTGGCCAAACAAGCCGCGGAAAAAGGTTTTTCCTGCTTGGTCCACGCCATTGGCGACCACGCTGTGTTCACGGTGATCCAGGCCCTGTTGCGCCTGAAACACAGTGGTACTAAGGCACCCAGTCCCAGCAGGATCGAGCACGTGCAAGCCATCCGATCTCAGGACATCCCCCTGCTGAAGGAATGCGGGGCCTACTGCGCCCTCCAGCCCGTGCATCTGGCCAACGACATCGACATGATAGAAGACCACTGGAACCAGATCCGGCACGAAACCTATAGTTTCCGCTCCATCCTCGCCGCCGGCATACCTGTGGGCTTCGGTTCCGACGCCCCCATCGAGACTATCAGCCCCTTCGCGGGCATCTACAGTGCCGTGGAGCGCAAAAAGCACCTGGATCCGCGTGAACCGGCCTGGCTGCCCGAACAGGCTATCAGCGTGCATGAAGCCCTTTACGCCTATACTCTGGGGGCAGCGCGGGCTTCCGGATCAGAGCTGTGCACCGGCTCCCTCACGCCGGGTAAAGTCGCGGATCTCATTGTTCTGCCAGATTATACCGCCCTGCCATCCGAGTATTGGCTGGAAGCCTCATCCCTGCTTACCATGCTGGACGGCCGCGTCGTCTGGAGCCAGGGTCTGTGAGTGCGAAAATTTTCATATCATACATCTAAGGAGTTACAAATGGCCAAATACGGTTACGACCTTCCCGCGGTACCCCGCAAGACCTTTCTCTACGAACTGGAGGAGGCCTGGTATCTGCCCCTTCTGGCGCAAAAAAAAGGTTTGCCTCTCCAGGAGATCAAACGCAGCAACTTCGGTGAATACGACATGGCGGTGAACTACCTTACATCCGTGCTGGATGAGGCTGCCGCCATCAACACCCTGGCAATCTACAACATCGACCACATGGCCCAGATCCGCTTCAGAGGCAAGGACGCCCCCGCGTTGCTAGACCGCGCTTTGGCCGGCCGCATGAGCGAAATGAAGGTGGGCGCCTGCAAATACACCCTGCTGCTGAATGAACAGGGCGGCGTGCAGGATGACATGATCCTCATGCGCCTCTCCGAAACAGAATTCATCGCCGTGATCAATGCCGGGCACGACATCACCGACCACGCGAACGGGCTGGAACTGATCGCGGACATCGACCGCATCATGGCCTGCAAGCACGATGGGGAAGAGGTGGAGGCCACCGATATATCGGACCAGCTGGTGAAGGTTGACATTCAGGGCCCACTATCCTACAAGCTGATCAGGCAGATCTACGGTGCGGAAGTGCTCAAAAACCGCCAGCAGCCTGAAAAGAACATGAACTACTTCACTTTCAACGAGTTTGAGCGCGACGGCGCCCGCTACCTGATCAGCCGTACCGGTTACACCAACCGCTGGGGCTGGGAACTCTATCTGCCTGTGGCCAAGGCAGCGGAAGACTTCAAACTGATCATGAGCCTCGCTCTGGAACTCGGGGGTATGCTCGTGGGTTTGGGCGGTCGTGACGAAAACCGTATTTCCGCTGGACCCTTCGGCCTTCCTTTGATGGGCAGCGAATACGATCCCCATCATAATCCCATCCACGCGCCACTCTTCGACGCCGCGGTGGACATGGACAAACCCGACTTTGTGGGAAAATCCGCCCTCGAACAGGGTTTCGCCGCCGATCCCCGCAAGGCCCTGATCCTCTTCGTGGCCGAAGGCATCGCCACGCACCGCCGCGTCTATAAAGACGGGATCTGTCTCGGCACGGTCACTTCCAGCATCAACTCCCCCAATCTTTCGCTGGAGCAGCGTGTGGCCCTCGGATCCCAGCGCCGCAACGTCAACGCTGAGGACGGCAGCGCCGCCATTGGCCTGGCCTGGCTTTACACCAATCCTTTCGCAAAAGACACGGAAGGCAAATTTGTAACGCATGAGAATGACCTTCCCATCCGGATCCCAGTGCAGTTCTACCGGGTTGATGAGGCCGGGAACACTGTCGGATCGCCTCTCGCGGGTTATCTCACCATGGAGGGTGTGTCTCCCGCCACCGCGCCCAAACCGTTGAAGAATATCGAAAACCTCTGACGTAAAACAGCATAACGATAGACCGGCCTGAATTCACGCTCCTTTTCAGGTCGGTTTTTTTTGCGCAGGATTTTTGGCAGGGCGGGTATTAAGAGTAGAATCATTATTCCCCAAGGAGGAAGACATGAAACCGAGACTTTTCTTGAGCGCTTGCCTGGCTCTGATGGCCGGGCTGCTCAGTGCCCAAAACATCTTCGGCGCGTTCCAGATTTACACCGAACCCCAAGGCGCTTCTATCACCATCTATGGCACCAATCAATATTTGGGATCCACTCCCAGCCAGGCCATCCCCGTGACCATGGACCAATACATGACCTATAACTGGGGCGTGCCCGGCCGGGTTTTTGACCTCCTGATCTCCAAACCGGGCTTCATCCCGATGCGGCAGCAGATCTTCGTTCCCTACAACCACAAGCACCAACACAATGCCCTGCGCAATCCCACGGTTTTCCAATTCAACTTGGTTCGGCAACAGATCCAGCCGCCTCACTACTGGCCAAACTGGAACCCTACGGCTTACTATTATTATGTTGATCCCTGGCCCGGTAACAGTGGCCCCGGCGGAGGCTACAACCCCGGCGGTCCTGGACATGGCCCCGGCTGTAACCCCAGCGGACCTGGCGGCAACAACCAGGGCGGCCACGGCAATAACAACGGCAACCACAACGGATCCGGCCACAATCCACCTTCTGGCGGCCACGGCGGCGGTCATGGCAACAACAACGGCAATAACAACGGACCCGGACGCAATCCACCTTCTGGAGGCCACGCCGGCCAACCCAGACCCTAAGTGACGCTCCCTGCTGCTCACACAACCTCCCAAAACAGCCACCCCCAACTCCCGGGGGTGGTTTTTCATTTCTTGGTAGAATAACGCTCAGACAATTGCCAGTTTGGTCTAATTGTTGCATCAACAAAACTGTGGAAATGTTCTCAATGCCGTCCGGCGAAGTTCATGCGTCTCCGGCTTCAGCATGCAGAATATATGCAGGATTTGAAATCTGCTTTGTATTAACTATAGATAAACAACTCCCAAGGGAGGAAAAATGAAAACTAAAGTATTGCTCGCCGTCTGCCTGCTCCTGAGTGTGGGTCTGCTAAGCGCCTATGACCTGTTTGGCGCTTTCCAGATCAAAACCACGCCCAAGGGCGCGGACGTCAATCTGTCCGAGATCGACCTCTATCTTTGCTCCACGCCCAGTCCCGTTTATCCGGTCTTCATGGATGAATACATGGAACTACGGGAAGGAATACCTGGCCGTGTGATCAGCGTGATCATCACCAAAGAAGGCTACGTCCCCATCGAGAAGAACCTGTTCGTGCCCTTTTTATACACGGACCAGAGGGACGCCTTGGACTATCCCACTGTCTTCAATTTCCGGCTTACCCGGGATAGAAGCAACAGCTATGCCAGTGTCTGTACCTACTATGCCTACAACTACTACCGACCCAGGCCCGTGTACTATACCTACTATCCCGGCTACTACTGGTATCCGCCCCCTCCCGGCGGCTATCTGCCTCATCCTCCCGGCTGGAATCCCCCCGGACCCCCTCCCGGCGGCAATCACCCCGGTCATCCCGGCAGCCACGGCGGCGGTGGGATCAATCCTCCCGGCGGTGGCGGCGGTAATCCCGGCAGCCACGGTGGCGGCGGTGGCCAAACCCATCCCGGCGGAGGCATCACCCCTCCCGGCGGCGGCAGCGGTGGCCACGGTTCCAACCCTGGTGGCGGCAGTGGCGGCTACACTCCTCCCACTCCTCCCAGCGGCGGTTACGGCAGCGGCAGCGGCGGCAGTTACACTCCTCCGAGTGACTACTCGAACCAGAAACCTCGGCCGAACACCAATCCCGGCGGCGGATCCAGAGTGGAAAAAGAGAAGCCAGTTTACGTTCCCAGCGGCGGCAACAGCGGCTCGGTGGAGAAATCCAAGCCCAACGACAAGGACAAGCCTGAAAAACAGGAAAAAGAGGAACAACCCCTGGATTTCTTTCGCCAAGCCACAGGACGCGACCGGAAATAAGTACTTACACCCTGAGAATCATACGCAGAGCGGCCATCCCGGCCGCTCTGTTTCGATATGGCAGGTTACTCCCGTAGGAGCTAAAGTACTTTCCTGAGCCATGAAGCTGATCTGAAATGGAGTTGATCGGCCTGTCAACCGAAAATGGCCGCTGGGCCAGAGTTGTTCGCCTGCTCATCCGCCAAAGGCAGTGAGGTATGTACAGATGGCTGCAAGTTGGAGATTGGAGAAGGATAGAATCCTTACTCTGGTTCAGTTGATGAGGACGGCTTCGATATCCCGAGCAGCGCGCAGTACAAATTCATCCTTTCCGAAAAGGCCGCAGATTTGCATGCCGAAAGGCAAGCCCTTGCTGTCTATTCCGGCGGGGAGGGTTAGCAGGGGCAAACCGGCGTGGTTGAAGGGCAGACTCATCAAGGGCGAGCCGGTGCTTTGCAGGCTCAGTGGCGCGCTGTTTGGGGTGGAGGGAGTCAGGATCAGCTGAAGGCTGAGCTTGCGCAGGCTGTGTTCGATCTGGTTCCGCAAAACGATCTGTTGATCCCGCAGAACGGCCAATTCCGCGTCCGTTACGTTCACGCCGGTTTTGTAGAGTTCCCGGGATTGCGAGGAGTATAGCTCCGAGTATTTTTTCCAGAGCCGTAGATGGTTGCGGGCAAATTCCGCTGCGATCAGGCGCCGGTGACTAGCGTTTATGGCTTCGATATCGTTAAAGATATCCAGTTCCAGATACTCATAGCCATCAGCCGCGAGAGCGCCGATGTGGGTGTAGAAATCATCCCGGGCGGCTTTCTCCGCCTGGGCCAGGTATGGTCCGGACACGATTCCCAAGCCGGGCAGTCCAGTGTACCCCGGCTCTCTAAAGTGGGGTAGAATGATGGTGGCGGCAAAGCTGAGATCCTCTGCTGAAGGCGCGAACCAGCCCACGTGATCGGCAGATTGGGAAAAGGGGAAGACGCCGGCCAAGGAAACCCGCCCAAAAGAAGGTTTGAAGCCACAGATACCGCAATAGGCGGCTGGCCGGACCACCGAAGCGATGGTCTGGGTGCCCAAGGCCAGATGACAGTAGCCGGCGGCAACGGCGGCCGCGGAACCGCTGGATGAACCGCCGGGAGTGTGTTCCGGGTTCAACGGATTGCGGGTGGGTCCGGGGCTGAAATATGCGAATTCGGTGGAGACAGTTTTACCCAGGATCAGCGCTCCCGCTTCCTTCAGCCGGGTGACGAGCGCGGCTTCTGGTCCGGCAAAGGCTTCCGCCGGCAACCGCGAGCCGGCCCGGGTGGGCAGTCCATCAACGTTGTAAAGGTCTTTCACACCCACCAGCACACCAAACAGAGGTGGCCGTTCGTTTTTGTCGGGAAAGATGTCGATCAGCTCCGCAGCCTGACGCAGCAACCTTTCCCGCCGCTTATCCTCGGGAATCAGGGCATGCAATTCATGTTCCCGGGCTGCGATAAATTCCAAAGTCTCCAGCAGATAGCGCTCCAGGGGCAGCCGTTCATCGCGCAGAGCTGCGGCAAGTTCTTGCAGAGACTGCCTCATATCACCCGTTCTTCCTTCAGTTTGGCCAATTCTTCTGCGGAAAGTCCCAACCAGCCGCACAAGATCTCGCCATTGTGTTCCCCGATCTCGGGTACGCCGCCCCGGGTGGGGCTTTCGGGCACTGAGCTCATCTTGATGGGGTTGCCGGCGATCTTTACGGTGCCGGCTGTGGGGTCTTCCACCTCCACGATCATGTTTCTGGCCAGCACCTGGAGGTCGTTCATCACGGCGTGGATGTTGTTGATCGGAGCGCAGGGGATGCCGGCCGCTGCCATCGTCTGCAACCAGTCGGTGGCGCTTTGGGAGAGGAAGACAGGCTCCAGGAGGGAGTTTAGTTCGCTGATGCTTTCGGTTCTCAGCCGGTTGGTGGCAAAGCGCTGGTCCGAAGCGAGTTCCGGACGCTTCAGCGCGGCGCAGAAAGAGTTCCAGAGGTTGTCGTTACCCACGGCGATCACAAACCAGCCGTCGCCAGCCCGGTAAGCCTGGAAAGGGGTGATGGTGGGATGGCGGTTGCCCAAGGGTTTGGGGGATTCGCCTTCGGCCTGATAACGCGCCAGAGCGTTCTCGAGGATCGCCACCTGGCAATCCAACATGGCCACGTCGATCTTCTGGCCTTGGCCGGTTTTTTCACGGTGTAGCAGGGCGGCGTTGATCCCGATGGCCGTGAAAAGCGAGGCGGTGATGTCCCCGAGGGACATTCCCACCCGGGTGGGGGCCATATTCTCATGGCCGGTGATGCTCATGATGCCGCCGCGGGCCTGAGCGAGAATATCGTAAGCCGGTTTCTGCGAATCTGGGCCCGTGTGGCCGAAACCGGTGGAAGCGGCATAGATCAGGCGGGGATTCACTTTGGCCAGTTCTTCATAGCCCAGGCCAAGTTTTTCCATCACACCCGGACGGAAATTTTCCACCAGCACGTCGCAGCGCGCGGCCAGGTCTTTGAGGATTTCCTTGCCCCGAGGGGTTTTGAGGTTTAGGGAAACGCTTTTTTTACCGCGGTTGATGCTCAGAAAATAGAGCGAGCGGTTGTTCAGAAAAGGGCCAAATCCGCGGGAATCATCGCCGCTGCCGGGGATCTCCACCTTGATCACTTCAGCGCCGAGGTCGCCCAAAATCATAGTGCAAAAAGGCCCCGCCAGCACCCGAGTGAGGTCCAGAACTCGTACACCGGAAAGCGGCAGACTCATTTTACCTCCTTGTGGCGAAAGGCCAGCGCCACTTTTTCGGCGGTGATGGGCATCGATCTGATCCTGATCCCCAAGGCGTCTTCGATAGCGTTGGCGATAAGCGGCGCGGCAGGTAGCATGGTGTGTTCGCCGATCCCACGAGCGCCGAAAGGACCGTCCGGCTGGGGAACTTCCACGATAATAGGGACGATCTCGTCCGGAAGGTCTTTGGCCGTGGGTATCTTGTAATCTGTGAAATTTGGGTTGAGCAGTTTGCCGCGGTCGTCGTAGCGCATGTCTTCATACAAAACAGTTGCCAGTCCCTGCAGCAGACCGCCGGTGATCTGACCCCGTACCAGGTCTGGATTGAGGGCTTTTCCGGCATCGATTGCCAGGACGGCCTTGAGCACTTTCATCTTGCCGGTTTCAGGGTCGGTCTCCAGGTCCAGCGCCGCGGCCCCGACCGTGTAATGCACGTTCGGATGTCCACCCTGACTTGTTTCGGGATCGCCCTGAGTGCTGGAAAACTCCGGCATGAACATGCCCCGGGCGTTGATGGGCCCGCCTTTGAAGGTGCCGTCGGAGGTCATGATCCCATCCACCACAAATTGCTTCAGAGGCAGCAGGAAAGCGGGATCGTAGCAGCATTTCACCGCTTCGTCCTCCAGATAGAGGGCATCGGTAGGCAGATGGTAAACCCTGTTCACCAAGGCGAAGATCTGGTCACGGGCGTCGATGGCGGCCTTTTTGACGGCGTTTCCGCTGCTCCAGGTGATGTGCGAGGCCACGGTCTGCCATTCATAGGGATTGCGGTCGGTATCGGGAGTTTCCACCCTGATCTTGGAGGGCGGCACAGACAGGATTTCAGCCGCGATCTGCGCCATCACGGTCTGATAGCCTTGGCCGATGTCCATTCCGGAGATGATCAGATTGATGCTGGCATCCTCGTTGAACTTCAAAAATGCAGAGGAAGAAGCGTTGGGCGGCATGGCGGGAGCTTTCCAAAAGATGGCAAAACCTCTGCCGATCACCTTGTTGGGATCGGCGCTGACAGGTTTTTCACCCCAGTGGATGGCCGCGCTGACCTTGTTGATGGATTCCAGCAGGCCGTTGGGGTTCATTTTCGCGCCGTAAGCGGTCAGGTCGCCGGCTTTGATGGCGTTGCGGCGGCGGAATTCCACTTCGTCCAAGCCAAGTTGCTTTGCGGCACGGGTGATGTGCGATTCCAGCCCGAAGAGCATTTCGGAATAGCCGAAACCGCGGTAGGCCCCGCCCGGAGGAAGATTTGTGTAGACGCAGACGGAATCGATGGAAACGTTGTCGATGCGGTATGGCCCGATCGCGGAAAGGCCGACGGCGTTGACCACATTGGCGCCGTATTCAACGTATGCGCCGGCATCCCAGTAGATCCTGTGGTCCAGCGCGGTGATGCGGCCGTCTTTGCTGACGCCCATTTTGATCCTGGCCACCACACCGAGGCGCTGGTAGGTGTTCACAAATTCCTCTTCCCGGCTGTAACGCAGCTTCACGGCATAGCCTTTGAGCTTGGTGGCCAGGGCCGCGGGAATGATCTCCATCGTCACTCCGGCCTTGCCGCCGAATCCCCCTCCAACGTGAGGAGCGATCACGCGGACGTCCTTGTGCGACATTCCCAGAGCCTCCGCGAAGAGGTTGCGCTGGGTGTGGGGTGATTGCGACGAACTCCAGACGGTCAGCCGGCCTGAATGATCGTATTTGCCGATCGCCACGTGAGTTTCCAGAGCGCAATGCGCGTAGCGGGGAACGGTGTAGGTATCTTCCAGCACCAATTCCGCCTCCGCGAAAGCTTTGTCCGGATCTCCCTTGCGGGTCTTGCGCCAGTGGGCGATGTTGGTTCCCGCCTGGGGAAAGAACCACGGCACCCGCTGATAGTTGGCCAGCTCCGAATGCAGCAACACGGAATCCTCTTCCAGAGCTTGCATCTGATCAAAAACCGCGGGCAGGGGTTCGTATTCCACCTTCACCAGTTTCACTGCCTGTTTGGCTGCCTGTGGGGTTCTGGCCACCACAGCGGCGATCTGTTCTCCCACGAACCGCACCCTGTCCTGCGCGAAGACATGGCGGTCCTTCATGTAGAGACCAAATCTATAGGGAAAATCCCGACCGGTGAAGACGCGGTAGACTCCAGGGACCTTCAGTGCGGCAGAAACATCTATCGCTTTGATCAATGCGTGGGCCTGGGTGCTGGAAACCAGCTCCGCGTACAACAAATTGGGCCCGAAATCGATGTCATCACCGTAGATGGCGGCACCGCTGATCTTTTCAAGGCCGTCGATGCGGGTTACGTTTTTACCTATGTAGCGATAGTCGTTCATTTGTCCTCCCCTTTGGTGAGGTCCAGGATGGCGTCGAAGATCGGAGTGTAACCTGTGCAGCGGCACAGATTGCCGGCCATCGCCTCTTTGATCTCGTCCAGAGTGGGATGGGGATTGTGTTCCAGCAGTTCCGTGATGGCCAGAATGATCCCCGGCGCGCAGTATCCGCACTGGAAGCTGTTGAAGGCGATAAAGGCCTCTTGCAGGGCGCTGAGTTTTTCCCGGGAAAGTCCTTCCACCGTGACGATCTCATGCCCCTCGGCCTCCACAGCCAGCACCAGACAGCTGCGCACGCTCTTTCCGTCCAGCAGAACCGTGCAGGCGCCGCAGTCGCCACGTTCGCAACCGCATTTGGGACTCTTGATGCCCAGCTTGTCACGCAAAACATCAAGCAGGATCTCGTTCGGCTCCACCCAGGCTTCCCGGGGCTCGAAATTGACGCTAAGTTTGATCTTTCTCATGCGGTGCCTCCCAACAGCCTGGCGGGATTGATCTCTTTGCCGTTCAGGCGGTCCCGCGTGGCCAGCAACCCGCGTTTCAGCATCACCGCGCTCATGTGCAGCCGGTATTCGCTGCCGGAGCGGATGTCCGAGATTGGAGAGATCTCTTCCCCCACCAGCGCGCAGGCTTGTCTGATCAGTTCAGAAGACAGCGGATGGCCGTTTAGCAGAGCCTCTATCTTCTTTGCCCGGGCGGGTTTGGGGGCCAGGGCGCAATGCGCGATCCGATATGCGTTGCTTTCCGTGAGCAGAAAACCCCAGCCCGCCTGGGCCAGGTCCTCGCCGCCGTAGCGGCCGAGTTTCAGATACAGACCAGCGTGGGGTGCCTCGGGACGTGAAACGCTGATCCCGGTTAGCAATTCATTTTTGGCCAAAGCGGTTTGGCGCGGCCCCAGGAAGAATTCGTGAATGGAAATGTCCCGCCGGCCGGAAACGCTGGCGCAATGTAGCACAGCATCGTGACAGAAGAGGGGAGGGGCGGAATCCAGGCTGGGCACGGCGCTGCAGACATTGCCGGCCAATGTGGCCCGGGATCGCACTCCCACCGAAGCCACGGTGCGCGCGGCGTCCCACAGCATCCGGTATTCCGAGCGGACCTCCTCCGCCGCGATGAGATCGCGGAAAGTGGCCGCCGCTCCGATCCAGAGGGTGCTGCCGGTTTGCTTCAGTCCGCGCAGTTCGGCAATGTTCTTGATATCGATCAGCAGTTCCGGTTTCAGCATTCCCTCTTTGATGTTCACGATCAGGTCCGTACCGCCGGCCAAAACCCGCGCGCGGTCCTGATACTCATCCAAGAGTCGCAGAGCTTCGTCCAGACTGGCCGGACGCTGATAGTCAAATTCGTGTGCCAGGGCCACCAATCCTCCTCAAAGTTTTAGGGTTCCAAGGCAATGATCCGGCACATCGATGATTCCAGTTCGATGCCCCGCAGCGGGAACAGCCCGATCCACAGGCGTTTGTTGGATACCAGATCGATGTCGCCACCCAGGTTTTCCGCGTGCACCAGTTTCTTTGGGAACAGCTTCAGATGCATCACTTGGTAAAATTCGTCTTCCGGGAACATCTCATCCCAGCTTTTGCCGTATTTGGCCTGTAGTTTCTTTTCCGCTTCCAGGAAGGATTTGGGATGCCAGTTGCGAATGATGGTGTTCATCGGATGGTCGGCGCTGCCGCAATCCACACCGATCCACTTGATCTTCATCTCCACGACCCAGCGATGAAAACTTGTGTCCGGGCCGGGATGTTTCACAAAGTAGCGAAGCTCGTCGGATCCCGGTTGGTCCCATGCGTATTTGTGGTAGCCGGTGTTGATGATGAGGATGTCGCCGGGGCGGATGTCCGCTTTCTGCATCAGCAGTTCGGGACTGTAGAGGTCATAATCGCCCACGGCATCGGAAATGTCCACCACCACTCCGGGCCCCACCCATTCCCGCATGGGAACGTCGCCGATGGAGCGGCCGCTGGCGTGAAAGTGGATCTCGCCGTCGATGTGGGTGCCCACGTGATTGCTGGTGGTGATGATCTGTCCGTTCGCGCCCTGGCCCATGTGGGCACCGGCGATGCGTTTGAAATACTGGATCCCCAGCGGCATATAGCTTGGCCAGGGGGGGGTGTGAATGCTCAGGCGCTGCGTGAGGTCGTACATTTTCAGCCCCTGCATTAAATCGGTGAAATTGTTGATGTCCATTGATCTTCTCCTTACAAATCTTTCAGTGTTCCGGCCAGGGCCTGAAACGCTTTCACAAAGGGCTCTGCCGGCGCGTTGACCACTCCGGCTCCGACCTGCCCGATGCCGGGATCTTTGTGGGCGACGCCGGTGTCGATGATTGGCAGCAGGTTTTTCTCCACTACTTTCACCACGTCGATCCCCAGCGGTGTTCCGCGGAAATCCAAAGCCGGGATCTGGTAGGAATTGCTTTCCCCATGGCAAATATCATACATCGATATAGTATAGTTTAAAGCATCGGCCGCTTTGCCGCCAACAAATTGTACGATCGCCGGAGCCGCCGCGATGGCGAAACCGCCCAGGCCGCCGGTTTCCGTGATGGCGCTGTCGCCGATGTCCGGATTGGCGTCTTCTTTTGTGTAACCGGGGAAATAGAGCGCGTCCGGAACCAAAGCCGGTCCGGTGAACCACTTGTCGCCTGTTCCGCTCAGTTGAATTCCAAACTCCGTGCCGTTGCGGGCCATCACCACGGCCAAACTGGAGTTTGGGATATTTCTGGCGGGGTCCAAAGCCGCTTTGCAGGAGGGCATGGACAGGTTGAGGAAGAAATGGTCGTTGCAGTTGATGAAATCGAGCACGGCAGCCGTTTCCTCGGTATTCCTTGAGGTTTTCAGCAGGGCCGGAGCCAGTTTGCGGATCAGCAGCGAAGTACCCGCGCGGTTGCGGTTGTGCACTTCGTCGCCCATGTGCAGGGCCTGCGCGATGATACTCTGCAGATCGATCCCGCCCAGGCTGGCGATCGCCCTTTGCAGAACGGGATAGAGCACTTTATCCATCCACTGCAGCCGCTGGATCACTTCCTCTGAAAAAGCTCCGTAGCGCAAAACCTTGCCCAGGCCTTCGTTCTGGGTGGCATAGGCGGAATTGCCGTAGGTTTCATTTTTGATCTCAAATACGGGCATGGAGGCGCTGATGATCCCCGCCATGGGACCCACCGCGTTATGTTCGTGGCAGGGGGCAAAGCGGATCCGCCCCGACGCGGCCAGGGTTTCAGCCTCCCCGGCTTCGCGCGCACGTCCCTCATAGATCAAAGCGCCGATCACCGCTCCCCGCATCGGGCCGCACATCTGGTTCCAGTTCACTGGCGGACCGGCATGCAGGATCAGGTTTTCCTCCATTCCCGGAATGAGGTCGCGGGCCAGGCCCATGCCTTTCAACACCGGTTTGGCAGCTTGGATGATCGCCAAAGCCTCTTGATTGGCGGCTTTTATTCTCTCACTGTGCTGCCGGATGAGGCCGCGGCTGGCCGGATCGATGTCCAGGGGCGGACGCCAGTTGACCTGGCAGACCCGCGTTCCCTGGCTGAAAAGATCTCGGGCAAAGGCTTCCACGCCCACATTGATGATCCTGAGTTTTCCCTCTGGCAGTTTGATCTTGTTCATGGTATCCTCCTCGACGCGGCCAGGCTGTGCAGCGCAAAGTCCACCGCGGCCTGATGCGCGGTAAAGACTTTAGCCCCGCTGGTAGCCAGCTCTTGGATCTGTCTGGTCTTGTTTTGCGGATCGTCCTTGGTACCCAGCACGTGGCAGATCACCCCGATCTCCGGCGGCAAAGATCTCAGCACCGGCACCAGTTCCGCCGCAGGGTCCGGATGCGCGCCCCAGCCTAAAACCACGTCCAACAAAATCAGCGCGGTTTCAGGGTCCTGCGCCTCTTTGCGCAGGCGTTTCAGCCGCAGATCAAAGTCGATCATCGGGTGGGGGCGGCCCACCGTAAACTCGTCCGAACCCAGATCGATAAAGCTGTCCTGTTGGCTGTTAAAGGCATCTTTGAGGCGGAAAGCCGGATCGGTGGAAACATTGCTAAACGGCACTGTGCCAAACTCGCGGATATAGCTTTCCACCGCTTCATGGCAGAGCGTTCCGCCGCTGTAGAGTCCGCGGATATATCTTCGTCCGGGGGCGATGGGATAGAGTTCAGACGTTGCTGACGGTTCCTCGGGGAGTTCGGTACGGCCATTCAGAATCCAGTATTCCCTGCAGGCCAGCCGCGCCGTCTCGTCCAAGCCCGTGCTGTATATCAGGTTGGGCAGTTCCGGTGGGGTCAGTTCCCGCAGGAAATTCACGATCACCGGTTTGGGGCAGTCACGAACCTTGTCCCAGATCAGTGGCTGAACTTCTGGATCAGGCGTTTTGGCGATTATCACGATCACTTCGGTTTGGGGGTCGGCGATCAGATAATCCAGTCCCGCCAGCAGCATCAGGCCGCCGATCTCCTTTTTACCGTCACGTCCGCCTGTACCAATGGCTTGGGAAACACCCAATCCGCGGTTGGCGATGCCAGTGGCGATTTCCTGCAAACCGGTACCGGAAGCGGAAACAAGACCGATACCGCCCCGGGGGACAACGTTCGCGAAAGCCAGCGGAATGCCGTTGATGATCGCCGTGCCGCAGTCTGGACCCATCATCAGCAGAGCTTTATCCGAGGCCCGTTGTTTCAGCTTCAGTTCTTCGGCCAAACTCACATTATCCGAGAAGAGCATCACGTGCAAACCTTGCTCCTGAGCGCTTTCAGCTTCGGCAGCCGCGTATTTTCCCGCCACCGACACCAGGCAGAGATCGGCCCCGCCCATTTTTTTCACCGCGGTGGCAATATCCGTCGCGCTAAGTGGACCAGCGCCGGTTACGGCTGGGTCCGGCCTGGCGTTCATCAATTCTTCAGCTTTGGCGATGGCCGCTTCCGCCGCGGGGAGCGTTTCAGCTTTGGCGATGATCACGATGTCCCGCTCCGAAGCCTGCATCGCCGCTTCCACCAGCATATCCGTCGCGACCAGGATCTCCCGGTTTTCATCCGTGGCCAGGATGGCCACAGCGTCAATGATCCCCGGCAGGGAACGCAATTCTCTGGATATGAGCATCAATTTCACAGAATCCAGATACTTGGATTTAACGATCTTAACTTTAACTTCCATGATGCATCCTTAAATATCTTGATTTCATAGCAATATCTCGCAGGCGCAGTGAAAACCGCTAAGAGTGTCAGCGCCGGAAGTGCTGCCAGTGGCAAGGATCCGGTCCTGTTTGGCGGAAGGATCTGCCTCCGACAGCTGCAGGCTGATCAGAAATTCCGCCCAGTCCTGATCCAGAGCAAGTTCCGCGGTCTGCCGCAAAATGGAATTCACCAGCGGATCTTTTCCCAAACACAAGTTCAAGAGCCGGTTCCGGCGATCAGACCAGTCTTGTTCCAGGATCCGCTCAAGCCATACGAAGCCGGTGAGGAAACCCGCGAGCCAATCGTCTCCGGACGGTGTGAGTCCCAACCCTTTGCCCTTGAAACACCGGACCCCTGCCTGCCAATCATTTCTGCTCATCAGGTCACGTCCTTGGCGAAAACTTTCTCCCAGGGCACCCAGATAACTTCCGGATGCCTCATTTGCGCCTCTGATCAGCCCTGCCACACTTTCCGGAGGACATTTCGCGAAAAATTCAGCCGCCTCGATCCGGAGCCTCTGTTTGATCTGATCTGACTCCACTCGGGGGAAATGGGGGTTTTGGTAGATGCGGTCTGAGCTGATTTCGATCTCTTGCGTTTGATCGATCCAAATCCGCCTGTCTCCCACGCGGACTTCCTTGATCTCTTGAACCTCATCCGCGTCGATCACGATCCTCGCAGATCCGGGACTGATATTGCGCGCGCAGACCGTGCACACAAAATCTTCCCTGAGCAGATTCACCGCGTGGGGGTGGGCGCTGTGAACCTGGCTGTAAACTCCCGGGGAAAGCGAATTTCCCATCGAGATCAACTTCGGGGCGGGTTTTTTCTTCATAAAACCATCATATTTGCACCCGCGAAGAGCGTCAACACCAAAATTACCCTGCTTTTCCAGCTTTTGCGGGATTTGGCCCTGAGCCCTCTCTCACTCGCCCCCTGTCCGCCTTTCTTTGAGTTTCCCCTAGCCAAACAGGAAGTCAGTGAGAGGCGAAGGGGAAATGAATAAGCAGTGTTATCTGAGCGAGGCCTGCAGTTTACTATGTATATCCAAACTCAGATCAGTGCCGCGCCTCCAGATTAGTGGGTATAAAAAGCCGGGAAGATATTCCCGGCCGCCATTATGGTAAATCGGTTCAGTCTATTTGAAGGCTTCCATACCGCTGAAATCGCGCTTTGGATCAAAACTCTCCAGCACGCGGAGGTCGTCCGGAGTGAGTTCATCCAGACAGATCCGGGCCAGAAGTTCCGCCAGGCCAGGTCCGAGCATAAAGCCCTGGCCGCACATTCCCACGGCGTTTACGAAGTTGGCGCCAGCTTTGCCCACGATGGGAAAACCGTCCGGGGTCATGGGATATTGTCCGCGCCAGGTGCGGCGCACTTTCAGATGCCTCAGGCGGGGATAGACTTCCAGCATGCGTTTGCTGCATAGGGGCAGAAATTTAGAAGTGCTGTGGTTGTCGATGCCGAGAATGGGCGGATCGGGGGTGACGCAGAAAACAACCTGACCTTCGTGATTCTGGTAGAAATAAAAGTTGGCTGAACCTGGCCGCTTGCGCATGTCCACCACCATGGGTCCCATGAACGGCGCGACGGGTTCAGTGATCCCGGCTTCGTGGTTGTCGGGGTGGACGGGGAGGTCGAGTCCGGCCATGGCACCGATCTCGCGGGCGTGGTTGCCCGCGGCGTTGATCACGGTACCGGCCACATATGATTCTTTATCGGTGAGCACTGAGTTGATGCGGTCGCCGGACATATCGAAACCCAGCACCTGTTCGCGGAAACGGAAATCCACCCCGGCCCGGAGGGCGTGAAAATAGTAGGCGGAGCCCAGCAGTAGAGGTGAACAGCTGCCGTCCTCCGGAGAGTAAGTGGAACCGCGCAGCCCGTCCATGTTTATGCCCGGCACCAGTTCGTTGTATTCATCCGGGCCGATCCAGCGTATGTTAAGCCCGAAGCCAAGCTGCACCCGCATCAGGTCCTTGAGCGTCTTTTCGTCTTCGGGAGTGTAAGCCGGATAGCTGTAGCCGTTGCTCATCCAGCCGATGTCGTCGCCGAAGCGCTCCTGCCAGGAACTCATGATCTCGATGGAGCGCTGGCAGACGCTGATCTTGCCAAAATCGCTGTGCGTGGCTCGCACACCGCCGATGGCCTTTTTGTTGTTGGCCTGGCTGGGGGCGCTGTCGGCTTCCAGCACCAGCACCTTTTGGCCTTTGGAGGCCAGTTCCAGTGCGGCGGGAAGACCCACTGAACCGGCTCCGATGATCACGCTGTCGAAGTTCTTTTCCATCTCAGTCTCCATCCGGGAATTTGTCCAGGGCCACTTCCACAAACACCGGCCGTTTGGTATTCGGAACCACATTCTCCACGGGAACGCCTTCTTCGCGGAGGACTCCCCGGATCAGGGTTTCGCAGGTTTTGGCGCCGCAGGGGCCCATACCCGCGCGGGTGATCGCTTTGATCTGGTTGAGGTTGGTGACTCCGCTTCTGATCAGCTGGCGCACTTCGCCCACGCTGACCCTTTCGCAGAGGCAGATCATGGCCTCGTCGGCCAGCTTGGCCGGAATCACAGGTTGAGGCAGGGCTTGGCTTACTTCCGCCGACTGGACCCGGAAGGAGGCGATCCGTTTGGAGATGGCTTTGGGCACGCTCACCTTGATCAGCTGGGTGTGGCGGCTGGGCAGATCCAGCACGGCGCTCACGGGATATTCTCCCAGCAGTTCGCCGTCGATGTCCACCAGTTTGATGAGTTCGCCGGATTTAACCGGGAAGTTGAAAACTTCGTAGGGAATGGTCACGGTGGGGTTATCCGCGTCCTGACGGTGATCCACAAGGGTGATGGCCAGGCCGGGGCAGATGAGCAGGCACTTGTTGCAGCCGATGCAGGAGCCTTGGTAGAGCGGAACCGCCATCAAGCCGCCATCTACCGTTTGGATGGAATTGGTGGGACAGACGGTGGTGCAGGGATTGCAGGGAATTTCCTGGAGGCAGTGGATCACAGGGAACACGCCGCTTTCCGGCAGGCCCTGTTGATAGCCCTTGATCTCGCCGGGATGGGATTTCAGTACCTCGGCCTTGGCAAACCAGTCCGCGGGAACAGGCCCGATCTCTTCATGGCCGCAGTCTTTGGCGATTGTGAGCCCGGCTATCTTGCCGTTGAACATGGCGGAGGAGGCCTCCGCGATCTCCAGGGCGTCGCCAGCCGCGCAAACTGGGATGCCGGCCTCAGCTGCTTCCTGAGTGAATTCGGAGAGCGAATCGAGACCGACAGCGATCAGGATCGTATCGCAGGTGAAACTTTTCTCGGTGCCGCTCTTGACCTGGAACTTTTCGTCCACCGCGGCGATGGTGACGCTATCCACTGTCTCGCCGCCATTGGCGCTGAGTATCGTGTGGGAGGTGTAGATCGGCACGCCGAGGCGCTTGAGCTTGTCCGCGTGAACCTTGTAGCCTCCACAGCGTGGCATGGCCTCGGCCAGACCGACCACCTCGATCCCCGCTTGCAAAGCGTGATAGCCGGCGATGAGGCCAACGTTGCCGCCGCCGATGATGAAGAGCCGGTCGGTGGGGCGGATGAGGTCTCGGTTCACCAAGGTCTGAAAAGCGCCCGCGCCGTAGATCCGGGCCAGATGGTTGCCGGTGAAACGGAGAAATTTTTCCCTGGCCCCGGCGGCGTTGAGGATCCTTTGGGGCGTTACGATCTTGTAAACGCCATCCTTGAGGATGCCGACCTTCCTGTCGCTAAAAACGAAGAGGGCTGTGCTGTTCAGCCAGATCTTCACGGAAAGGTGAGTGGCCACTTCGGCGGCCAGGAGCTTGCCGATGTCGTGTCCGCGCACTCCGGCGTGGCTGTCTTCCTCGCTGCCAAAAAATTTGTGGGTCTGCAGCACGAGTTTGCCGCCCAGGGCGTGTTTGTCGTCGATCAATAAAGTATCGATGTCGTGTTTGCCCAGTTCGATGGCCGCGGCGAGGCCGGAGGGACCTCCGCCGATGATGAGGACCTCGCAGGCGAGCTGTTCAATGGCCGGGCGTTCCCCGCAGCGGGTGCTGTCAGGCAATTCGGGCAAGCCTTCCGCGGAACGAACCTCCATCCCGGGAGTGATCATGGTCATGCAGGATTTCACAGCCACGCCATCCGCGATCACAGTGCATTTGGCGCACTGGCCGTTGGCGCAGAAAATGCCCTGGGCGGTGCCGTCCTTGTGATGATGGCCGAAAACGCTGATCCCGTTCGCGATGAGGGCGGATGAGATCATCTCACCCTGTTTGGCGGTGTGGGGACTGCCGTTGAAGGTGAAAAGAACATCCTCCCGCTCCGTAACGGAGAGGATCGGATGCTTGTCTATGCGGTGGTTTTCCATGTACGGAAAAGCTCCTTGGAGAGATTATTTTTGTTTCAAAAAGTTTCAGAGGCCGTTCGTGTCAAGCAAAAGCT
>CAZVXH010000023.1:0-32028 GCA_964631015.1 uncultured Candidatus Cloacimonadota bacterium | reverse complement strand
GCATAGTCGAGAAGAAGCGCTTGATAAACTCCGGCTTCTGGCTGTCGATATTCTGACGGATCCCTTCCGCTACCGAGACCGTGCTGCGTTTGAGCTCCAGCACCCCCAACGCGATGCCATTCACATATAGTACCAGATCGGGACGCTTGTTGTGGATGCCGCTCACGGTAACCTCTTCGGCGATGCCAAAGTGGTTCGCTTCCGGATGCTGCCAGTCGATCAGATCGATGGTGACGCTGTTTTCTGAGTGCTCAGGCTTGAGTTTGATCCCATAGCGGAGCAGGCTATAAACCTCTTTATTGATGTCGTAGAGGCTCTTATTATCGGCATAAGCGATCTTCTTGAGTTCAAAAATGGCACGATCGACCAGTTGCTCTGGATAACCCCGTCTCAGCAACCAGGCTTTCAGGTACTGCTCTTCAATGGGTTGGTTGTCTTCTCTGTCCTGCCAGTTACCTAGGTATTCATAGCCCAGCTTCTCATTAAAGAGCTTGATGATCCTGGTTTGGACGATCCTTTCGATGGCTCCGGGCTTAGTCATGATCTGCCTCGTAGCTTATCTTCTTCCTGGCCAGTTCGATGGAACTGTGCAGCTTTGCCATCAGCTCATCCTTGGGCATGGTCCTGGTGATGTATTCCGCCACCCTGATATTGCCCTGGTTCAATTGCAGCAACTCGATATGCTCTTCATTCTTGCCACTGCAGAGCAGTAATCCCACCGGCAGGTTTTCGCCTTCCCGCATCTCATACTTTTCCAGATAGCGCAGATAAAGCTCCATCTGGCCTTTGTAAGCCGCTTTGAAATCGCCCAGCTTGAGCTCGATCACCACCAGGCAGCGCAACGAACGGTGATAGAAAAGCAAGTCTATATAATAATCCTCGTGGTCGATAGTGATGCGTTTTTGCCGCTCCATAAAGGCAAAGTCGTGCCCAAGCTCCAATATAAAGTGCTGTAGCTCTGCCAGAATAGCGGATTCCAGGTCTTTCTCAGAATACTTGTCTCCCAAGCCCAGAAAATCCAGCAGATAAGGATCCCGGAAGCTGAGATCGGGGCTGAGCTCCTTGTTTAGTCTCAGGACTTCCAGGTCGGCAGCTATGGTTTCCTCTGGCTTTCGGGAGATGGCAGTGCGTTCAAAGAGCTGGGAATCTATTCTCTCACGCAATTGCCTGAACGACCAATGTTCATGAATACTGAGTTCGATATAGAAATCCCTTTTTAACGGATCGTTGATATACATCAAGGCTCTAAGATGTGACCAACTCAATTGTCTACACAGTGTGTAGAATTTCTCTTCATCCCTAAAAGTCTCCGCGCTGCGTAGACAATGCCGTAGCTGTTTTTCACTCCAGCCTCTGCCATAGGTCTTTGTCAATTGCAGAGAGAGATTTGTAATGGTGCTCTCCCCGTATTCTGCTTTTTCCAGTTTCAAGATTTCAATTTGGATTTTCTTGCCTATTGACCAATAGAGCATACTAAGCTCAGTATTTACTGTATTTGCGACCTTTTGTTTGACCTCTTCTATCAATCTGGAGATGTCTTTATACAGAACTTGGCTGGATACATCAAAGTCCGACATTGGCTTTCCCCCAATTGTCTACACACCGTGTAGACAATTCATATCTGTATGTTATATATGACCATAGACTCATATCAATCTAATCCTTCCGGTTAGTAGTTCCTGCATCATGGCTTGTTTAAGTAGTGTGGATTTAGCAAGTCTAACTTCTAACGCTTTGATCTCATCCACGAAGCTGCCTATGGCATTTACTATAGCCTCTTGTTCGTCTTTTGGCGGAACAGGAATTTCGATGATCGCTAAGTTGCCCTTGCTAATTGAGTAAACTTTCATTCCTGTGGCATAGAAATCAAGTTGAGCCTTGACTGATGGAATTGAATGAATAAAAGCTCGATACCCATCTGCGAATGTTTTGGAAGTATCTCGTAGCAGGATAGTGTGCAATCCAGATATTGCCTTGCATCCATTTTGGTTTATCACTTCCACGCTTTTTCCAACTCCTGAATAATCCTCTGAGGCATCAACCATGATAAGATCCCCCGATTCAAGGAGTGGATACTGCTTCAGCTTGCCATCTTGGATAGTGGGAATTGAAGCATCAGCCAGGACCACATAGTTCTCAAACTTAGTGTGGATATCTCCATAGTGTATGTATTTTATGCTTCCGGAATCTATTAGGTCTTCACGTGGGTAGTTTGCAGTACTAAGAAACTGAAAGACGTCTCCATATCTCTTTGTCTCCCACGCTCCACTGAAACAAGAGAGGCGTCTTTTCCCGGTCAGGAGTTCCTGCATCACCCCTTGCTTGATGAGCTTCTTCTTCTCAATCAGCTTTTCGATAGATGTGATGAGGGAGTCGATGTCGGATAAGGTCTTGGAAACGGCGATTTGCTCCTTTTTTGGTGGTAGAGCGGTTCTGAATGAAGATATTATCCTCAAGGATGTATGCCTAACTGTTGATCCAGTAGCTCTATCTTTGAGATACCTGAGGTAATGTTCAGAAAGGAATACATAGAATAGAAAGCCATTAACTGCTTTTCTTTGATTATTTACTACCTTGGCAATTCGTTGATTGTGTAATAAAGGCTCTTTTGTCTTAACGATTGCGGGTTTTCCGAGTAGCTTACAGTCTGGTGTTAAATCGGTCATAACGAGTAATAAATCCCCATATGAAAGCACACTGTCTTTGGGGAATTTGCCATTATATTGCTTCGTATTAGTAGAGTCAAATTGCAGACCCCCAGTTCTGGAAAAATTGCCTGGTGTCAGCAGTACTTCACCTCTATCAGAAAAGTACACACTTTGAAAAGCATAGCCATTCTTAAGATCAATGCAGTTCTTTAGTTGAACAAAATCCCAATCCTCCGGAATAACCCCAATCTCAGTCTGTTTGTATCCGGGCTTTAGTTCCATGTGAATCCCATCTTCTTGAGGTGTTCTTCCACCTTCTTGCTGAGCTCTGCCACTTCCTGTTCGATCACTGGCAGGGGTTGTGCATAGCGTTCTGCCAGTTCCTGCAGCCGGGAACTGAAGCGGTGGGATATCAGATCGATACTATCGATGAGTTCGGTTTGCAGCCTTGCCAGCCATTTATCCTCCACCAGCAGGGACTTGATCTCGTCCTGGCTAAGCTTTGCTATCTTCTGCTTGAGTTGTAATTCAAGGGTCTTTTCAAGGTATTTCTGGACGACTTTCAGCTTTACTTCCTGCTCAAAGAGACTGCTCAATTCTCTGAGGATCTTCATCTCCTCAGTGCTGTCCGGATCGTGCTTGATTTCTTTGATTCGAACAGTCACCAGAGCTTTGGTGATCTTGCCTTTATCGTTCTTTACCTCTGCCAGCAGATCATCCTCCGGATTTTGTTCTTCGGCGATCTCCTCAATCTTCTGGCTGATCTCATCTCTCTGCTCTTCCAGCTTATAGATCTCATCCTGCGTATGCTGGAACCATCTTTGCACAATCAGTTCGGGGGCGATCAGATCACTTGTCCAGCCATCCACTACCAGGGAGTGGACGTCATCCTGCATGCTCTCTTCCCAGTAGAGCATCAGCAGTTGATAGACGTCGTATTTATCGACCAGGGGTAGCTCTGAAAAGCTGGTAAGCAGGGATTCCGAGATTTGGGAGATGATCAGTTTGGGTTTGTCTCCCGGCTTGATATCTTTGAGGAAATCGGCAGTTTGGGCTTTCCAGGTCTCAAAATGGTTCATTACGCTGCGTTTGAAGGCTGCAAACTCATTATCCTCCAGGATGGCCTTGCGCAGCTCTATAGGCAATATATTGAGCTTCATATAGCCATCTCTGCCAAAACAGGAAAAGAGCTTGGCTTTGAGGGAGGGCATCACGCTCCAGAAATCCTCCAAAGCATGCACATCCCGGCTGGGAATGCCACCCCTCAGGTGGGCTTCGATATCCTGAAGCTCTTCCGCTTCGCTGTTGTCTATATAGCGGGGGATATTGAGGTTGTAGTCGTTTTTCTCGATCTCGCTGTAGGGCACCAGACGGGAATACTTATCCAGTTGCAGTTCCCGGCTGAATATATCCACGATCTTGTGGATATCCTGTTCCCTGAGGCGGTTTTTGTTGCCATCTTTTACGTATCCCTTGCTGGCATCGACGATGAAGATGGCTTTGCGGCTGGCGGAATTATCCTTATCGATCACGATGATGCAGGCCGGGATGCCGGTGCCGTAGAAGAGATTGGCAGGCAAGCCAATGATGCCTTTGATGTAACCGCGTTTGATGATGTTCTTGCGGATCTCGGCTTCGGCATTGCCCCGGAAGAGGACACCGTGGGGCAGGATGATGGCTCCCTTGCCGGAGCTCTTGAGGCTCTTGATCAGATGCAGCAAAAAGGCGTAATCGCCATTCTTGGCAGGTGGAATGCCAAAGCCATCGAAGCGCTTGAATTCGTCATTTTCAGGGGTCATTCCATTGCGCCAGTTCTTTTCCGAGAAGGGGGGATTGGAGACCGCAAAGTCAAAACCTCTGAGGCTTCCATCGGAGTTCTTGAAGTAAGGTGCTGCCAGGGTGTTGTCATTGTGGATCACCGCTGTGGGGATATTGTGCAGGATCATGTTCATCTTTGCCAGGCCGCTCATGGAGTTATCGATCTCCTGACCAAAGACGCTGAGCTCCACTTCCGCTTCCGAGGCGGCTTTGATGAGCAATGAGCCGGAACCGCAGGTGGGGTCGTAAACGGTCTGACTGGCGCTCTTGGCTTGGCTGACTCCGATCACTTTGCTCATCACCCGGGAAACCTCTGCCGGAGTGTAGAACTGGCCCTTGCTCTTGCCGGATTGGACGGCGAAGTTCTTCATTAGATACTCATAGGCATCACCCAGCAGATCATCACCCTCAGCACGGTTTTTGCTGAAGTCCAGTTCCGGTTTATCGAAGATCGCCAGAAGCTTGGAGAGGCGGTCCACCATGGCTTTGCCGCTGCCGAGCTTTTCCGTGTTATTGAAGTCTGTGACGTCGATCACACCTTTGAGGCCATTAGCTTCTGCCAGACGACCGATGATCTTGTTGATCTGGTCTCCGATCTCTGTCTTGCCCTTCCAGAAGAGCATATCCTCGAAGCTGCCACCTCTTCCGGGCTCGCTACTTTTGGGGATTACAATCACCGGATCGGGGTCTTTGCCGTATCTATCCGATACGTATTTCACAAAGAGGAGGACCAGCACGTAATCCTTGTATTGAGAGGCGTCCATGCCTCCGCGAAGCTGGTCGCATGCCTGCCAGATCGAGCTATAGAGTTCGCTTTTCTTTAGTGCCATTCCATTCTCTTTAAAATGTCTGTTATTACAAATTCCATAATATTCCCCACTTTGCGCATCCCGTTAACTCAAGGCATCACTAATGCTATTGCTGGTGAGATTTTCTATCCCTCCATCAAGAATAACGACCCTTCTATTTTGCCTTAATCTTTGATCAGCAAGAATTCTTCCCATTGCGAATCTGGCGCTACTAATCGTTGCATTCTCATCGTGTGTTACAACTATCAGACGATTTCTCGGATTCAAGCCAAACCAAGAGCTGAGAGCGTTATTAATGCCCTTGTCTCCAAATCCATACCCGACAACGATCAGTTTGGATATTTCTGTTGCTAACTTGACTCTAAAGTATCCATATAGATCGGCATGGATGGGTTTGGAGTAATCGAGCATCTTAACGATTTTACCGGATAACACACTCGGAACAAAGTTGTCAGAAAATCCGTTACTACTGGGATCATTAATGTATCTGGGATCGCTGACTTTAATCATGCTTTGATTGTGGATATATCTGTCAATTGACCCATGCAGTTTTACAAGCCGAACTGATTCCTCTGACTGCCAAAACTTGTGGAAGTCAAAGTAGTTTAACATATCATTATTAGGGTAGAAGCCATCGGCATAAGCTATGCCCTTGGTATCAAGATACTCTTCCATTAACAAATCATGATTCAAGGTGAACACATCCAGCTGACCATCTATCAGGAAATCTGGAATCACGTTCATCAATAGCTCTGATTTACTCAAAACAACATCGTGATTGTGATGTAAGAAGTATTGCAGCATGCAGTCGATGAGTATTATTGAATACTCTAATAATCGCTTTACGCTGACTTGGTTGTTAAACGCAAAGTATCTTATCTCTTTGATGAAAGTCCTGCTCAGAGCAGGATTTTCATACTCGTCGGTCAAACTTAGATGATACTGCTTTATGAAATCAGCCATATCTTCGTAGTTTGGTTCTGGGATTCGGTTTAAAGTGGCTTCATGGCTCAGGATACCTTGCACATGTCTCAAAAAATCAACTGCGATCTTGGCAGATATCTCTCCGCTCTGATATAATCTTGTGGGTAAACCAACATGGTAACATTGGTCGGTGTGAAGAGATGCAAACTGATCTGATGTTAGAATCCTTTCGGTAAGTTCACTTACACCAGGTAATCCAAATGGAATTGATAGCCCTGAACCTAATAGATATGCTACTTTAGGATTCAACGCTCAATCTCCTTGATCTGTTGATCCGAAACTAAGCTATCAATCAGTTCCATATCATTTTCTGAAGGAAATCCTGTTATCTGAATATCCCCATTTTCGAGAATGTGCAGCTCAATATCTTGGGGTAATTGATCCGATAAGCATACTGAGGGTCGATTAAAACAATTGAAATGCGCCTTATCCTGTTTAGCGTTCAAAACTATATGATCAGCCAAGCGTAACAATGATGGATATTCTTTTAATTGCGGCATCGTGAACGCTGTGAAGATTATAATTGTCAGACTAGTGTTCTCTTTTATCTTGGTCATCAGTTCTATCAGGGCTTCTGCCTGCTCCAAAGGCTCTCCACCGCTGAACGATACTCCTTCAATCCCTTGGGTGCTTATGATCTTATGATAAAGGTATTCAATGGACATCTCATATCCACCAGCAGCATCCTGAGCATCTGGATTGTAGCAATCAGGGCATTTCCTGCTGCACCCCTGAAGCCAGATACCGAACCTTTTGCCGGGTCCGTTAACATCAGTTGTCGGGATTAGAGCATGGATTCTAATACTCATGTGGATGTTGTCAGCACTTCCTGGCTTTCTTTTTCTTCATCATAGACCTCGGGCTTTAGTTCCCGCTTGATCCTATCACCGAGCAGCTGCTCCAGTTCATCGGCAAGAATTATGCACTTCTTTCCCGTAAAACCATCCATATCGACTTTGAGTGAACCATCAGGATTTATGGTTATGGTGATGTTTTGTTTCTCCATGTTTCCTCACACGATCCTGGAGAGTTTGATCACAATGCTGTCGTTATTCTCGCTTTCGTTCACGAGGAAGAACCCCTGCTCTGATAGCTTTTCCTTAATCATGCTTCTTGCGTATTCCCGTTTTATCCTGTTCTCAATCCTGATCACTTCAGTTTCGATGGCTTTACTATCGATCCCGTATAAGCCGCTGCCAGCTATCGAAAAATCGCCGTCTGTGCCAAGAAAGAACCCAACTTCTCTACCGTTCACGGGGTCTATACCTAAGAAGTCAACCGGTCTGGTTTCATAACCGTTGGATACAGTTAGCGAAGTCCCTTCTCTGATACTAAAACCAAGTTCCTTTAGGGCACTGATCAAGTGTGCCCGATTCTTGATTCTTGTTTTGATGTATGTCAGGTTGGACACATAGCCTCCTTCATATTATCACTTCTGGATTTGTTTGGCCGTCTCCAGAGTCATGTTTACTTGCTTTACGAGCCCTGTCTTTTGCCCATAACCGAAGTTCTTCAACTCTCTCCCTCATGAAGCGTGAAAGCGGGATAGTGCTTGCCAAAGAAGTCAAAATATCTGCAGTATTGTATTCCTCGTCCCTTTCAAAGGCATTGTACATTGCATCGGCAATAGCTTGCTCTACTTCAGCACCAGTAAACCCCTTGCTCGCTTCAACAAGTTTGATCATATTAAAATCCTGTGGATTTCGCTGCGTTTTAGCAATGTGAATTTTAACAATATCCTTAATCTCGTCTTCATTGGGCAAATCAACAAAGAAGATCTCATCAAAGCGCCCTTTGCGTAACATTTCGGGAGGTAGATTTGAGATATCGTTAGCCGTAGCTACGACGAACACCGGCTTGTCTTTCTCTTGCAGCCAGGTTAGAAATGTTCCGAACACTCGAGCTGACGTGCCTGAATCACCCTGTGGGCCGTTCATTCCACCAAAGGCCTTGTCGAGTTCATCCATCCACAAGATGCAGGGCGATATCGCCTCGGCATATTGCAGTGATTCACGTATTTTACTCTCAGATTCTCCGACCAAGGAACCGAATACTTTGCCTATATCCAATCTTAACAGAGGCAGATGCCATAGCGATGATACTGCCTTTGCAGTAAGGCTTTTACCCGTACCCTGTACGCCCAGGATCAGTAATCCTTTTGGTGATGGCAGGCCGTAGTCCCTGGCTTTTATAGAAAAGGCTGTTCTTCGCTGTTTTAGCCACTTCTTTAACTCGTCTAATCCACCCACATTATCGATCGTTTCTTTGCTGTGGTAGAATTCAAGCACACCTGACTGCTGGATGATGTTTTTCTTCTCTTCAATGATCAGATCGATGCAGGATTCGTCAATGCGCTTATTTTTATATATTGTTTTGGCCAGTATCCGGTTGATTTGTCTCTGGGTTAACCCAAGACAGGCAAGGCAGATACGCTCTACCATCAATGGGCTTAAACTCGAACTAAGCTGGTTCCGTGAGAGAAAACCGCCAATAATGTCGGAGATTTCCTCAAAATCCGGCAACTTGTCGTACAGAATCAGGAAGTCTTTCTTCATGTCGTCATGTATCTTCAGTACAGGTGCAGTTATTATTACAGCACGTTCTTTATTCTTCCATTCCTCGGGTATATTACGTAAGTGTCTGCGGAACTTGCTGCCAAGAGCAGAATTGTCGTTTAAGAACGTGTGCGCGTCCTGAAGGACGATTACTCCCTTTCCATCCTTGTTTAAGGCCTGCAAGAAACTCAAGGGGTCTTTATCGTCTTTGGCAAAATTCCAGGATGTGAATTCATAGTTATTCTGCTTGCAAGCATCGCGCAAACTGGCAAGCAGGGTTTCCTCTTCCTGTGTTTGAATATAGATCAGGCTATACCTTGATTTGATGGAAAGGACCAGATCATTAATAAGGTTCATTTATCCTCCTATACTTATGTCTGTTGACTCATCCCGGTTTCTTTTATCGATTGAGATATCATTACCACTTCTGCCTTTTAGCTCGATCAGATGATTGATTTCCTCCGATAAGCCTTGGAAGTACTGTTTTGAACTCAGGTTCTTCTTTATTTGGATCAACTCTGTGATCTTGATGTCATTCAAGTTATCCTTGATGCTGAGTAAAGAGTTCATTGCAGTTTCTATAAGCAATAGCTGAAGTTTATTGGTTAAATAAAGACCGTCTGAACATGCTATGAAGTAGCCATCTGGACTGAATCTAGCCTTGTTGGCTTTCAATTGGGTTAGAGTTTTCATGGTCATGATCCAGATGATCTCATTGGTCGTAGCAAGATAAAGGGAATCATTTGAAAAGCATTGAAAAGTACTCGGGAGGTTATCATGGCATATTGATCCATTTTCGTCTGGACTTAGGCTATATAATCTGTTGTCACAAGCATACAGTTGGCTGTCATTGCTGAAACCGAAACTAGTTCCTTTAATACCGAAAGTGTGAGCCACGTGATAAGTTTTTTTCTTAATACTGATCTCAAGATGTATTAGCTGTTCAGAATCAGCATACCATTTGCTGTCAAGACTGAAACAGGGTGTTTTCCCACTATAACTCCAACGAAGTTTTTTACTGACCCAGACAAGTTCTTTCCCATTTGAAAACCATTTACTATCTGGGCTAAAAACCGCTACAGCGGTTCGGTCAAGGTTGTAGATTCCCTTTGTATCGAGTTCGTAATGGACATTCCAGCTTTTTGTTGAGTATATGGCCTTATGTGTTGCCATCCATTTATTGTCTGGGCTGAAGACCTTCATAGGTGATTCAATGCTGGCAACATGCTTGTTTTTGTTCAGATCATGAACTGCTTTTGTAGTTGTGTACCACTTTTCATCATGACTTATGGACAATAATGACTTATTTGGATCGCTAATCCCTGTTTTCTTTGAAGCAATGCGTTTAACCCCGCTTCTTGAAAGGATAACACCGCCAGCAGCCGAAAATGATATGAAATCATCAATTTTATACCATCTTACCCAGTCGTGAAGCTTATATATACTGCCGTTTGCATAAGCAAGTTTGCCATCATCACTGAATACTGCATTGGAAAAATCTCCTTCGAGCACTCGTTCCCATGAAGTCGATGATTTTATCGATGCGATGTAATTTAAGGCTCTAAGGGATGATTTATTGGACAGAGCTTTAGCTATCATGGGACTAATGCATCCTGGAGTCGAATAAATGGGGATTAACCCAATCCATCTTGGGTCATAGCTCTTAACTATGTACGCAAGTGCAGCTTTTATAAGATGATAATTCTTCGATTTAAAGGCAAGTGCTATAGCATTGTTAGTTTTATCAAAATCAACAGATCTTGATACTGCTGTTTCCAGTGTGTATCCAAGCCTGCTCCAGTCGACCAGTTTACTTATGCTTTGGTTTGCTATGCTTTTGGCTTTCATTATCGAGTCAGAGTCTATCAGCTTAGCCAACTGATCTTTCAGTTCATCTTGAATTCTTGCGGTATCTTTCGAAAAATCGAACGATATCCTGTTTTCCTCCGTCAACGACGTGAGTACTATGCTTTTAGTAGGGTCAAAACTACTACTGTATAACAAATCGTATAAAACTGGTTTGACATCACCCACATAATCTTCACAATCGTTGAACAGATCAGACGAATAGACATTCCGTAACTCATCCTTCTCCCTATCAAGCAATCTTTCAACTTCTGCTTTACTTTTGGCGTTCAATTTCTTTAGGGAGTATTCATGCTTAATCTTCTCAATTGCCTCAGAAGGATTTGTTGTTACAATCAGGGTTGACTTGAACTTGTCAAACTTACTTCTATTCAGCAAGTATGCCAAGGTAAAAGTCCGGCTAATCTTTGATGCCAAGGCTTTCTCCCAATAATCAGAGAATACTCCCTTTAAATCGTTTGTCCCTGCACATTGTGCATCACGTGTGTGGGGGACATAGTATTCAATGATTGCTGAGCATTGTTTGGAAGTATATCTATCTTTGCCATAGCCCAATCCATCAAGTATCAGATATAGTTTATGGGATTTATTACAATAGCAAAAGAATTGATGAAAGACCTCGTCATCTCCCAATGCCCAATTGACTTCTTTAAGAGCATCCAAGTGCTCTTTGTAAGATGTTATGTGACCTCGTACAATCTCAAGTCTCCTGCTTAATGAGTTTTGAGCAATACGCAGTAGGGCAGATTCTACTTTACACAGCCTCAAAGTTTCTATAACCATGCTTTGTAGTATTGGGAATGATATGCTGTTAAATGAGTTGAGAAATCTGGACTCTCTATTCCAAAGCAGCCAAACAATCGACATTATCGATTTGAAAAGACCCGTCATGAATAGCACGAAATGCTTGACCATACGGAGTATTAGCTTGAGTAAGAATAGTGAGAGTACGCTAAGAAAACTAAGTCCGATTAATATCCCGAGCCAGACAAGCAGATTAAGATAAGGACTAGGGTAAAGGCCGTATTTATC
The DNA here is from genome assembly GCA_964631015.1 of uncultured Candidatus Cloacimonadota bacterium. Taxonomy (GTDB): domain Bacteria; phylum Cloacimonadota; class Cloacimonadia; order Cloacimonadales; family Cloacimonadaceae; genus Syntrophosphaera. The sequence goes on along the minus strand of CAZVXH010000023.1, from coordinate 20,316 downwards.
CATGAATGGCGAACCCTCAGTTGAGTTCATACCATTAATGAATAGCCCGATTAGCCCCCCTATTGCAGCTAAGATCGCACCAGAAGCAACAACACTACCCACGAATTCCCAAAATGCTTTTGAAGTCAATAAAGTACCAAGTAGCCACAATAGGGGTAAGCCGATAAAAATGAACAAGAAGATGTATTCCATTACTTCAACCTGGCTACTATTCTATCTTGCATCAACCATGAATTGACTTTCAAGTCCCTTACAGAAACTCGAAGCATTCTCTCGCTGTCTACGGAAAATAAAACCTCAAACCTATCTTCATCCTTCACCGATGGCGGATCTATGTGGATAAAATCCGCCGCGTTTTCGTTCAATGGTACTCTTGATGTCTCAACGTTCACATCTTCACGTTGCGTCATTAGCTTGCCATCCTTTCCATAATAAACACCGCTGAGTTCACTGTCTTCATTCATATATTTACCGACTTCGAAGATCTTTAACTCCGCTTTTGTTTGCCCACTAAAGGGGAGAGTAACGATCAGTCGTTTAATATTCTTAGCCGGATACTTAGTGCCCTCGGGCACTATTACTTCATAGTCATATAGATTACGTTTTTTATCAAGATATTGAAGAGCGTAGTGATGATGTAAAAAATCCTCGATGATTCTTCCATTCAGATAGTTGGCAGCGCCCCTGACTACTGCTCCATATGGATCTTGTTCTTTAACCCTGTGTGGAAAGTTGGTTTTTATAATATCCAGAAACAGAGGTATTTGTGAAGATCCGCCAACTACCAGCACTTGGGCAATGTCTCGTTTTTTCACCCCATTTTCATAGGCATTGTCGAGAGCATTGTCAATTGTGCTTTGAATCATAACTTGAAATCTGTTTTTATTTAGAATGTCATTGAACTGCGTATTGGTGTATTGTGCATTGATTGTAAAATCGCCAGCCTCGTCATTAAATGTTATGTTGCCAGCACCACGATTGCACAAATCGATCTTCATACGTTCTATGCTGTTTCTGAGTGCTTCATTTTCGATGTATTTAGATAGGGAATCTTTCAACCCTTGATTTGTGATGAAGTCCGCTAAAATCCATTCATCGATATCTGTGCCACCGAAATCTGCACCGGATTTTCCAAGCACATTTACTGCGTTACTAGTCCCTCTTCGGGTAAGTCTTACAACCGATACATCAATTGTGCCTCCGCCGAAGTCAATTATCATATAGGGGCTGTCGTTTGAAACAGGAATTTCATAGCCTAACGCTGCAGCTGTGGATTCATCAACTACATGATATAAGTACACCCGAGTTTTCTCACATACTTCATCGATTATCGCTCTGTATGTGTCATAACTATCTACAGGTACAGTAAACACAATGGTTCCGATTTCACTTTGTAAAAACCTGTATCTCAATGCGTTAATGAGATGCTCCAAGAAATCCTTTGTGGCTTGACGATAAGAAACCTCGTTACCAAGAATCTGCTTGTATCTTCTTGTCGTTGCCAGCCTCTTCATCCTTCTTACAATGGTGCATTCTGGAAGTTTTCCTGTTTCTTTTCCGATGGAGATTTGAGTTCTACCCTTATCGTTAGAATATCCGACTGCTGATGGGATCAAATCGATCCCACACAATTCGTAGCTAATTCCAGGGAGCCTCAATATGTTTGGCTTATCTTCAAAAGTGGCTACTAGAGTGTTGGTGGTGCCGAAATCTATAGCTATGTTTACTTTCTTTACGTCCATGTGATAATTCAACCTTCATTGGGATGACAACAATCACTCAAGATACATGATCGGTTTTATGGTCACTATTCTCTCCGACCGCTCCACCTTGCCTCATCCAAACATCTATTTCGTCTGTTTTAAACTTCCAAAGCTTGCCCAATCTGTGAGCTGGCATGCCTTTTTCTTTTACCCATTTATACACAGAGTCCTTGGTGATGCCCAAGTATTTGCTAATTTCCGTCACGGAAAGCCATCTGTCATCCACATTCAACTCCTTGAACTATCTGTCAATTATGCCATAAGCCGTACTCAGTGTCCGTAGAAATAACAAGTACCAACCTCTGACAAACACTGCAAATCACATTAATAAAAGGGATCAAATTATGTCAAACCATTTATTAGCTTCCTTGTTGATGGTGAAGTCAGCGCCATTTAACTGCATATGTTAATGCCTTGTTAATCATGTGATTGCATGAGTATCTGAATTCACGTCGAAATCATGACTAACCAGAATATGGTCAGTTCTTGTTCCATTATACTTCGATCTACTCCAGCAATCTATAATACCCTACCTTGTTCAAGTTCCTGAGTTGACCCAATATACCTTTCTGGACTTTTCTGCCGATCTTGGGCACGTTTTGGCGGGAGATAACCACATATACGTGCTGCCTAAGGTCAACTACTTCAATTGATGCCAGAGCCTCCAGATAGATATAGACCCACTGTCGGGACTTTCCGATGACTTGAGCAATCTCACGGATAGACTTGTAACTGCCTTGTTCCAGGATATCTAAAAGCCTGTGAGCATCTGCTATGCTGAAAGTCCAGCCCTTGTAGTGCTGACAACCGATCCTGGCTTGGTAGCGGTTGGCTCGGACGTAGATGGGAGGACTATCTTCAATCTGCTTGATTGCTTGGCTTTGGAGCATTTCGGGCAGTAGCTTATCTACAGCTTCCTTGCTAACACTGGTCAGCTTGGAGATAAGTTCCGCATTGAACGGGCGATCATATTGGCTGATGAAGTTGAGGATCAGTTCTTTATCCGTCATTCTGACCTCAATCATCCAGATCTGCCTGGGAGATTACCTCAAGATTCTTGTATCTACCTATCTCTTCCACTGATCGGATTAGCTTCATGGCTTTACGGACATTGCCGCAGGAGTGGAAGTGAACATATTCAACAATATCCGGATGGAACTTGATCTCCATGATCTCACTGCATAACTGAGCTATGTCCCTCTTGGGTAGGTCTTGAAACTCATAGAAGAAGTTGCATCTATCGAAGTAATACTCGTTGATCTGATTGAGTTTGTCCTTGGCATTCTGCATCCCGACCAAAATCACTATTGCTGTGGTCACATCCACTATATCCCTGATTGCACCTAGGAGTTGGGGATGCCGGAAAGCGTAGTCTATCTCATCAACAACTATGATCGTATCCTTGTGATCCTCCAGAACCGTTATACACATCATGAAGAGATCGTTAGCTGTTCCGTATGGGATGTAATCTCCCATACCAAACCTCTTGTATAAGGCGAAGAGCAGCTTGGTGGCAAAGGCTTTAGGGGTGGTAGTCGCCTCCAGCCGGAGATATAAATAGCCCTTACTGAAAGCTATACGACTGGCATAAGTGGTCTTTCCCAGTCCCGGTCTGCCATAGAGCAAGCCAAGTCCCACCATCTCCAGCTTGGGTCGGGTTTGCAGGTATTCGATGCACTTGTCTGCGGCTATCACGTTCTGCGTTCTGACGAGTGTTCCCTGTTTCATGTTATCCTCCTATTAATTTATCCCGATGCGTTTGAGGAGTTCTGCTCTAGAGAGGTGTGCGAAGGGTGACTGCCCAGTCCTGGCATCATCCTGTGCTTGCTTATCATCAGGCACTTCTGCTGGGTTGGAGATCGTTTCCGTTGGATCATGATCATCAGTTTCTGTAACTGCATCAGCGGTTGTTGTGGTGGAAGTGGTAGCTTCATCTTTATCTGATGCTTCTTGTTCTGCATGGGCTCGTTGTTGAGCTTTGTAGTACTCTCTGGCTGTTTGGCTGAAGCCTATCGCAAACTCCAGGGGAGGTTTATCATTACTGGTCTGGTATTCGAGTCCTATACGTTCGAATGATTCTTTGATTTCCTTGAGGATTATCCTATCCCGCTCCTGCTCTGCCAATCTCTCCTTTTCCTTGGGATCAAGCTGTTCCCGTTGTTCCTGACTCAGCATATCCGGATGTTTGGGCAGTCTCATCATCATCTTTCTGGTCATCTCCTCGATGATCTCGTCACTATCCTTGGGCGGCGCTTCCAGCATGGGAGGACTATTGAAAAGCGCTCTGGCACCCTGATCCTCCAGTTTCTCCTGCTTGGCTGTGGAGTTGCTCAAGATTCTATCAACCGCTTTCTGTGAGTTCACCACCCACTTCTTAGCATTGCGTTCTTTCTCCCGCCTGAGGCCCTTGATCTCTTTGTACTCCTTGTTGAGTTCCTTATGTGAGACTGCCTTATCCATCGAGACCTCAATGAACGGATGCTGCGTCTTGCGGAGTGCTGCCTGGCAGATGAATACATCGTTCTTATCATAGACCACTATCCATCTGGCATCGCTGTAATCGAACCGGATGATACAGGGCTGTCCCACATGATTAACCAGTTCCCGGTGCCAGTAGACCTTCTTATCCAGTCTGATACCCTCCGCGCGGATATTCTTGCGCTCCATCGCCATCATCAGGAAGTTGAGCCTGGAGATCTCTATCTGGCGACTCTCGGCTATCCTGGCAGCACTGAAGACTTCATAAGGTGTGCGTCTGTTAAGTGAGGTATGCGGTGTCTCTCCATAGCAGAAGCGTACGTAGAAGGCGATCATCTGCATCGTCTCTTCAATAGTCGGTGGCTTACCGGTATAGAGCTTCTTAGCCCAGACTTCATTGCGATTCAGCACAGATGGCTTGTCGTCAATCGATGCGCCTCTAAAGGTAGTGATGAACCGCTCAAACTGCTCCTGGAAGGTCTTGAAGAAGCGTTCGATGATCTTGGCTTTGGCATTGTAGCTCTCGGCGAATCTTACTCCGATATTGAGCCGAGGGAAGATACCACCCAGTTCCTTGTTCAGGTCATGCTCTTCCCATCTCTCATGAAATAGTTTGGCTCGGAATGCTTTGCCGTTATCCAGATAGACATACTTGGGTAGCACCGCCATCGTTCCGCTATTGTTATCGGCGATCTGAGCGCAGTTGATAAAGCCATTGCGGAAGGCTGTCAGGATATGCTGGCTATCTTCGGTAAAGGCAAGTGATGCTCCCACAGGATATCGGCTTGCCCAATCCATCACCATGATCATCGTCATGCGTTGGGCTCTGCCGGTCTGAGGATTGAGAATATCGAAGGAGAGGGTATGTCCATCTGCTACCCAGACCTGTCCCACTCCCAGACTACTATCATCTCTGCGGATGGACTTGATGATCCGCTCCGAGACAAACTTACTGCCATCCCTAGCTTGATGCCACTCAGCCGGATGAGTAGCAGCCCATTCTTCGCACCATCTTCTCAAGGTTCGTTCATGGGTCACGGACTCTATCCTTCCAGTTCTGGCCATCTGTTTGAGGTTGACGATGGCAGAACCGATCTTGATACGATTGGGGTTGAGCAGCAGATGCAGGAGGTATTGCTGTTCCTGATAAGTGATCTTACGGTCTTTGTATTGCCCTTTACTCTTATGGAGCAGAGCATACATATCCACCTTGTTGTCATAGTAGTTGCGGAGCCACTCCCGCAGTGCTCGTTCTTTGCGGGGTCCTTTCTTGTAACGCAGCTCTGCCACCAGCTTGCTGTTGTTGTAGTCTTTGGTGATTTGCTTCCAGGCGATGGTCTTGGATGAGGCACCGTTCAGGATTCGGATCACCTCCTGGCAGAATCTTCCATAGAGTTGAGCTTCTTCCTTGAACATCAGCTTCTCTTCTATTATAGGAGCAAGATCAAGAAACTCAGCCGAGAAATCGACTACGATATCACTGTCTTTGGCTTCATGGATCAGAGCGAGTTTGCGCTCAAAATCCAGATAGTCCTCGTAGGTCTCATAAACAGCTTCGGTTGTCTCGGTATCTTCTGAGTCTATCGTATTGGCATTATACTGCTGACTGTAGCTGATCAAGTGGCTCTTATCTATTGTCTCAGTATCCTTACTTGTAGCTGGCACTACTACACATCTGCCACCAGGTTTGATTTGAAGGTTCATCCCTTGACTTTCAATCAGTTCCTGCAATTCCCTCAGCTTGAGATTATAGTCCCTGAGGAACTCCTCGGTTGGTCTGCCATTATATGGATACATCGGAACCTCCGGTGAAAGCAATCACTTTCTCAGTACTATCAGCTTTGGCATTTACTTCATTCTCATAATAGACCAGAAATACACTGGGGTAGCTATGCTCTCCCAGTTCGATCACTTCCTCAAAGTAAAGTTCCGGTTTAAGCAGGCTATCTCTGAATCTGGCATACTCAGCAAGGATGATCTCTTCGGTAGCCAGAACAAAGGTCTTGATCGTGGCTCCGTTCTTGGTTGGTATCTGATGCTTGAGTGCGGTAAGCTTCCCGGCATCTACCATTCTCCTGATCGTCTTCAGATTCTTGTTCAGCAGCATGGCTACTCTATCAATAGGTAACCAGATAAAATCGACTTTCATGTCCATGTCCAAGTCCTTCAAAAACTGCGACCCACTTGGACATTTCAGTCTGGAATCCTGAAAAATGCGGTCAAGCGCTTGGACATTTTGGCCTCTCATCATAGTTATCAATGAGTTAAGCCTCATTCCCACCCCCGCTTGGACAGGGGTACCCGCTTGGACATTGCTCTGAACTGCTCGTTTCTGCACTGCCGATTGGTTGCGTTTCTTGGTAGTCATTCTACACCTCTCTTATGTATTAGTAGGGTGCTAACAACCACAAGCGCAGAACCTTGGGAAGTCCTTTCTGCGAGTTTGCCAGCTTTCTTACGCATTCTCCGGCAATACTTTATAATCCACCTGGGTCACAATATACACTTTAGTATTGACTCCAATCCGCTCTGCAGCAGAATGGCATCTGGAACTAATCTTGCAGCCGTGCGGATATAGTCAATAGCAAAGTTACTGTATGGAGACCATGATGAATAAACCGACTATCGGACAACGCCTTAGCCTGGTGATTAAGGCCATGCGCCTCAAGGATTACCAGTTTGCCACTAAGTATGGCATCTCCCGTGCATCGCTTTCCCGCTACAAGCTTAACGAGCGATATCCCGATCCTGAGTTCTTGGAAGCCCTCTCCAAAGATCAGATCAATATCCACTGGCTCTTTACGGGAAGCGGCTCTATGTATGCTAAAGACGAGTTTCAAGAGCTTATCCTATCCAATCAGGCTCCTACCAACCAAGATACCACAAACCCCACAATAATCTCACCAATCCTTCATCCAATAAATAACCAGGACTTCGATCCCTCTCGGTCTATCACCTTTCCCATAGTAGGAGAGATAGCTGCCGGACCTCCCATGGAGATCAAAGACGAGTGGAGTCAGATGGGTCAGATTCAGTTACCAGTCTCATTCCTACCCGGTAACCCCAAGCAATACACTGTCTTTCAAGTAAATGGCAGTAGCATGGAGCCTGTGATCCAGCATCAGGACATAGTGGTCATAAAGAGCAATCAAAGCTGGGAAGATGCAGACGATAAAATTGCAGTTGTAAGGACTGACGATGGTCTCACCATCAAGAAGGTGCAGATCGACCACCACAGGCAACAGATTATCCTCCAACCATTTAATATAGACTATCCGGTTCTGGTTTTAGACTCAGATTGGAATTACGGAGCTTTCCTGATCGGCACAATCGCACTCCAATTGCGGTTTTTCTAATTTCAAAGTTCCGATTTCCCAACTGCTCTTTCCAAACCCTGTCCAAACGCTATCCAAATTTGCAGTAAAACTGTCACAAACCAGTCCAAAAACGTCCAAATAGGCGCTTGGACATTTCCAAGGCCAGTCCATCGCAACTAACCACCAATCAAAGCCTTATCCCCACTTTCCCCTTGTGTCACAACTTGCAGCTTTGGGTGTCAGTTTATATTTATTATTACTTGACGAAATGCTGTGTGTTATGGCTTGTGCTAATTTCAGAACTCAAATGCATGGAGCGACTATGAACAACGTCCTGATCTTAACTTTCAGTGGTACGGGCAACACCAGCTTTGCGGTTGATGCTGTGGTCAGATCCCTGGTGGAGAAAGGAGTGCAGGCATCATCCTATCCGATGGAGAAGCTGGTGCATCACCCCTCTCCAGATATATTTCCAGCTGCCGGAATGATTGGTATCGCCTTTCCGGTGCACGCCTTCAATCCTCCTCCCCTGGTGGAAAAGATCATCCGTGCGCTACCTGCTTTCCAGACTCCTCGCAAGAGTTTCATCCTCAAGACTTGCGGCAGTCCAGTGGCCGAGGGAGGCATCACCACAGTGCTGAAACGCCTGCTTGCCCGCAAGAACCTGGTGCTGCAATATGAAAATTTAGTTCCGATGCCATCTAATTTTGCGATCCGCTATTCCGATCCCTTTATCAAAATGTGCGCGCAGATGGCTCGTAAACAAGCAGATCAGATCGCCAACGCCCTGATCCAGGGAGAGAAGAAGATTTTGCCCGCGGACTGGAAAACACAAATATTAAGCACGCTGATACGCACTGAACACCTGGGAGCGCACATCTTTGGACACTACCTCAAGGTGAGTGATTCCTGCACCCAGTGCGGTTTGTGCGTACGCAACTGCCCCACCGGCAATATCCATCTGGAAGGGGGGAGGTTCCGTTTCGGCTGGCACTGCACCTTCTGTATGCGCTGCTCCTTCTATTGTCCGGTACAGGCTTTCGAACACAAGCATGTTGGAACAAAACTGTTTGTGAAACCACCCTGGGATCTGCAACATATCCTGGATGATCCGGCAATAGTTCCGGCAGATGTTATGACAGACAAGACAATGGGTATCAAAGACTTCCGTAAATTCTACCGCCAGGAAGGACTGATCAAGTAAAGTCAGCAATCTATCCACCTTCCGCAACGGCGTGAAACAGGGCCCGGCCTCCACGTCCAGAAAAGTTCAATTGACAGAAATCGCCGCGATCGGGAACTTGTTAATTGACGAGGAGATGATCATGAAAAAACCAGTTCATTTGTTGTTGCTGATCGCGCTGCTGTTTGTCGCGGCCTGCAGCGCGCCCCAGGAATCCGCTGATGGCAGGATAGCGGACGGCGCGAAACCCACGCTCCTGGTGGTGATGCTCAAAGGCGCGGATACCCAACACAAGAAAGACCTGACCGAGCTGATCAGAGCTGACTACTCCAAGGATTACGATGTTTCGGTGCGCGTGGTTGCCAGCCCCGGGGAAATCGCGGGGGTGAACTATGACGCCCTCATCGTGATGGAAAGCTTGAAAGCCTGGCTGTTGTTCAACCGGGGTTTGAAGCAATTTACCAAGCTTCCGGACCAAAGCAGGATTGTGTATTTTGTCTCTTCCGGCGACGGAAAATGGCGGTGGAAGGGCGATGACATCAGGATCGTGACCGGAGCCACACGAAAGACCGCAGCCGCGGATTCATACATCAGGCTGAAAGAGGAATTGGACAGCATTCTCAGTCCCTGACCACACCAGCGCCGCCTCAGCTGGCCCGGCCATAAGTTTTTCCGCTTGACAGAAAAGCCGCCTTTCAGGAAACGTCGCCAAAGCTATCCGGCATGTGGGGCATTAGCTCAGCTGGGAGAGCGCATGACTGGCAGTCATGAGGTCAGGGGTTCGATCCCCCTATGCTCCACCAAGTTTTCAGGCGGTTTGCCTTGCCACAATGGGGTCAAACCGCCATTTCTTTTTTTGGAGATAATGAGGTGAAAATGACAGACAACGCAACCATTTCCCGCCTGCAAGACCAGGCCTCCCAAGCCCGTGCCGCCATCCTGAGCATGACCACCCTGGCCGCGTCCGGCCATCCCGGCGGTTCGATGTCCTGCATCGACATCCTGCTGGCGCTTTACAGCGTGATCAGACATGACCCCGCCAAGCCCTGCCTGGAAGACCGCGACAGGATCGTGGTGAGCAACGGCCACATCTCCCCCGGCGTCTATGCAGCCCTTTCGCTTTCCGGGTATCACGATATCAACGAGGCCATTTCACAATTTCGCCTTGCGGGCAGCAGCTTCGAGGGACACATCGAGCGTGAGGTGGCAGGGGTGGAGTGGAGCAGCGGCAACCTCGGACAGGGACTTTCCGCCGCGGCCGGCATGGCGCTGGCCTCCCGGATCAAGCAGGTTCCCTACAGGGTTTGGACCCTCATGGGCGACGGCGAGCAGCAAAAAGGCCAGATCTCCGAAGCCCGGCGTTTCGCCGTGAAATTCGGGCTCAACAACCTCGCCGCGATCGTGGACTACAACCGCCTCCAGATCAGCGGAGACATCTCCGGCGTGATGCCTCAGAACATCCGCAGCAACTGGGAATCCGACGGCTGGAAAGTGCTGGAGATCGACGGACACGACTTTGGAGCGATCTTCTCCGCCTTGGAAAACGCGCGGGAATCCGAAGTTCCCACCATGATCCTGGCCCACACCGTGATGGGCAAGGGCGTTCCCTTCATGGAAAACCTGGCCAAATACCACGGCTCAGCGCTGTCGGAAGAGCTGTTGGATGAAGCTTTGAAGATTTTGGGGCAACCCAACCACATGGAGCTTTATCGCCGGCTCAGAGAGAATTTTTCCGCCTCCCACGCCAAACCGGACCACAGCAGCTTTGCCCTGAGCTGCACCCTGCAGCCGGGACAGCCCACAGTTTATGAGCAGAGCACCGACAACCGCGGCGCCTGGGGCAGCGCCATCGCTGATCTGGCCAGGATCAACAGCGCCAACCCCACCCCCATCGTGGTGGTGGATTGCGACTTGCAGAGCAGCGTCAAGACCGGCGATTTCGCCCGTGTGAGTCCTGACCGCTTCATCCAAACCGGCATCATGGAACACCATGCCGCCGTACTGAGCGGAGCCCTCTCCAGCTGCGGGATCCAGACCTTCTGGGCGGATTTTGGCATGTTCGGCCTGGACGAGGTTTACAATCCGCAGCGCCTGAACGACATCAACCACACCAACCTCAAGGTGACCCTCACCCACGTGGGCCTGGATGTGGGCGAAGACGGCAAAACGCATCAGTGCATCGACTACATCGGCCTGTTGCGCAACCTCTTCAGTTTCCGCCTCATCTGCCCCGCTGATCCCAACCAGACCGACCGCGTGATCCGCTGGCTGATCGACAAGCCCGGAAACTATGTAGTCACCATGGGCCGTTCCAAACTGCCCATCATCCGCGGCGAAGACGGACAGCCCTTTTACGGGCCGGACTACAGTTTCGAGTACGGCAGGGAGGACATTCTCCGTGCCGGAACCAGAGCCACCCTGTTCGTGACAGGAACCCCCGCCGCCTACGCCGTGGACGCCGTGGACGCGCTCCGCGGCGAAGGGATCAACCTGCAGCTGGTGTTTGTCTCCAGCCCGCTGCTGATCGGCACTGAGGTTCTGCGCCAGGCAGCCCGGACCGGACTGATCTTCAGCGTGGAGGACCATAACGTGCACAGCGGCCTCGGTTCCGTGATCGCCGACAGGCTCATCGCGGAAGGCCTCTGCGCCCGCCTCGTGAAGATCGGCGTATCGGGCTACTCCGATAGCGGCACCTCCCAAGACCTTTACAAACTGGCTGGGTTGGACGCCGCTTCGATCGCCGCGCGCGTCCGGACCGAACTCCAAAATAAAGATTGACGTCCAGCCGGAAACAAAGAACATGGTTTTTCAAAGAGAATACCTGCCAAGGAGTGGATCATGAAGAAGTTGCTTCAAACTTATCCGGAAAATTGCATCGCCTGCCATGCCTGCGAAGGCTCGTGCTCCAGCACCTATTTTAAAACTGACGACCCCGCGCTGTCGCGAATACGCATCAGCGAAGCGGGCGGCAGCATCGCGATGAACGCCTGCAACCAGTGCGAAACCTGCGTGCAAACCTGCCCCACCCAGGCCCTGAGCATCAACGCCCAGGGTGTGGTGATGCTCAACGCCAAGCTTTGCATCGGCTGCTACATGTGCGTGGCGGTCTGCCCCACCGGCTCGATGTTCACACACACGGGCCAGACTGTGCCCTTCAAATGCGTGGCCTGCGGCATCTGCACCCAAAGCTGTCCCGCCGACGCCATCCGCATCGTGGAAAAGGAGAATTGACATGCAAGACAGGAAACTACTCGCGGAATACAAATATGAACTCAAGCCCGTGGACAAGGGTTACAACCGCCGCACCCTCTATGTGAACGTGGGTTCGAAGCAGATCGAGTCCAAACCGGTCAGCCAGCAGATGATCGACAAATTCATCGGCGGCAAGGGTTTCGACCTCTGGCTGATGTGGCACGGAGTGAAGGACAGCACGAAGTGGAACGATCCCGAAAACGAGATTTGCATTGGCTTCGGACCGCTCTGCGGCAACACCAGTTATCCCGGCAGCGGCAAATCCATCGTCACCACTATTTCCCCCCTCACCGGCATCCCTGTGGATTGCAATGTGGGCGGCCATTTTGGCCCCTACTCCAAATTTTCCGGCTGGGACGCCATCGAGCTCCAGGGCAAGGCGGACGAGGAAGTGATCGTCTTCATCGACGGCGACAAAGGCATGGTGCGGATCCTCACCGCTCCGGATGAAGACACCAACAGCCACATCCTGGCCGAGGAACTGATTAAGGAATTTGCGGACAGCCCGGACGGCCACCAGTTCGTTTCCGTAGTCTCATCCGGACGGGGAGCGGAACACGTACCCATCAGTTGCCTCAATTTTTCCTTCTGGGACAAGCGCCGCCAGGTGGCCCGCCTCAAACAGGCCGGACGCGGCGGCACCGGCATGGTTTTTCGCGACAAGAACATCAAGGCGCTGGTGGTGAAATACTCCGGCCTCAAGGGTGACACCAACAACCCCGTGGACATGGAAACCCTGCAGCAGAGAGGCCTGAAGCTCCACAAAGAGATCGAGGCCGGCGATGCCACCCAGTGCCAGATGCGCGAAGTGGGTACCGCCCACCTCGTGGAGATCATGAACGATTATGACCTGCTGCCGATCAAGAACTTCAAATACGGCCAGGATGAAGCATCCAAAGGCCTCGCCTCCTGGGAATTCAAGAGCCTTTTCACCCAAAACATGCCCGACGGCTGCTGGTACGGCTGCTCGCTTTCCTGCTGCAAAGCGGTGGACGGCTTCATTCCCCGCACCGGTCCCTACCAGGGGAGACCAGTCACGGTCGACGGTCCCGAATATGAGACCGTGGGCGGTTGCGGCTCCAACCTCTGCATCTGGAACGCCCGTGACGTGGTGGAACTCAATTTCTACTGCGACACCTACGGCATCGACACCATCTCCTTTGGCACAAGCTGCGCTTTCGCCATGGAATGTTTCGAATACGGGATCCTCAACCTGCAGCGCACCGGCGGTATCGACCTCAGCTGGGGCAATGCCGACGGCGTGTTCGAACTGATCCACCAGATGGCGCGCGGCGAGGGTTTTGGCCTGATCGTCGGCCAGGGCGTGCGCAAGATGAAAGAGATCTTCGCCCGGGACTACGGTGCTGACCCCAACCTATTGCAGGACATGGGGATGGAAGCCAAGGGCCTGGAATACTCTCAGTATATGTCCAAGGAATCGCTCGCCCAGCAGGGCGGCTACACCCTCGCCCTGAAAGGCCCGCAGCACGACGAAGCCTGGCTGATCTTCATGGATATGGTGAACAACCGCATCCCCACTTTCGAGGACAAAGCCGAGGCGCTGCACTATTTCCCGATGTTCCGCACCTGGTTTGGCCTCCAGGGTCTCTGCAAACTGCCCTGGAACGACATTGAACCCGCCAACAACGCCGAAACCGACGAACCCGCCAAGGTACCGGAACATGTGGCCAACTACATCGACATCTATACCGCCATCACCGGCAAGGCGCTGGACAAGCATGAGCTGATCCGCCAGTCCGAGCGGGTCTACAATTTCCAAAAAGTGTTCTGCATGCGCATGGGCAAAGGCCGCCGGGTCGACGACGTGCCGCCCTACCGCGCCGTTGGCCCCGTAACCGAAGAGGAATACCTCTCACGGCAGGAACGCTACGACGGCCTGCTGCAAAGCAAACAGGGCATCGACCCTGCCGGTAAGTCCACTCTGGAAAAGATGGCCCTGCTGCGCGCTTACCGAGAAGACCAGTATCAGCAGCTCATCGACGCCGTTTACAAACGCAAGGGCTGGACCCCCGCGGGTGTACCCACCCTTCAGCACCTCCAAAACATCGGCATGGACCTGCCGGAAGTGCTGGAAGTGGTCAAACGCTTCCTCTAATATACAGATATATCCAAGAATACAGACGCCGGGAGCAATTCCCGGCGTCTACCATTTCATCCCGATGGTGAAACCATAACTAAACACTGCCTTGACTCCCAAGTCTTTGCCGTCGGCAACGCAGATTCCTACTTCCGGGATCAGATAGAACATGCCGTATGTGGCCTCCACGTTGATGTTCACCTGCCCGTGCAGCAGCGGGACGGGGCCGATCTCATAATCATTGTCTACGGGGTCTGTGTAGTCGACCAAAACTTTCGCCCATTCGCAATTGACCCCGGCTGATGCGTTCACGCTCAGATTCCGCCAGGTATCCAGCGAATAGAGCACAGGCAGGTTGAAGCCTCGGGCTTGGCAGTTCTCCGTTGCGTTTGTATTGGTAGTCTTGCCTTGTGAAATGATGAAGGTAGGCTTCACGCTCAGATAGTGGGGCCCTTCCTGCCAGCACAGCACTTTGGCGCTCAGTTCCCCCGCCAGATTACCCGTATTGTTCAACTCAAGATCAACCGTGTTGATCAACACGCAGGCTCCCAACTCCAGATTGGGAATGACCTTGATGCCCAACATCCCGCCACGTGTACTGACAGTGATACCAATTTCGTCCGTGGAAGGCGGGTCCAAGATCTTGTTTGTCGAGATCGCCGTACCCTGGATCAGGCTCAAGTGTGAATGCGGTATGGCGGAATCAAGGGTGGAGGTCCTGACCTCACCCAAAGCCTGCAAGCCCAGGGCCGGGGTAAGAACTATGAGGCCCAGGCAACTGCGTAATAATGCTCTGCTCATCACCCACCTCCAGTGCTGGCGGCAAAGGTGCCAGTCTGGCTGCTTCCGAGCAGAGACTGGAATAATTCCCGGGAGAATTTGCCAAGGCCGCCAGGTTTCCAGAGAGACTTGATTTTTGCCAGGTTGGGGACCCCGCCGCTATCGCGGATGATCTTGTAATGTCCCTGGCTGTGCAGGAAAACCGACCTGTCCCAGCCTTCCCTGGCCGCGGGCGCCGCGAAGCTAAGTTGCGCCGTGTCGCCCACCCTGGCTTGCACCAGGTAGCTGTCATCGCCATCCAGAAGCATCGCGCTCACGTCCCTTCCATCCTGGTCGGTGGCTTTGTTTAGCCTCACTGTGGTCTGATGAATTTCCCGGTCGGGCGAAAGGTCCAGCCCCGCGAAGTCGATGTCCCAAAATCCGGGGCCAAACTCCAGCTTCACTTCGATCTCATCCCCGCGGATGCCCCGCAGATCCAGCGGCACCACCATTTCCCGGTCCGCCATGGGCCCGGGCGCGGGGACGCGGTCAGCCAGTTGCCAGGCTCCGTCGCGTTTTACGTACACAGCCAGGGGGATGTTTTGTGCTTGATACCACTGGGGTATAAAATCCCTGGCCTGCTGCGATTCGTACCAACTGTCATAGCTGCCGCCGAACAAGTCCAAACCCTCGCCGATGACGTATTCCAGCCATTGCGTGTTCCTGCCTCTCAACACCAGTTTCGCGGAGCTCACCTGGGCCGGCCTGGCAAAGCTCAGTTCCACGCCGTCCACGTTCATGTCCTTGCTCAGCAAACTTTCACCCATGAATCTGGCTTCATCCTTTTCACCCACCAAGGGCAGAAGATCGTTTCCCGCCAGCGACAGCGCGGTCAGCGGCGCGGCTGCCTGCCCGATCGTGTGGAAATTACCCTGCTGATCGGCCAATAGTTCCGTTCCCAAGGGATGGTCAACCACCTGCAGCTCAGCGAGGTTGGTATGTTGGATCTCCTTGGCTTCGTTGGCCAGCTTCAGCAGATACTGCCCGTCCAGCGACCGCAGGCTGGGCAGGGCGAGCCAATCCTCGCGTTCCATGCTGGGAAACACCGCTCCGCCATAGATCTCACCCTCGAAGTTATAGCCCTCGCCGTCATAGGCATAGACGAAGGGACATGAGCTTGAAATTGCCGCGATGAGAAGCAGAATGGTCAACACAACTAACAGGGCGGAAATCACACCGGCCACACCCAGCCCTACCAGGGTGGAGTTGAAAACCGATTTCCCCAGATCGAGGTCATACACTTCCAGCTTGGCTATCTGCTCATAAGGCAGGGCAAAACTCGCGGTCAAAGAATCCGGAAGTACTGCCTCCGGCTTAAGATAAGCCCTGATCATGTTTTTTTCCTGGGCGTACTGCTCGTTCCCACCCTTGAACACAGTCCCCTGGAGCGTGGTGCCGTCAAAGGCGATGTTGGTCATGAAAGTGTGAGCGTATTGCGCACTGGGGTGGATCAGTTGCACCGTCTTCCCGGTAAACTTGGGCGGATGGCTGGTAGGTTGCTCGAACCAGCCTTGATGAACACAGGAATTGATCAAGCTGGCGATCAGGACGATCGCCAGCAGGCGAAAAAGTATCTTGGACAGGCGCATATAACCTCCCGCGCTGTCTGCCACTGGTCCCGCGCCAGCTTCGCCAACGCCGCCAGTCCGGATCGATGCACCACCGCGGCCGGGACGTGCGCCTTTCCCCTCAAAGCCGGATTAGACGCTAATTTCCCAACCCCGGCGAATCATACAACGCAATTATGCTATTTCCTCATTTTATTGTCAAGGAATTTCATCATATCCTCCTAACTCTGCTGTTGTTTTTTTGCCACAGGAATCAAACCCATGCAGTCTGAAACCCGGAGACGAAGAGAGAATGCTTAATATTGTTTTTACTTGTACCGTATGCTTTGGGACGGAGCCTGGGAACGCAAGATCCAGAGCGGGGCGGATACCACCACGCGGCTGGGCAAAGTTTTTTACTGCAAGTCTACGCCTTCAAAGGCGAATCAATGGAGGTGGAGCACCAGTGCAATTGTTTCCTCCCCGCTCCGGGCGATCTGGATAACGATTACAGTTGGAGCCAGGCCCGGAATGACATCGTTTTCAGTTCTGCCATCAAACTGCTGAGTCCATGATACTGGATATACCTGCGTGAACCCTCTCTTGTATCCCGATGATCCCTTTCATCCTGTTCATCCCTGCTCTATTATTTCTCTGCCCCGCTGTTTTTCCAGCCTCCGCGGGCGGGTTCGGGTAATTCGTGCGCCCGCAGCGGCGGAGGTGGCTAAATATTCCCAATGCACAAATATCTTGACGGAAATTCCGGCGCCGTGAGTATGCTTCCGCTTGGAATCTCCAAGTACTCAGAACACGAAGCTGATACAGGGAGACAAAATGAAAACCTTTGTGATCACAGTGTTGACGATGTTGCTGAGCGTTTCGGGACTGGCCGCCATCGGCTATACCAGCGCTCTGGTGGAAACCGACCGGCTCTACGCGGAATGGTTGATCGACTATCTGGCGGCGGAGGAAGAAGCCAGCGGCGGCTGGAAGTCCGAAATTGACGACGTTCCTCTTCTGCCTGGCTCAGCCAGCGGCGGCTATTACGCCTATCCCCAGGCCGAGCAACTTCAGCTGGCCATGCCTTCCCTCAATCCCCTGGCCGACACCACCACCAAGCTCATCTACAGCCTGATGGACACCATTTTGCTGCGCTTCAAGCAGCAGCTTTTCATCTCCACCATCTCCCAGTGGCGGGATGAACTGCTGGTCTCGGATTACCGCCATCTCTTTCCCCATCTTTCCCGTCTGCTCACCAGCATCGATTCCGGCAGCTTCCTTTCCACCTACGACCTCTGGAAATCCGCCATCGACCGCGACCTGCAGGAAGCCCCGCTCGGGGTGCTCAGCTATTCCGTGGAACTGTTGGATGAAACCGAATCCGTCTCCGCCGCGGAACTCTCCGTGCTGCGGGAGCTGAGAGACCTGTTGGACGACGCCTACACCTTTCACAATGTGAGCAATCTGGACGAATTCATCTTGGTCTCCACCGCCAGCCAAACCCAGCGTTCACAGCTTTTCCGCCTCATCGGGCTCGTGGGCAAAAACATGCTCAACGCCGAAGGCGAACTGGCCCTGCCCGATCTGCGCGAGCGGCTGAAAGAACCCGTGTGGAAAGAGATCTACCTGCAAACCATTGCTCAGGATTATCAGACCCTGCGTCTCAACGGCGATTCCCTGCGCGTTACTGAAGCCAATCTGCGCTACTACCTGGATTCCTGCGCCACTGTCACCGAGTTCTTCGCGGCGCTCGATCCGGCTGCCAGAGCGGAAGAGATGGATTCCGAGGACTGGCTGGGCCTCTATCTTTCCACCTGCGACAAGCTTCTGGTGCAGTGTTCAAACCTCACTCTGCCTTCCGAAAACGACTGGAACGACTACTACCGCCTCTTCACCCGCCACCGCTTCGAGATCGTGGGCCTGGCCCGTCTCATCGACTCTCACGACTATAAACCCCTGCTGAACTCCGTAATCACCAGCTCCGTGGATATCGCCCGGGAAAAAGATCTGATAACCGCCTCCCAGAGCCGCTTCATGAACCTCATCTCCACCCTCGCCCTCACCGGTGAGGAAGACAGCGTGAATTACCGCGACCTGATGAACTCCGTGCTGGAACCCGTGGGCAGCTATGCCTACAAACGTATGGCCAGCTTCACCGTGGCCCTGAATTCCTATCCCGGCCTTGCCGGCGGAGCGGAAACCCTCAGCGGCGATATCCGCGACGCCAAAGGCGTGGGCGGACTGGCCTGTCCAGTGGGCCTGGAACTGAATTGGGGAACGGGGATCGCGGGCCTGCGGGGGATCTTCATCTCCGCTTTCGACCTCGGCGCCGTGGCTACCTACCGCTTTTCCGCCACCGATTCCTCCTACGAGAATTCACCCCAGATCGGCTGGAGGCAGCTCGTCTCACCGGGATTGTATCTGCTGGTCCAGCAAAGGAACCACCCCATCACCCTCGGATTGGGTATGCAGATCACTCCCGAACTCCGCAAGGTCTCCGCCGAAACCACCGAATCTGCCAAAACCGCCCTGCGCGTCGGCGCTTTCCTTAGCATGGACATCCCGCTTTTCACCCTCTACGTGAAGCACGACTGGCAAACGAGGGCCAAACACCGCTACTCCACTGCCTCCCGGAACAACTGAACAGAGATTGAGAGATAGGGCTGGTGTTCG
Organism: uncultured Candidatus Cloacimonadota bacterium; assembly: GCA_964631015.1. Taxonomy (GTDB): domain Bacteria; phylum Cloacimonadota; class Cloacimonadia; order Cloacimonadales; family Cloacimonadaceae; genus Syntrophosphaera. Next base: position 1,186 of record CAZVXH010000023.1, on the reverse strand, counting down.
TGAATAAAAAACCTCTGTGTCTCCGTGCCTCTGTGTCAGCATTTCCATCCTGCTGATCCTGCCCTCCTGTTATCCCTGTTCCTCTTTTCGTCTTTTCATCTTTATCTCTGGTCAAACTGGATAAGCGTTACCCGCTGTACATGGAATCTCGCTAAGCCGCAACCCATCCACAACCCATTCGCCTCCCATTAACATCCCAACGGTTCAATGGGAAGTTAATGGGAGGCGGGCAAGAGGCTGACTGGAAAGCTGTAATATGGACTTAAGTCAGTTTGTTACCGGAATTCCGGGTCTTCGCGGACGAGGTCGCCTGCGGCTCCGGCGATGCAAGCAGCCAAAGCGCGGCATTGGCATGCTGCGCCACAGCCGCAAATCCTCACCACATCACCCCGACATCACTCCACCAGACCGTTTCAGCACCCGCGACAGGGTGAGGCCGGTAACGATCACGAGGATAGCCGCGATCTGCAGCGGGGACAGGACCTCCCGCAGGAATAGCACCGCCAGCAGCGAGGCCAGAACGGGCTTGAGAAAGAAATACATGGATGCTGGCGCCGCGCCGAGGCGTTTCATGCCTTCAAAGAACATCAGGTAGCTGATCCCGGATACGATGGCGCCGAGGTAGAGCATAATGGCCGCCGAGCTGAGGGACAAGGGGATGAGCAGGGGTTTGCCGGCCAGGGCGCTGTAGAGGAAGAGGATGGCGGAACCACCGAGGAAGGAAACGCTGTTGGTGAGAGTGTTCCCGTGGGTTTGGATAAGGCGTTTGGTGAGCACGGTGTAGAGCCCGAAAGTGAGGGAAGCGCCCAGGCCGAAAGCCATGCTGAGCGGGAGATTCAGGTATTTCGCGCTGCCAGTGTCGCCTTCGCCGAGGATGAGCAGGGCGATCCCCGCCAATGCCAGCGCCAGGCCCAGGATCTGGGGCAGGGACAGCTTTTCCCGCAGGAGGACAAGGGCGAAGAGGCTCACGAAGAGGGGGTTGGAACTCACCAGCACGGCGCTCACGGAGGCTTTCCCAAAGTAGACCGACATCTGCAGCAGAAGCATGCTGATACAAACGTTGAGCATGCCCAACAGCACCATCCGGCCAATGTCCCCGGGTTTCAGCTTACGCGGAGCGGTCTTCAGTGCCCGCAGGGCAAAGGGGAGGATCACCAGCCCGCCGATCAAAAACCGCCAGGCCGTG
>CAZVXH010000022.1:0-32505 GCA_964631015.1 uncultured Candidatus Cloacimonadota bacterium | reverse complement strand
TTCCGGTTTGAGGATTGATGATATCGAACGCCAGGGTATGTCCATCTGCCACCCAAACATCGCCAACCTGGAGCAGTGAGCTGTCTCGCATGATGCTCTTGACGATGTGCTCAGCCACGAACTTACTTCCCTGTCGGGTTTGACCAGTGACGGCGGGATTATCTCGCAGCCACTCCTCGCAGAAGCGTCTCAGTGTTCTTTCATCAGAGGGAGATTCACACAAACCAAGTCGGGCATAACCTTTCAGGATGGTGATGGCTGAGCCGATCTTGATCTTATTGGGATTGAGCAGCAGATTGATCAGATAGTTCTGTTCAAAGTAAGTCACTTTCCTGGTTTTGCCATTGGGATCACTCTTTCTGACCAGCGCATACATATCTTGATCGCTATCCAGATAATTCTGCACCCAGCGCCTCAGTGAGCGTTCATCCCGCTTGCCACGCAGTGCGTAGAGCTCCGGCAGCAGGATCTTCTGGTTGTATTCCTCGGTGATCAGTTTCCACTCCTCGATCTTGGACTGGGAGTTCTGCAGCCGGTAAAGCACAATCTGGCAGAAACTGGCCATCAACTTCGCTTCCTGGGTCTTTTTCAAAGGTACATATTGCATAGGCCTGAAATCGAGCCTTCGCTCTTCCAGGGGAAGGGATGGCAGGGCAAGCAGATCTCTATCTATAGATATATCAGCTACTGATCCGGTTTGATTAGCCACAGCATCAGAATTCAGCAGAGCATGAACAGCCGGAGCAGCTGGTTCCTCGGCCTGTTGCATCAGCTCATCATAGAACTTGCGGTATTCATCCATGTCCAGTTTATATTCAGACATCAGAAGCCTCCGTATCTTGCTTGTAGCCATAAACCAGCATGCTGACCACCAAACGCTCTCCGATTGGGATCACCGTCTCCAGATATAGCTTGGGAGCCAGTCTGCTCTTATAGGTATCGGCAAATTCCAGTTCCAGGGTCTCAGGATCGGGTAATACGAAGGTCTTCAGAACCTTGGCGGAGCCAATCTTCACCTGTTGCTTTTCGGTATGCATCTTGTGCTTATCGATATAGCGCCAGACGGTTCGATTGGAACAGCCCATCAATTCTGCCATCCGTTCGATGGTCAGCCAGACAGCATCGATTTTCTTGTTCATTAACAATCCATAGTACTCATCATTCATCTTGAGGATGAGCACTGTGACACAGCTATCTGTCACAGTGCTTACCACAATCTTGGTTAAAGTCTTCTTCCTGGTTCGTGTCACAGTGCTTAAAGCAGTGTGACAGGTCTCCAAGTACCTTGCCAAAAGCATTAGCGGTTGTTTTTCACACTGGGTGCTCCCTATCGCAGACATCTTGTCACAGTGCTTGCCGTTTTCGGTGTCACAGTGCAGTGTCCGTTTGGGCATCTTTGCCTTAGTTTTCATGGCATCTCCTTAACTGTATATATGGGAGCCATTTAAAACCACTGCGACATCTTGGGAAGTCCTTTCTGCCCGAACGCCGGCGACTTCAAAACTAAATTCCAAGCCGCCGGAAAAATCCGCCGCCAAACATCACTCTATAAAAAAGTCTTGACCTGACTGTTCAGGTTATTATCGTTGTTCTCAGGTGCAGACTATCACCCAAACGGGTATCGGTCAAGCCTTAAAATGACCACTGGGAGTGAATATGGCAGCCACGACAGTCGGTGATCGACTCAAAATGCTGGTCAGATCGCTAAACCTGACTCATGGAGATTTTGCGAAAAAAAATGCTATTTCGCTCAATTCCATGAGCAGGTACATCAACAATAAGCGTTCTCCAGACCCCGAATTTCTCACTAAATTGGCAGAGCAAAAAGTGAATCTCAACTGGCTGCTGAGTGGTGAGGGTGGGATGTATGTCAGTGCCCCTTGGGACTCCAAACCAGAGCGTAAAACCAAGTCCAAGGTTGAAGTGGTCTCCGCCAAGGGCAAGTTATCGGATTACACTGAAAGCAGTTACAGCCGTACAGTTTTACTTCCGATCCTCGCTGAAATTTCTGCCGGAACGCCGGCAAAAGTGGCAGAAAATTTTGAACATGACAATTTCGTGGAATTGCCGCGGATTTATCTCAAGGACCATCTCGATAGCTATATGGTCTTCCGGGTAAATGGTCAAAGCATGGAGCCTCAGATCATGAATAACGACATCGTGGTGATCCAGAGAAAGGATGACTGGAGCAACACAGACGGCTCAGTCTGCGCGGTAAGATTGAACGATGGCATTACCTTAAAACGTATCCAGTTCGATCACCAGCGCCAGCAGGTACTGCTACATCCTTTCAATACAGATTACCGTGTCCAGGTTGTAGATTCCATGCAGGGAGACGATATCTCGCTGATTGGGCCGATGGTGTTACAGATACGTTTAGAGAAATTGCGATATGGAGTGTAAGTGCACATCGAATATGATTTGCTTGCCTATATGAATGAGGTTTTGCAACATCCGAAAAAACTAATTGACATTTCAAGAGTGTTAGCTTTCTTGGCTTCAAGAGATTTTGTAATTGCTCACCTTGGGAAACGATGATCCTAATAGGATTATAAATAATGGCGGTTATGTGAAAGGCATGCAGTTAAGCAGTAAGACTCAGCAGAAAGCAGAAGAACATAAAAAATGTGCCGCTCTTGCTATGCAGAATGATCTATTCAATTCTGCAGTTAGCAGATATTACTACTATTGCTTACTTCGCGCTAAAGCCTATATCATCTCAAGGGAAGATTGCTCTGAGAGTTTTTTTGGTGGTGGCAATTCCCATAGGACTATTAACGACAACCTACACAGGATTGCCAAAGAAAATGCTAAAGACAAATATGATGATGTCTCTGGAGACCTTGATTTGCTACGCATGAGTGACTTTAGAATAGATGCTGATTATAAAGGCAGCTATTTTTTTCATAAGGATCAAAAGAGATTTTGTGATTTTCTAAATCTAGTAAACGAATTTGAAGAAGCAATTGAAGCTATAAAATAAAGGAGATAAGATGAAAAGCCCCCAAGACCTTGTCATATCTTTTATTAAATCCATGAAAGATATTCGCCCAGACATCCTTTTCTCATTTGAATATGATCAGAATGGGGACAGGTACCGGATATTTCATTCTTATACTGAAGTGCATGAGGATAAAGAATTTCGCCGTAAAATGAATCAGCAATACTCAAGGTTTTTTTCTGAGAACTCCTTTTACTCAGTTTCAATCATTTTAAACAGGCAGATGACTCCATACAGCTTCGTTGAATCTCATATCCCAAACGAGGAGAGCAAGGTACACTCAAATCCTAAGCCAAGCGATGAGTCATCAGGGCCTAAATTGAATCAAAGATCTTTAGAAGTTAATCACATTATTGATAAATGGTGTGTTTACTCAGAAGATGACAATAAGATAAACTACGACTTGGCGGCATAATGGATAACACAAAAGAGCCTGGAATTATTACTGAATCTATCATGTTAGTGGATGTAGTTTTTAAAAGACATCCAGTATTCCCCAAAAACGTACATACAGAAATTGAGTTATCTTATCATGGTTCATGCGTATCTGAGGAGCATGCTCAGGGCACCTTAAACGTTAATGCTAGGGGTATTAGTAGAAGTGATAGCTCTGAAGTAGAAGTATTTACTGCGACACTTTCATTTGTTGGGGTTTTTCGAAAAGACATGAAAAATCCTAATATGGAGTTGAGTGCATTCATCAATAACCATGCGCCTGCACACATGTTTCCCTACGTCAGGGAGTTTGTAACTAGTTTAAGTTACCGGTCGGGAATGCCGCCCATTATTCTTCCACCAGTTAACATGGCTGCTCTCCTGCAAATTAACATGGAAGCCGACCTTACCGATTCTACAACTGTTGCAGAGATTAGTAAGCAAGAGTCCTGAGCAATCATGACTCAATGGCTAACTCACATTAGCCTTGAATTCTGTCTACTTAAGACTGTTTTCAATTACTGCAAAAATCGCATCATCAAACCGTACCACTCACACTGCGAGTCTTTCCAATTGGTCTATTTCGTTGAGATTCAGCAAGTTCCGAAACCGGTCTGAAATCAGTCCATATTTGACACTAAGCTGTCACAAAACAGTCTAAAGAAGTCCAAAACCACTGTGACATCTTTCCGAAAGCAGTCCTAAGCATCTCTGCACCAGTTAAAGGCTTATGCTTCTTTGTCACACTGATGGCTATATGACATTTGGGGTGTCACTTTATACCTGTCCAGTTGGGCGATCCGCACGACTGTGCTGAGTTTTACCGGCACTGGGGATCCCTACTGGGGAAGATGCACCGCCTTGCCAAAAGCTGGCCGCAGTGGCGGAATTCCGCCTGCCTCGATGCCAGCGGCATTCCTCTGATCAGCCGCGAACGCGAGTGGCAGGTTTTCCACCGTTGGTTCCAGGACGATGAGGTCCGCGCCGCTTGGGAAAGGATGAAACTCGAACTGGACGCTTTGCCCGTCACCCGGGAAAATCACGGTTTCCTTCACAACGACCCCCATCCCGGCAACATTCTGGACGACGGCGGCCGCCTCATCCTGATCGACTTCGACGTGGCGAATTACCTCTGGTTCATGGTGGACCTCGCCATCTGCGTTTACAGCGAGTATTCCCGCGTTAATTTCCATTCCCCCTGGGCCCGGCGCGACGCCGAACTGGACGCCATTTTCGTCACCCCCTTCATGCAAGGTTACGCCAGCGAAAACCAGCTGTCCGCCCAGGAATACGGCCGCGTGGAACTCTTTCTCAATTACCGCCGCTTTCTGATGTTCGCCTGCTTTTACGAACAGATCAGGGATAACGCCCCGGAGCATCTGGCCCGGATGAAACAGGACATCATTCTCGCCCGGCAATATTTGCCCCCCGACAACTGGTTTGCGCGCCGCGTGGCTCAAAGCTGAAGATCCAGGCATATCATCCACCCCGCCCTTAACCTGCGTCATTCCGGAACGGAGCGCCTTGGCACTAAGGAACGTCAACGACCTCGCCGGACAACTTGTTGGCCGGTGGGGTGAATCGAATCCAGCCCTTGAGGGAATAGCCAATCCCGGCTGTCAATCAGGTGAAGCGGTGTCCTCGCGGATGAGCGTAGTGAGTCCGTGGGGTCCGGAGGGACCCCGGAATCCAGCCCCACCCTCCGCCAAGCCCAAGCGGGGTTTTTTTTGCCCAAACGGCCCTAAGCCCTCTCCCATCCGCCTCCTGCCCGCCTCCCGCACACTTCCCGTTGGTTGGGCGGGAACTCAAGGGGAGGTTAATGGGTTGTAAATGAGATGATCCTTGGGGGGATACTCCCGCGAGGTCTAGATTCTGGGGCCCCTCCACCTGGATAACATACGGTATTAGTGAAGGCTCAACCAATCCGTCATTCCGGGACGACGCAGTCGCGCCCGGAATCCAGCCCTTGCGGGAATAGCCCCGGGAGGGTGTCGACTCATACTACGTCTGGGTCGAACCCGACGTGGCTGTGAAGAGGTTTTGGTTTGACCGTCTGGATTCCTGGGCCCCGGGGGCTGAAGCCCCCACCCCGGAATGACAAAGTGAGGCGGGGCGGAGGATCAAGACGAAAACGGTGGAGTCAGCGGATCCGGTTCCCCGTTTTCGGAGGCGGCTTACACTTTTAACCCGACTTCAAATTATCTCAAATTATCTCAAATTCTCAGAGCCCTGTAACTTCCCAACCCCCATCAGTAAAGGGTTTGAGGGTCAGATTCTCAAAATATCAGCACCCCCATCCCCGGGGGAAGGACAAGGCAGATACCAGTCGAGCCACTGATTTGGGGTGGTAAAGTCCGTTTGCCACAGTGAGCGCAGCTCACTTTAGCCAGTTGCTGTCTCTGCCGAACAGATTTCGGCAGCCCACTTTAGGGTGCGTGATCAGGTTGCCCTTAACCCCACCCCACCAAGTTTGCAAGAGAGCCTAAAGGAATGCTCCTACCACCATACTTATATAAATATAACATAAATATAAAATTATATAATAATATATTAGTATATATGTATATATAAAGATGTATTAGCATCATTATGCATGCATGCTGCATTAAGCCTGTGTGGCCCCTCTCCGGTAGGGGGCATAACGCCATCCCGGACGTTATCAGATCAAGGATCCGCCGCTCCGTCATTCCGGGACGACGCAGTCGCGCCCGGAATCCAGTCCTTCCGGGTAATGCCCTGAGAGGGATTCGACACAGACGAGGTCTGTATCGACCCAGTCTCGGCCTGGAACGGGGATTGGCTATTCCCGCCTGCCCTGGATTCCGTCTCTTCGCGCCGGAATGACGTAGGTTTGTGGCGGGGTGACGGCCCCGCTGCCAGGGGATGGGGGTGCTGATATTTTGAGAATCTGACCCCAAAACCCTTTACTGATGGGGGTTGGGAAGTTACAGGGTCTTGAGAATTTGAGATAATTTGCGATAATTTGAAGGCAGCTGAAACCTCTCGACCTCGCCGAGCCGTGAGCCTCGCAGAGGTGATAGAACGATAGCGATGGTGCGTTAGACCCTCCTACCGGGGGGAGAGAGCGTATTTTTTGTGCTTTATTAGCTTGAAACCCCTTAGCAGAGCTGGTCTAACTAATTTCTAATACAACACAGGCTGGGCTTATATGCGCCTCCTTTCAAATTGAGTGGATAGGTTAAGGGCATCCTGATCAGGTACCAAAAAGTGGGCTGCCGAAATCTGATCGGCATAGACAGCGAACCGGCTTAAAAGAGCTCCGCTCACCGTGGCAACGGATTTTGCCACCCCAAATCTGTGGTTAGACCAGTCCTACCCACTCGATTTGAAAGAGAGCCAGTAAAAAAACCTGAACAACCACCGTTTCCATCTGCTAATATTCCCCCTCCCGCGGGCGGAAAATTGCTTGCGGTATACCCCTCAAATACTTTCATAGAGATGCTTTTGGCGATATGTTAAGAAAAACTTACATAAAAATCCTTGCCAGAATAACCACGTTTCCTTTTTTTTGCGCCTGTGGACGTTGACAGATGATGAGCTTGATTTATATCGTTGAAGACTCGCCGGACTTGCTGTCCATCGAGCAAACTTTGTTGGAAGGCTCCGGCTATAGGGTCCGGGGCTTCCCGGATGCCAGGTCCCTGCTGAAGGGGTTAACGGAAGAAATTCCAGACCTGCTGATGCTGGACCTGGCGCTTCCGGATCGTGACGGACTGGATGTTTGCCGCGATCTCAAATCAGATCCCGTATTCCGAAACATCCCCATCATCATGGTCACGGGACGTTTGGAACAGGAAGACATCGTGAAGGGGCTGGATCTCGGCGCGGACGACTATATCTGCAAACCTTTCGACCAGAGTGAACTCATGGCCAGGGTGCGCGCCATCCTGCGCCGTGTGGCTCCAGAAAGTCTCAGCGGAATCCTGGATATCGCTCCCGATCTGCGTTTGGATTTGCAGCGCCAGGAACTGCTCACCGCCACCGACAAGATCTTCCTCACCCCCTCGGAATTCCGCATATTGCATCTGCTCGTCACGCGCCCGGACTGGGCTTTCCGGCGCAGCGAGATCCTCGACCACCTCTGGGGCGATGACAAGATCGTGGTGGAACGCACTGTGGATGTGCATATCAGCAACCTGCGCGAAAAACTCGGCGCGCGGAGCGGCCTGATCCAAAAAGTGCACGGCGTGGGCTATTGCTTCAATCCCAAACCGGAAACGGAAGAAGACGAAGATGAATTCTGAGCGCACATTGGACGATTGGGGCAGCGGCTGGTTCAGAACTGCCGGGGCGATCAGACGATCAGAACCGGGCATGTTGTTTTTTGACTAGGGTAACGACCGGCACTCAACATAAGGAGAGTAACACGTGAAAGGCATCCTGGCAATATTTCTGACAATGCTGCTGCCCAGCGCATTACTCGCGACCCAGTATGAGGTTAGATATGCCGGCTTCTGCTTCGCAGGCAACTACTCCTATATCAGTTTAAACTATCCCCGGCTCTTCGCCCTGTCCCAAACCACGCCTGGAGGGCAGAACGTTCTGGAAAAGACCTTTTACGATTTTTTCCGGGCCAATCCCGACTTTTACAATTTCAGCCTGGACTTCGACCATAACAGCGCCGCCACCAGATCGCTGGCCATCACGGTCAACCGCGAAAGCGTGGCCATGGAGTCTTTTCCGGACTATACAAAACTGATCTACAATCTGGGGTTTTCGCTCTACGTGCTGGACTTCAGCGAAATGAAAGTGCTGCAGTCCTACCCGGTGAAAACCGCGTTCATAGAGCTTTACAACGGCGTTCCGGGCAACAGCCAGATCCAGTCCGAGATCCTCCGGCTGATCGAAGAAAACGTTTTGCCGGCCATATCCTCACGCAAAGAGCAGATCGCCATCCGTTCCAGTTCATCTCTGAGCATGAAAGTTGGCCAGGTGATGATCACCCCCGCCGCGGCCGCGGAACTGGGGTATTACAGCGACAAGCTCGACGCCTACAGCGCGATCCTCGCGAACCAGCTAACCGAAAGCTTTGCCTTTGGCCTCAACGTGGCCATGCTGCCCTATGCCAAGGATTACACCGGCACCAAGATGGCGCTCTCCTTTTCCGATGCCACGGTGCTCAGCTTTGAGATTCCCCCAGCCAGCTACGATCTGGAGCTGAGAGTGGACAAATTTCACAAAGCCCCTTATGAAGCCACATCCTGCGAAAAGGCTGATATCTACGGAGCTTATATCAACCTGAGGATCTACGATGCTGATCTGGGAACGGAATACTGGAACCAAGCCGTAAAATGGGGAGCCGTGAAACAATACGCCGCCGGACAGGAAGTTGATGACTTTGACAACTATCATGAAGTGCTGCTGAAAACAATCAGCAAAGAACTGATCGACACCATTGCCAAAGACAAGAAATTGATGGAAAACAAGAAAAACAAGAAGGGACCGATCACCCGATGCGTAAACTACTGATCTTCCTCTCTCTGCTGGCGCTGCTGACTCTGGCTGGCCAAGATCTGGAGGCGCTGGCGAGGGTAAAGGCTGTGGGCAGCATCGAGACCAAACACAAGAAACCCAAGAATGAGGAGCGCCAGCAGGCGATCGACAACGGCAAACTGCAGGGCTTGCAGAAATATTCGTCCGGTCTGGATTCCCAGCGCCTGGACATACTCACACTGTTAATGCCGGATATCACAGCCGATCTGGATCAATATGTGATCGAGGCCATTGAACTGAACGACGGGGAATACAGCAACGGCAGTTGGAAGATCAATCTGGAATTGGTGATCGATGATGCCAGGATAGAACAGCTGATCAGGCAACGCCTGCCCAAACTTGAGGAAGCTTTCATCAGCTTCGTGTTTGTCGCCCGTGAGGTTGACGCCATCGAAAACGCGGGCGGCGCGGCCAAAGCTGCAGGCAGTTCCGTGATCGTCAATTCCGAAGGAATCAGATACAAAACCTACAATCCCAGCGATATCGACAGCCGAGTGACAGAGATTTTCAACAAAGCCGGTCTGGAGGTGGTGCCAGCCTTTGAGGTAAACATCACTCCGGAGCAGTTTGCCTTCGACTACGCCAGTCTGGATGAGATTTCCAGTTCCACCCAGAAAGAGGCCACCGATATCGCGCGTTCCGCGGGGCTGGATTTTCTGGCCCTGGGCATGCTGGATATCGGCAGGGAAAATATAGATCCTGTTTCCGGGCAGTACCGAGTCTACGCGAAAGTTAGCGGCTTCATCATGGACCTGCAAAAAAAATTCGCAGTCAAGATCTGCAGCGTTGGCCCAGTACAATACAGCGGCCTGGGGCCCAATCCCACAGTCGCCAAAACAAACGCCCTCATCGAAGCATCAACCAAAGCATCCCAGGACATGGTGGACCAACTCCGTGTCAAACTGGGAATGTAATAAAAAGAGGAGAATGTCATGAAAAAAACATTCGTAGTTGTAATGATTCTGCTGCTCCTGGTCTCGGCGGCTTTCGCTGCCAAAAAAGACAAGGACAAGGAAAAAGCGCAGGCTTGGTTGCTGGATGAAGCCAAACTTCAAACCGATGAGGCAGCCCTGGAATATGCCATGTCTTTAAAAAGTGAGTCGATTGAATGGCTGAAAGGATCGCTGCAATACATGAACGCAGTGGATTTTCCGACGCTGTCGGTCGCTTTGGAGGAAGCAAAAACACACTCAGCCTGGTCTTTGGAAACAGCTCTGCAGGCCTTGGGCATGAGGCAACAATTGGTGACAGCCAGAGCGGAAAAAGAAGCCACAAAAGGCGGATCTGCAGGTGGTGATGAGGCTGAGCTGGGTAAAATGTTGGAACAGAAACTGGCTGAAATGAGCGAAACTGAGGCTCAACTCAGCGGTTCCCAAAAGGATTTTTTCCTGGCCTCACTCGTCCAACTGCTTTCTTCCATATCCCGGGAGACCCTGATCGTGAAGAATATCGCTACATATATCGATTATGCCAAGTCTTTGAAGGGCTTGAGTGCCACCAAAGAAGCCAAGAACATTCCCATAGCCACAGCGATGGCTGCCGACCTGCCTGTACTGGTTTCAAACCAGATCAACACCCTGAACACTTTCCTGAAGATCGCCAAAACCAATAATATCGAGATCCCTGAAGATGTAACGGCCATGCTTCCCTAAAACCTGGATACACATGCCGGGGACAGGATCCCTTTCCCCGGCACTTTCCAAGGAAAGAACCCTATGAAAAAACCATTCTCAGCCATTATTGCCCTGTTGCTCTGCGGGGGCCTTCAGGCAGCAAAGAACCCTCCAGACTGGCTAACAGACCCATACAGCCAACACGATCCAGATAACTACATCTGCGGCATCGGCACGGGGCCCGGGTTGGAAGAAGCCAAGGGACAGGCCATGGCTGACATTTCCCGCTATTTTGAGATCCAGGTAACAGCCGTGCTCCAAAACAATGAAAGCGAAGCTACAGAAAGCGTGAAAGGCAGATCCAGCACCACCCGCACCAGCCAGCTCAATTCCCAGGTTAAAGTCGCGTCTGATGTCAACCTGGAATCCGTGGTTCTGGCTGAAAGTTGGACCAACCCCAAAACCAAGCAGGTGAGCGTGCTCATCACGCTGGACAAACTTAAACTACGGGGCAAGTACAGAGACCGGATCGCAGCCAGCGAAGAGACCCTCGCCAAGTATCTGACCACCCCCGGCGATCCCTTCAAACGATATGGGGCGCTGTTGAAAGCGGAAAAATTGATCCCGGAACTGGAAGCCGACTGCAACTTTTACAACGCTCTGCTAAGTTCCGGGGCCATGAGGGTTTCCCCCTCCCAGAACAGCGCGTCGATCCTTTCGCTGCAATCAGCGGTCCGGCAAAGCATAGTGGTCCAAGTTAAAACCAGCGGCGACCCCGGCGGCAATTTGGAAACCGCCCTGAAAACTGCCATCCAGAAACTGGGCTTCAATTACGGTGACAACACCGATCTGGTGATGCATGTAAGCGTCACCCCAATTGAAACAAGGAAACTGGGCAAACAGACTTTTGTCACCTTTGAAGGAGAGCTGAGCCTCCTGCGCGGCGATGAGCATATCTACGTTTTGAAGGAAAGCACCAAACAGGGCGATATAGATGAAAACTCAGCCGCAGCCCGTAGCCTGAAGGCGATCACGAACACTCTGGCCAATAGGTTCAGCACTGGCATACTCGAATATATAGAAGGCTTGTGAACATGCCGTAAGCCAGACAAAGATTTCCCCAAGCAAATGAAGCCCGGTAAAACCGGGCTTCATCATATCTGCGGCGATGGTGGACTCAGATGCTCAGGTTGAGGGCGTCCACCACCGGTTTCTGGAGTTCGGGTTTTTCCTGGAGATCGCTGCCCATCAGGTAATCGCGACGCTGCTGGAAGCGGTCCCTGAGCAGGGTTTCGTAGTTGGAGAGGTTGCCACGTGTGCTGGGATCGTAGCGGTCGTAATAGCCCGGAAGGATCTTTTCGACGCTCTCGCGGGTGGGGATCATGGCGCCCGGCAGGGCTGGCCAGGGTTCCCACTGCAGCTGATCGAGCAGGATGGCGGTCTGGAGGGTGAGCGAGGTTTTCAGCGGAATGGCTTCCAGCACGTCATCGGACTCTTTCCAGTAGCCGCGGGAGTTGAAGCAGTAGAAGTCCGCGCCGTTGTCGGCCACATGGATGAAGGCTTCGACGTCGCGGTAGAGTTCATACACCCGGAAGGGATTGGCGAAAGGCTCGAAGACCAGCTTTTTGAGCTCTTCCTCGGTGACGTTCTCGGCGCGGTTGCGCTGGGTCATGAGCGCGGCGCCCATGGCGATGGCGAGATGCTTGTCGGCCAGTTTGAGAACGGGCGGCAGCACAGAGTCTTTCATCAGCCAAACCAGGGCCTTGGGGAAGGCGCAGCGGTTGACGTAATTGCCCAGCAGAGCGCGGTCGAGCAGGGCGCGGCCGTTCTGGTTGCGGGCGTCCTGGCCGATGGGGATACGCTTGCCGTCAACCTCCACGATGGCGTGGTTCATCACGGCGAGGGCGAATTTCCAGTCCGGATGGTCCGGCGGACGGCTGTCCGTTTTGTCGAAGAGGGTGGGTTCCCACACGCGGCAGATCTTGTTTTCCAGGTCGATCTGGAAGGCATCGTCATGCAGTACCACTTTGGAAACGCCAGCTGGCATGGTTCCAGCGTTGTCGTGGCTGTTCGTGTGGGAGGATTTGCCCGTGCCGGAGAGGCCGTAGAAGGCGATGGAACGTTTGCCGAGGGCGTGGAATTTGGGGTCATTGCAGGTGGAAAAGTCGAGTTCCTTGATGCCGCCGTGGCAGGCGGCCATGCCGATGCGGATGCCGGAGGTCCAGGCCAGGGTCAGGGTGCCTTTCTTGCGTTCGCCGAAATAGCGCATGCCAAGGTTGACGATGACGTTGTGTTTTTCATCCACGAGGGCCAGCTGGGGCGCGCCAACGTTGTTGTAGAAAGGATCGTCGCAGGTCCATTCGTTGAAGGCGATGAGGATGATGTCCTGGATGGGCAGCTTGGGGCTGGCTTCATACTGCTGTTTTAGCTGTTCGTAGGGGGCAAAGTTCAGCAGCCAGTTGTATACGTTGGCCACGTCGCTTTCCGTGGTGATGAAGGTGGCCTTGAGCATCAGATCCTTGTCCATGCCGAGGATCGCCTCCGCCTTAACGAGCGGATAATGCTGCATTTGCCAGACCGCTTCGCGGAAATCGCCTTCCAGCTTGTTTTTCTTGCTGGGGTCGAGGCGGTGGTAGAAACGGCGGGCTTTGGCGGTGCGGCCAATGATGTTGCCGTGACAGTCATCCAGCACCTTGGTATCAGCGGGAAGGTCGTGCAGTTTCACGAATTCCGGATAGACGTGCAGGTCGGTAACGGTGACGCCGGGCTGTTTTTTTGCCATTTCATAGGCTTCGCGGATGTCGATCTTGCGCACGTTGTGAGAGTTCATGAGTGTCTCGGCGATGGCGCGGATCGGAGACATCTCCTTCAGGCTGCCGTAGTATTCGGCACTGTTTTTACTGGCCATGGTTCCTCCTGGGATGGCTTTATTTTTTTATGTATCAATCAAATGAGAGGCGGATCAGATCACGCCGAGTTCTTTGCCGATAACGCGGAATTTCTCCAGGGCGAAATCGAGCTGCGCGTTGGTGTGGGTGGCCATGAAGGACGTGCGGATGAGACAGGAATTGGGCGGCACGGCAGGCGGCACCACGGGATTGATGAAGACCCCCTCTTCGCCAAGGCGTTTCCACATTTCGAAGGCGATCTGCATTTCGCCCACATGGAGCGGGACCACGGGCGTGCAGGATGTGCCGGTGTTGTAACCCATGGCCTGGAACTCTTTCAGCATGTAGCGGGTGATCTCCCAAAGGCGTTCGATCCGCTCGGGCTCCTCCTCCATGATCTTGATGGCCGCCAGCACGCTGGCCGTGGAGGCCGGAGGCAGCGAGGCGGAGAAGATCAGGGCGCGCGACTTGTGTTTCAGATAGTGGATCACGTCGGCGTTCGCGGCGATGAATCCGCCCACGGAAGCCAATGATTTGCTGAAAGTTCCCATGATCAGGTCGGTTTCGGCGGTGAGGCCAAAATGCGGGGCGGCACCGGCACCCATTTTGCCCAAAACACCCAGGGAATGGGCTTCGTCCACCATCAGGCTGGCCCCGTATTTTTTAGCCAGTTTACCCGTTTCGGGCAGGTTGGCAATGTCGCCCTCCATGGAGAAGATCCCATCCACGATGATCAGGCTGTTTTTCCCATTGATCTTTTTCAGAACGCGCTCCAAGGAGGCCATGTCGTTGTGGTTGAAGCGCAGCATGGTGCCCTGGGAGAGCATACAGCCGTCGATGATGGAGGCGTGGTCGAACTTGTCGGTGATCATGAATTCGTCTTTGTTCACCATCGCGGAGATGCAGCCTACGTTGGCCTGGTAGCCGGTGGGATAAGCCAGCGCGGCTTCTTTGCCCACGAGACGGGCCAATTCCTCTTCCAACTGGATGTGGATGTCCAGGGTACCGTTCAGAAAGCGCGATCCGGCGCAGCCGCTGCCGTATTTTTTCACCGCGGCGATGGAGGCTTCCTTCACCTTGGGATGGATGGTGAGGCCCAGATAGCTGTTGGAACCGAGCATCAGCATTTTTTTGCCGTTGCAGATCACCTCGGTGTCCTGTTCCGAAGAAATTTCCCGGAAGTAGGGATAGTACCCCGCGGCCATGGCGCGCTTGGCGTCTTGGAAGGAGTAACATTTGTCGATCAGACTCATTTATACCTCGTGTCAGATTATGCGGAATTCTTTCAGATTCTTTTGCAAAGCGGTGAGCAAACTGAAGGTCATGTATACCAAAGGAACGGAGAGCAGCATGCCAATGACACCGCCAAAATAGCTGCCGGCCAGAACGGTTAAAATCACCAACAGGGGATGCATTTTCATCGTTTTGCCGATGATGGCGGGATAAACCACATAGTTGTCTATCTGCTGCACCAAAAACATCGCCAGGCCCATCCACAGGATCGTTATCGGTTCCATTCCGCTGATCAGGATCACCAGGGTGGCCAGAATGCCTCCCAGCCAGGGACCAATGTACGGAATAATGTTGGTGAGGCCGACGATGGCACCGATCACGACAGCGTAGGGCACTCCCACAATGCTGAGCGCGATCGTGGCCATAATGCCCACAGAAAACATCTCCAGCAGGATCGCGCGAAGGTAGTTACCCACGTTCTCGTCGAACTTTTTCAGCAGGATCAGAGTGATCTCGAAATATTTGTTGGGAACCAGACTCATCATGCCCCGGCGAATCGGTTTTTTATCGCTGAGCAGGAAGAAAGAGAAGATGGGCACCATCAGCATCATGGCCAGGGTGCCAAGAATGGGCTGATAATTTGAGATCAGCAGTTGGGGAAACTGGCTGACCTTGCTGATGCCGGTCTCCACTAATGATTCAAACCGGGTCAGGAATTGTACCTGGGGTATCGATTTGTCCAGATTTCCAGCCAATTCGTGCAGCGATCTGAAGACCGGAAGATCCATGATCGTCTGCAACAAAGGCTGGTCCGCGCGGCTGAGCAAGGCCAGAAACTGGTTGGCTTGCTTGATCAGCGCGGGAACGTAGGTTAAGATCAGCCAGGTCAGCACTCCAGCTATTACCAGATAGACGATCAACGTTCCCAGCCAGCGGGGTATCCTTCTGTATTCCATCCAGGTGATGGCAGGATCGAAAACATAGGCCAGGACCAGCGCCAGCACCAGATAAGCCAGCAGAGGGCTGTAAAATATCACTGCCAGCACGCTGGCCGCCAGGATGATGAGGGTGAAGAACAGACGATTCCAGTTCATTACTTGTTCAGCGGGCGTGATCCCTGATATAGCCGCCCAGAAAATCGCAGCAGGCTTTAAGCAGTTTAACGCCGAGAGCGGGATCTTTGGCCAGCATCTCCTGCAAATCGTCCTCGGGCAGGGCCTTCAGTTTAAGATCGGTAATGGCTTTGGCGCTGCTGAGACGTTTTTGGCCACCGAATAGGTCTATCAGCCCAATGAATTGGTACTGTTTAAGCACCGTGGGATGGTCTCCAGCGAAAATTGGCGTCACTTCCATCTCACCGGATTCGATGAAATAGATCACTTGGAGCGGATAGCCATGTTCGAACACGCTCTCCCCCGCCCGGAACTCCCGGCTGTGCAAAAAACTCGCCACCATACCACGCTGATGGGCGTTCAGGTCTTTGAAGAAAGAATAGCGCAGCAGGTCTTTGTGCTGGTCCCGGGGGACCAGCTTACGCTTGAACCAAAGCATGAGATTTGAGGCCATGGGATTCTCCTTCATGTGTTGATCAGAGGTACGAATGTGCAGCCACCGTGTTCGCTGGTGCTCAAGCCGTCCGCGGTGCGCGTAACTTTGTTCAGGATCTGGTAATAACTCTTGCCGACCGGCAGCACCAGGATCCCGTCCACGGCCAGTTGTTCCGTCAAGCGCGCGGGGATCTCCGCGGCCGCGGCGCTAACCACGATCTTGTTGAATTCCTTGAGGGCGGGATAAGCTTTTTGCCAGCCCTGAGCGCCGTCGCCGATGCGGAAATGGATGTTTTTGTAACCCTGTTCCCTGAGCAGGCTTTGGGCCTTGAGGGACAGGGCCTCCAGCCGTTCCACGGTGCAAACAGTTTGGGTCAGTTCGGCCAACAGCGCGCTCTGATAGCCGCTGCCGGTGCCGATCTCCAGCACCGTGTCCGTTTCCTTAAGATCCAGATGCTGCAGCATAATGGCGATCATCAGCGGCTGGGAAATAGTTTGGGCCAATTCGATGGGCAGCGGTTGGTTACGGTAGGCGTATTCTTGGTATTGAGGCAGCACATAGACCTCGCGGGGCACTTTGCCGAAAGCGGCCAAAACCCGTTCGGCGGTGATCCCCAGGCGGGCAAGTTCCTCCACCATAAGCGCGCGCTGGTCTTCAAACCGCATCAGTTGGTCTCAAACTGGAGGAGGTCATTCGTCTCCAGCCATTCCAGGATGCCGGGAAAAGCGTCGCCATGGGTGAGACTGATCCCCAGCGGAGTGATGGAAACGTAGTTTTCGGCTATGGCCTCGGCATCGGTGCCTTTTTGGATCTCCCAGGAGGGGAGGTCTCCACCGATGCGGTAAACAAAGCCGTCCTCCAGTTCCTCGATCACGGTGATGAAATTGTAGTATCTACGGTGCCCGGTACTGGTGAGCCGCACCCCCTGTATCACTTCCGGGGTCACATTGGGAAAATTGATGTTCAGGATGCCGCGCTCGGGTATGAGCGTGTCCACCCCCAGTTCCAACAGCCGGACCATCCAGCCGGCGGCAGTGTCAAAATTCTGGCCCTGATAGGAATTTATGGAGACAGCGATGGCCTTGTAGCCGAAGAGGCTGGCTTCCAGAGCGGCGGCCACCGTGCCGGAATAGAGTACGTCCTCGCCCATGTTCTGGCCGGCGTTGATGCCGGAGATCACCAGGTCCGGAGCCTCGGTCAGGATCTTCTGAGTGGCCAGCACCACACAATCCACCGGGGTGCCGTCCACACTGTATTCGTTGGGCTGCAGCTCTTTCATCCGCAGGTCCCGGCGCAGGGTTATCGAATGCGAGGCTGCGCTGCGCTCGCGGTCCGGGGCCACGATGGTTATCTCATGTCCGGCTTCCTTGAGATGCTTCGCCAAGGTCCTTATGCCAGGCGCGAACACGCCGTCATCGTTGCACAACATTATCTTCATTTCTTTGGCTCCATTTGTCAACCTTATGATGGCTCAGCGGATAAACACCAGCACCACGATCAGGATGATCACGGTCATGGCCAGAAACACCCAGTTTTCAGCGATAAAGTTCCAAGGCGTGTACCGGTGGCGCCGCTTTCTCCTCACTCCGCTCAATCGCTTATTGGAGGTCTTTTTCAATCCCAGTTTCGGAACCGGCAGGACGCGGGTCTTGTAATAGGCCTTTTCCGCCTCCGTAAGCCACTTCACTTTGCCGTCACCCATCCTGTAAGGCTTGTATCCCAACTCCTCATAGTGCTTTTTATGCACTTCGGGAACGTCTGTGATGCTTGCCGGATCTAGCTCTTCGACAATTTCGAAGCGTTTCTTGTTCATAAGGTATCCTTTGAAAAAGTACCCAAATTTAAGGAAATAATTCTGTCAAGCACTATCTCCGGACTGGATTGAATCTGAATGTGAAGACCTTCTTCAGTGATCAGATGGCGGCAATCGTCATCAGGATAACTGAGACACTCGCATGCCTGTCTGGATCTCAGCAAGGACGATTTTTTACTGGAGAGTTCACGGTCGGGGTGGAGAAATCTGGAGTTTAGGCTTGAAAATTGTATGCGTGAGGAGCAGAATTCATTAACGATGGAGAACTACTGTCATGACCAAGACATATTGGCTGATTTTTATATCCCTGACGCTGGCCGCGGGGTTGAGTCCCCTGCTTTTAAGCGCCGATCAGGTTTTACCCGGTGACCAACTGCAAAGCTACAGCCGCTTCACCGAAACACCTCCGCCTGTAGGCCCGGTGCGCCCCATCGCCGAGTTTGAGCCGGCGTCACATGTGTTGATCCGGTATCCGCTGGGAATCCCGTTATCTCTGGTGGCGCAGTTGGCCAACACCGCGCAGGTAATCTGCATAGTAGCCTCCACCTCGGTCCAGAATACCGCCACAACAGCCTTCAATAACGCCGGCGTGAACATGGCCAACGTGGATTTCATGATCGCGGCTTCTGATTCGTACTGGACCAGGGATTACGGGCCCCTGTTCATGTTTGACGGCAACGGCGATTACGGCGTGGTGGATTTTCGCTACAACCGCCCGCGGCCGAACGACAACCTGATCCCCCAGGTTTTTGCCACCCAGTTGGACCTGCCCTATTACGGCATGAACCTCTACCAGACCGGCGGAAACTACATGACCGACGGGATCGGCACCGCCGCCCAGACCACCATCGCCTACACCGAAAACCCCACTCTCACCCAGGCACAAGTTAACCAAAAGATGCACGATTACTTGGGAATCGATAACCACCTCGTGTTGCAGGACCCCAACAACACCTATATTGACCATATCGACTGCTGGAGCAAATTCCTGGCGCCGGACAAAGTGCTGATCCGCAGTGTGCCCAGTTCCCACCCCCAGTACAACGCCATCGAACAGACCGCGGCTTATTTCGCGGCCCTAAACTGCGCCTGGGGCTATCCCTACCGGGTTTACCGGGTCAACACGCCCCAGAATCAGCCCTACACAAATTCCCTGATCCTGAACAAGCGGGTGTTCGTGCCCACCATGAGCAGCAGTTATGACGCCGCTGCCCTGCAAGCATACCAAAGCGCCATGCCGGGTTACGAGATCATCGGAGTAACCGGCGCCGGTTCGACACCTTGGGAGTCGACAGACGCCCTGCATTGCCGCGCCCACGAGGTTCCCGACCAGGATATGCTGGAGATCAAGCATCTGCCCTATCACGGAGAATACGGAGCCTACCCCTTGTATGGTTTCAGCGCCGAGATCATGCCCCACAGCGGACAGGCCTTGATCGCCGACTCGGTCTACGTGGCCTATAAAGTGAATCAGGGCGCGTGGCAGACCGCCGTGATGAGCTACAGCACCGGAAACGAGTATGGAACAACCCTTTCCGGGTTCGCTCCCGGAGATACCATCCGCTATTACATCCACGCCGCCGACCAATCCGGCCGCGGCGCCAGCCATCCGGTTTTCGCAGCGTTGGATCCTCACATTTTTACTTTTGCCAACGATACTGAAGCTCCCACCATCATCCATTCCCCGCCAGCCACTATCGCCAGCGGCGAACATCTTTTCTCGGCCGCTGTCTCCGACAACATCCAGGTTGGCAATGTGTTCCTCCGCTACAGGACTGATGACGGTGCCGTAACTGAGATCCCCATGATGACCGACCCCGAAGCCCCGCCCAATTATTGGTGGGTGCTGCTGGACCTGCAGTTTGAGCCAGGTGACGCTGTTTTCCATTACCAGATCGAAGCTTGGGACAACGCCTCGCCCCATAACATTGCCACCTACCCCTTCCCCGGCGAGTGGCTGAACATCTCCATCGAGCCGGTGAGCATATCTGATGACAATATCCCACAGCCTGAAACAGCCGCTTTGAATGTTTTTCCCAATCCCTGTCGTTTTGGCCTATCCAACTCTCTGACAATAGAATACAAAGGTGTGGTAGAATCTACAACTATGTTGAATATTTTCAACAGCAAGGGCCAGCTCGTGCACCGGGATTCGCACCCCGGTTCCTTTACTGATGGGAGCAGGTTTCTGTGGAGCGGAATTGACAGGCAGGGGCAAAAAGCGGCCCCCGGAGTTTATTTTCTGCGGGTTGATACAAGCAACAACACGCTGTCCCGCAAGGTCTTAATCATGGATTAAAGTGCTGTGGATTATTTTCAACAGCAAAAAAACAAAAAAACTTGAAAAAAAGCCTTGACAGAATATGAGGACTTTCCAAGAATGAACCCAGCCTACAGACCCTACATAGAATGCCCTCCGAGCAGTGGGGATACCGCCCGGTATTCCCCACTGTATTTTTTTTAAGCCCGATTTGGAGCAAAAATGAAACCAACTCTTCTGGTCCTGACCCTCATCCTGTTTTCCTTCTCTTTGAACGCCGGTCCGCGCATGGTGGCCCGCATCGACAACCCTTCGCCGGCCATTCTGGAAAGATTTTTGAACGAGGCGGCGGATATCGCGGCCTACAAACCCGGCGTCTGGCTGGACCTGGTGCTTACGCCCGAGCAATATGACGTCCTCAAACCAGAATTCCCCAGCCTTCGCGTAACTCAGACCGAAGAGCGGCTGAAAGCCAACCTCGAGCCCGCGAAAGACATTGCAGGCTACCGCAGCTACAGCCAGATGCTGGACGAGCTGATGCAGCTGCAAGCCCAGTATCCCGGTTTGATACAGGTGTCCAGCATCGGCGAAAGTTGGGGTTCCATTTACGCGGCCGAGGGGACAGCCGCTTATCAGTCCTTCGACCACGAACTCTGGGCCGTGAAAGTGTCCGCCAACGTCCAGACGGAAGAGGACGAGCCGGCTTTTTACTTCGTGGGCGAGCATCACGCCCGGGAGCCATTATCCACCGAGACCTGCATGGGCATCCTCATCCATTTGGTGGAAAACTACGGCTCCGATCCCTTGGTAACCGACATCCTCAATACCAGCGAAGTCTGGATCGTGCCGTTGCTGAATCCCGACGGCCACAAGATCGTGCTGCAGCAAACCGATATCTGGTGGCGGAAGAATCTGCGCGACAACAACGGCAACCACAGCTTCAACCACCAAAGCTACGGTGACGGACTGGACGGAGTGGACCTGAACCGCAACTACGGCTGGTTTTGGGGATACACCAGCGCCACCGACGACCAGGAATCCGCCACTTATCATGGCCCCGAGGCCTTCTCCGAACCAGAGACCCAGGCCCTGCGCGATTTTCTGCTCTCCAAACCCTTCCTGGCCGGCATCGGTTACCACACTTACGGCGAATACGTGCTCTACCCTTATGGTTACGTGAGCGGCATCGCCGCCCCGGACCAGACGGAACTGGCCACCCTGGCCGACGAGATTTCAGCCCTCCTGCCTTCCCTGGAATACGGAAACTACGCCCCCGGCGCTTCCTGGGAATTGTATCCCGTGAGCGGTAGTCTGGATGACTGGATGTACGCGCAAACCGGCGCCTACGCCTACACCATCGAAATGGCCACGCAGTTCATTCCGCCGGCAGCCCAGATCCCCCAGATCGTCCAGCACCAAGTGAATGGAGCCATGGCCCTGTTGCAGAGGAAAAACCGCAAAACCCTCAGCGGGCACATAACCGACGCCATCACCGGCGAGCCCCTCTCCGCGCTGATCCTGGTGGACGGCATCGACGACCAGCCTGTCTACCGCAAGCCCCGCTACTCCGATCCAGCCTTCGGTGCCTATCACTATTTCCTGCCCGCAGGCTACCACACGGTCCACTATCTCTGTCCCGGCTACGCCACCCAGACGCTGACAGCGCAGATTTCCCCGGACACTCCCACCATCCAGGACGTGAGCCTCTTCCCCACCCAAGCGCAGGAACTCAGCATCCTGGTTCAGGACGA
The DNA here is from genome assembly GCA_964631015.1 of uncultured Candidatus Cloacimonadota bacterium. Classification (GTDB taxonomy): domain Bacteria; phylum Cloacimonadota; class Cloacimonadia; order Cloacimonadales; family Cloacimonadaceae; genus Syntrophosphaera. Next base: position 10,449 of record CAZVXH010000022.1, on the reverse strand, counting down.
CTATTTTGATCCACTGCCCGGCGCGACCGTCAGTTTTGACGATCTCACCCTGCTGCCTCTGGTCTCCGGTCCGGACGGCGACATCACCCTCCCGGGTTTTCACCCCGGAGTGTACCGGCTCACGGTATCCAAACCCGGCTATGAAACGCTGCGCCTCCGCAGGGAGATAGACTGCACCAGCATCACCCTGCGCCTCACCGGACAACCCGTGATGATCGAGGATTTTGAGCTCAACCTCAGCAATTGGGTGGGCACCGGCGCCTGGAACAGAACCACTTCAGAGTTTTTTGAGGGCGGCTACAGCCTTTCGGACAGCCCCAACGGCAATTACTCCAACAACGGCAATTCCACCTGCAGGCTGGCCACTCCGATAACTCTGGACAGCGTGCAGAACGCCAACATCCAGTTCCAGATCAAACGCTCGCTCGCCCTCGACGGCGACAACCTGATCGTGGAAGCCAGCATCGACGGCACAAACTGGACCGTGCTGGGATTTTACGAAGGCTCCGCCGACTGGACGTTGCAATCCTACAACCTGAACAGCTTCATCGGCCACGACCTTCACTTCCGCTTCCGGCTCAACACCACCTCCTACGGATCATCCAACGGCGTCTTTATCGACGATCTGAAGCTGTATCTGAACGCTGATGTCTCCTCCGGCTCCGATCCCTTGCTGCCGCCCGCTTTGGTCACCCTCTCAGCCGGGCCAAATCCCTTCTCGGGCTCCACCCGCGTCACTCTGAAAACCAGCGCCGGCCTGGATAATGCCAACCTCGGCATCTACAATCTAAAGGGACAGTTGGTGAAAAACCTGAGTCCGCTCAAGCTGGCCAAAGGTAGTCACGAACTGCATTGGGATGGTTTGGATGACAACGGCTCGCCGACCGCCAGCGGGATCTATCTCCTGCGCTTAAGCGCACTTTCCGGCCCTCACGCGACGCTCAGGCTGGCCAGGATCAGATAGGCCTCCAGCCAGTTCCTGTTCGCTTACCCTGTTTTTAAGAAGACCACTTCGGACCCGGTAGCCATAAATGGCTTTCGGGTCGCTTTTTTTGGGCTCAGATTCAGATGGAGTGGGTGGTACTGGCTGGATCCAATAGCCGGTAACCACGGGGATTATTGAAGCGCTACAGTCCGGCCGTTAAGGCCCTGTCCCGAGACCCTGTTATGCCTCCCGCCCGATACCCGCATTGGATACGAGGATCAGGCGTGAGACAGGGGAGGGAGATGGACGCGAGTGCTCAAGGCGGGGCTTACAGAACATCGTTGTGGCTTAGCAATTTCGGCTCTCATACACATCAAGTGCTTGCGGGTACTCAAACAGAAAGGAGCAAGGAGGGCTTTACCCACTATTCCTGAACTTGAGCCTTTTCTTGAGGAAACCTGCCTGGTCAAGTGGGAGCGGATAGGGAATGAAATTTATCCAGGTAACTCTGCAGGTCGAATTTGCGTTTAAGGCCGGCGGCGTTCATGTAGCGCACACTGCCGAACACGGGGCGGGTTTGCCAGGGTCGGTCGTGTTTTCCGAAGCACCAGGCGATGCCGGCAAAGGAATTGGGATCCCGTCCGTCCAATTGATACTTGTTGTTAAGCCACAGCATCAATTGGAAAGCGGTTTCGGGGTCCGGCGTCCATTCGATGATCTTCTTGCCCCAATACATGCGCATGTAGTTGTGCATCTTCCCTGTACTTACCATCTCGGTTTGGGCCGCGTTCCAGTAAGGATCGGCTGTGGCGGCGGTTTCCAGCTCGTCGCTGCTGTAGATCACGGGCCTGGCGTCAAAGAGATGATCATTGAGGCTTTTCCTGGCCCAGAGCGGAATGCAGGCATAGCTGTCGTAATCCGGATTGAACCAGCAGAAGTTGCAGCTCAGTTCGCGGCGGACGATGAGTTCCTCCAGAAAGGAGGCCAGTCCGGCCTGCAGAGGTTCGAGACCGCTTTTGTCGCGGATCAGGCCGGCAACGGCATAGGCTGGGACCTCACAGAATTCCAGAGCAGTCAAAGCCACCTCCAGAGCGGAGATCTGCCCAAAGTGCAGCCAGGGGCTCAGATCGCTCTGAATACTCAAAGAGGGATCATTGCGCTTGGCCGCGTAGAGGTGGAGCTTGTTTTCCAGAAAGGACTCCAGTCGCTTGATAGCTTCTTTGTATCCACCCACAAAAGCCGGTGCCGCACCCACCGACGCGTCGAGGCTCAGATGGCGGGAAGCAAAACCCAAAAATTCATCCAGCTTCATTCCCGGCTTGTAAGTGAGCTGGGCTATTGATCCCGGTATGGGTAACGCCACTTGGTCTGCAACGCTGTAATGCCAGCTCTTCAGAGGATCCAGCCAGTGCTCCAGGTGTTTCAGGATCTTGCCCCGGATGGTGGCGGCGGCGTATTCTTCCTTGTTTGAAACCGTTTCCACGGGGACAATGACGTCGCTTTCCACTTCCAGCCAGCGGCCGCTGCCGAGCCGCGCGTGTAGCTGTTCACGCCAGAGCCGTTGCCAACGCAGATATCCCCGGTCCGTGACCACAAATCCCTTCTTCCCGGCAATGGTGGCTATCACCTCATCCGGCGTGCCGGCACAGAGATAAAAGGCGATGCCCAGTTCAGACAGCCGCTTCGCCGTCTCCGCCAAACCTTCCAGCATGAACCGGTGGTGGCGCAGATTGGCCTCCGGCACCTCCCCGCTGAGCACGAAAACCGTTGTCAAAGGTATTTGCCAAACCGAGGCCAGTTCCGCAGCCTTGTTCAATGCATGATTGTACTCCACGCGCTGGGCCTGCTGCATCCAGTAGAGTACAAATTCAGGTTTTTTTCCGGCTTTTAACGCCACGCCACTTGTTCTGGCTTCATTCATCTTCATATTCCCATTAACAATGGTTTTGCTGGACAATATCTGCGGCGGCGGAAATGTGTCAACCGATATCGCTCCGCTGCGGTTTTCGGGATTTCAGGAAAACAGCGGAGCTGGAATGAAAGTTGCATAGATAAAGACGTAAAGTAGCTGCAAAGATCATCTCAAACCAGCCTGAAATAGTGAATAGATGAGGAATAGATGACTGTTTTGATCATTGCGACGGTGCTCCTGATAGCATATTGGACCCATGAATTCTGGCGGCACCAGCGCAACGTGAAAGCAATCCCTGTGCGGATCCACGTAAACGGGACCCGGGGAAAATCAAGCGTAACCCGTCTGATCGCGGCCGGTCTTCGCGCCGGCGGCAAACGCACGGTGGCCAAGATCACCGGCACGTTGCCGCGTGTGGTGCTTCCGGACGGCCGGGAAGCGGCGATCATTCGCTTGATGGGAGCGAACATCATCGAACAGAAATACATTTTTCGCCACGCCGTGAGCGAAAAGCCTGATGCCATCGTGATCGAGTGCATGGCCGTGAACCCGGTTTTCCAGTGGATCACCGAGCGCAAGTTCGTGCGCAGCACCATCAGCGTGATCACGAACTGCCGCGCGGACCATCTGGACCAGATGGGCTCCACGGAACAGAGTGTGGCGCTGTGCCTGAGCAACACCATTCCCCATGGCGGCACCTGCTACACCGCGGAAAACGTCCACTTCGGCCTGCTGGAAAAGGTGGCTCACAAACGCCACTGCCAGATCCACAAGGTCCACCCCGTGGACGTAACCCCGCAGGAACTGGGTCAATTCCGCTACATCGAGCACGCGGAAAACGTGCAGCTCGCTCTCTCCGTCTGCGCTGAAGCGGGTGTCCCCCGCGACGTGGCGCTGCGCGGAATGCAGAGCGCCAATCCCGATCCGGGCGCCCTGCGCAAATATGTGATCCACGAAGGCCGCAAACTTATCACTTTCTACAACGTTTTTGCCGCCAACGATCCGGACTCCACAGCGCGCGTGATCGACATGGTTACGGGCAGTCTCACAGACGTGGCCAAGATCATCATTCTGAACAGCCGTGCCGACAGGCTGTATCGTTCGCACCAACTGGTGGACGCGGTGAACAAGCTGGATTTTTCCTGGCTGCTGCTCACCGGCGAGATCTGCGATAAAGTGGAGGCCTACGCCCTGCAGGCTGGAACCCCCAAAAACAAGCTCATCACCCTCGGCGAGCCCCTTCCCGAAGAGATCTACAGCAAGGTGGTGGACCTCACTGCCAGCGAATCTCATGTGCTGGGCATCGGCAACATGGCCGGCAGCAAAAAGTATGGCGCGCAGATCGTCGCGCATTTCAAACATAAATCGAGAAAGCAAAATGAGGAACTAAAGTGGTTGAAGCAGTAATTCAGGCCGCGGTTGGCCTGGGCGTCATCATCAGCCTTATCTTCAGCGAAATGCTGGGCGCTTCCGCCGGCGGGATCGTTGTACCGGGCTACCTGGCCCTGTATCTGGACAAGCCTATGCAGATCCTGGGAACTCTGGCGGTGAGTTTGCTCACCTGGGCCATCATCCGGGTGATCTCTCAGTTCACGCTGATGTTTGGCAAACGACGCATGGTCCTGAGCATTCTGATCGGATTTATACTCGGCTGGGCCACCCGGCTGCTTGTGTTTCAAAACGTCACGGTCTATACATTTCAGCTGCAGTCCATCGGCTACATCGTGCCCGGCCTCATCGCCAACTGGTTTGAGCGCCAGGGTTTCGTGAAAACCATCACCACCATGGGCATCGCCGCCATCGTTGTGCGCCTCGCCCTGATGGTGATCTTCAACGGGGAGGCCTGACCATGTACCGCCCCTCCTTAAAATCCGGTTGGTCGCTGATCCTCCTCTTCGCGCTCAGCCTCATCCTCTTTCTGATCGCCCACAATAGCTATGTGACCATCAAGGCCGATTTCTTTGACCAAAAAGTGGAGGCCGCCCGGGCGATGTCCGTTTTCATGGACAGCCTGATGACTGAACAGCAGAACCTCGGCATTCCCTTCGACCCCATCAACGATCCGTTCCAGACAGGCCTGATCGGCATCGCGCGCAGCACCATCACCACCGACCGCGGTTTGCTTTCGGAAAAACAAGCCGCCATCAACCCCAATCTCGCTGCGGTCTTTGTGGAAGAGTTTTCCCGGCAGGGACTCAAAGCTGGAGATCACGTGGCTGTGGCCATCACCGGCTCGAATCCGGGAGCCAACCTGGCTCTCTATGCCGCTCTGAAAGCGATGAAGCTGGATCCAGCCATCATCGTGGCCCTCTCCTCCGCTTCTTATGGCGCCAACCTGGAGGAATACACCTGGCTGGACATGGAGGCCATCCTCAGAAAGAAAGGCCTGATCGATTTCAGCAGCCAATACGCCTCGCTGGGCGGCAAGGATGACCTTGGCATCGGTCTTGCGGACAACGGCATCACCGCCTTGTTCGACGCCATGTCGCGCAACGGCGTGAGCCAGATCCTCGGCGCCACCTTCGCCGATAACGTCCAAGCCCGTGTCAGCGCCTACGCTCAGCTGTTGCCAGAAGGTAAGCGCTACCGGATGTTCGTGAATGTCGGCCGAGGCCTGGCCAACGTTGGCAGCATCCCCAACGCCAACCAGATCCTGGAAGGCCTCAACCCCAAGCTGGCCGAAGAACAATTCGATCCCGAGGGTGTGATGATGATCATGGCCCGCGAAGGCGTGCCGGTCTTCAGCATGCAGCATCCCCGCCGTTGGATCCGACGTTACAAGCTGGAAGACGATTCCGGCCAGATGCCCAAGCCTGGCGTCGGCCCCGCTTTCAGCCAGAAAAAACACAGCGTTGCCGTGGCCGCCATCTGCCTCGCCCTGCTGGTGGCAGCCATCATCGCCGTGATCATCCTCGACCGCCACGACCGCCATTTCATGGCCAACATCGTCGATCCCGATGAAGAATTATGATTTTGGAGCATAAATGTTCAAACGCCTGATCCTTGGCTTCGTCTGCCTGGTGGCACTGTCCGCCCTGGCCGCGAAGGTCAAGCCCCTCAGTTTCGCTGATCCCGGCAACCGCCGTCTGCTCAAGACCGAAGCCGGAAACCACTGGTACTACCGTTCTTTGCCGGAGAAGTCCATGACCCTCAACGTGGAGGGCATCTCCGCAATCCAGCTGCGTTCGTTCGGATTGGATGACCTGCGCAAACCCCAGGTGATCACCGTCATCGGCAAGGAGAAGCAGACCTGGAACCTCAGCCTGGAGCAGCGCCTCAACGGCTATTACCTCTATCGCGAGCTCAGCGTGCCCATTCCCGCCGGCACCAAGACCATCGAGGTCCTCTGCTACGAGCGTGGGATCTATTTCCGGGCCTTCCACACCCCGCCGGCGGCCCCCAAGCCCAAGCCGGCCAAACCGGCCAATCTGGCCGTGAAGGCCCACGGCGGCGTGATCACCATCAGCCACAACGGCACGGACAGCCCCTACTACGTTTTCAATTCCTCCCAGCCGCTGAGATTCACGCTCAACAACGACCGCGCCGCCACTGTCTATGTGCGGGCCCGGCTGCTGGACCGCAGCCTGCCTGTCTTCGAGCTGTACCGCAACGGCGAACTGCTGGATAGCAAAGAGTTCACGCTGCGCCGCACCACCAAATACAAGGCCGTGGGGGTGGAGCATCTCACCACCGGCCTGAAGCTCGAGCTGCCAGCCCACCAAGGCCCGGCCGATTATGAACTGCGCGCCGCCAGCGACCACATGTTCTTCGCCCGGCCGGTGCTGCGCAAGGCCAATTGAGGGAACGCATGCCAGACCCCCGCAAACTGGAACCGCTGGAACCACCGCCCGACACGCGGACCGGGACCTCCCAGGATAAAAACCGCGAAACGGACAAGGACGAGCGCCAGCCGGTGAAGCCGCCCTCCAAATCACCCCGCAACATCGTGCCCATCATTATGGGCCTGGCCATTTTTTTGCTGCTGTCGCCCCGTCCCCTCGCCGCCCAGCTCAATATTGGCGTCGCCCTCGGCACCACTTATTCGGACAACGTGTTCCAACTCTCGGAATACGACCTGAGCCGCTGGGACCACAGCCATCCCAACCTCAATTACGTGAACACCACCGATGATCTAACTCTCGCCGCGCGTTTCGACCTGGCCTACCCCATCCGCTATCAGTGGTGGAAAATCATCCCCTCCGTTACCGCCACCATCACCCAAAACGTTGCCAACCCGGACAAACAGCGCCAGGACGCCATTTTTCGCCTGCGGTTGGAGCGTTATTACTGGAATTTCACCGCCCTTTACGGCTATTACCCCGAAAACTATGTGCGCAGCTACGTCGATTCCGACGGCACCCAAAACCTCGAGAAATACAGCTACGCCCGCAATCTCTACCGCGGCGACCTCAACCTCAAACCCCTCAAAAACACCACCGTACAACTGCACGGACGCTACGAGCAGTACTATTACAATGAGTACTGGACAGAATTCGACGCCAACGCCACCACTCTCGGACTCGGCGCCCGCTATGCCTTTCCCGCCTTCAGCCTGGGCGCGAACTATCGCTACCGCGTTTACGACAACCATCGCCACGATGCCGAGGACGGCAGCTACGCCAGCAACCGCTACAGCGGAAACATTCGTCTGGCCAGCACACCTTTGAACAACAAACCCGACAGTCCCACCTTCCATCCGGAACTCACCCTCTCCTACGAGGAGCGCTTCTTCCAGTCCACTGATCCCTGGTATGGCGGCAGGGCCGATTTCATCTACGACACCACCGCCGCCTTCAATTTCGATTTTGGCCCCCGCTGGAATTTAAAGCTTGACTACTCTCACGCCTACAGGAATGTAGAATCTCCTGTGGAAGATGTCTGGCGCGCCAGGGAATACAGCGAGAATCAGGTCTCTGCCACAGTCAAATACAGCTTTTAGGTGAACAGCATGGAATTCAGAAAAGAAAGCGACGTCAAGAAGATCCGGGAATTCCTCGATCTTTCCGAGAACCATAAGATCGAACTCCGTCATTACAAAAGCCCCGTCCTGGTTTGGGCGGTGGCGGACGGCACGGCCTATTACACCATCTGGGAAAGCGACCTGCTGGACCGCTACGGCCTCGCCAACGTGGATGGCTGGGACTTTGAGGAAGACCTGCTCTTTTGTCCGGATTGGATGGAGGATGGCGGTGACGACGATGACGACTTTGACGAAGAGGACGACGAGGATCTGGGGCTGATCTGCGATTTCAAGCTGCCCCCCCCGGAAAAGAAATAGCCACGGAGGAGAGCATGCGGATCGCGGTGATCGGAGGAGGCGGTTGGGGCTTGGCTTTGGCCAAACTTCTGGCTGAAAACTATCATCAGGTACTGGTCTGGGAACACGATCCCCGTTTCCTGCAAACCCTGCTGTCCACCCGCTCCAATCCATTGCTGCTGGACAATGTAACTCTTCCCGAAGAGGTTTCTTACACCGGCGACTTTTTTGCCTTGGCCGATTTTCAGCCGCAACTGGCGATTTTGGCCACCCCTTCCCAGTTTATCCGCGCCACACTTTCCCAGATTCCCAAAGCTGCCTCCACCCGGATCTGGGACCCGAACCACCTCAAGGCCGTGGTCAACGTGGCCAAGGGCATAGAATCAAGCTCGTTGCTCACGGTCAGCGGTATTTTGCGCCAGATCCTTCCCGCTGAAGTTCACGCCCGCGTTTGCACCCTCTCCGGGCCCAGTCACGCGGAGGAAGTTGCCCGCCGGATCCCCACCACCGTGGTCATCGCCGGAACCGACGACCAGCTGCTCAGCGAACTCCAAACCGTTTTCAGCAACAGCTATTTCCGCGCCTACCGCAGCTCCGACCTCATCGGCGTGGAGATGGGCGGCGCCGTTAAAAACGTGATCGCCATCGCCGCCGGGATAGTGGCCGGACTTGGCTTTGGCGACAACACCATGGGCGCCCTGCTAACCCGCGGACTGGTGGAGATCCAGAGGCTGGGAGTGGCTTGCGGCGCCAAAGCGGAGACATTTTTGGGGCTTTCCGGCGTGGGAGACCTCATCACCACCGCCACTTCCCCCCACAGCCGCAATCGCCACGTGGGCTTCGAGATCGGCTCCGGACGCAAACTCAGCGCCATCGTCGCCGAGATGAACACGGTCGCCGAAGGCGTGGCCACCACCAAATCGGTGTACCAACTTGCCCGGCAGAAAAACGTGGAAATGCCCATCACCGCGCAGGTACACGCCACCCTCTACGAAGACAGGGATCCCCGTCAGGCCATCCTGAAGCTCATGACCCGAGAACTCAAGGCGGAATAAGCTCCTACTCCCCCGCGATAATTGCGGAAGCCATTTCTCCTCCGGGATAAATTGACCCCGATCCATGACTGAATGGAGTGTGTATGTAAGGCAGTATATACCACATTATCACTATCTATCTTTCTCTATGACTATGGGTTAAACCAATTGAGGAATTGGTGTTCAATTGGCCAAATCTAACTACAAATAACTAAATATCTTAAAGGCGGGTTGGACTTCATGGCCGGGGCGATCATCAGCCTGCTCCTGAAGTCTTTGAGGCCACATAAGCTATTCTTAAACATAAGTTTACATAGGCCTCATAAACCCCCAGGTGTACTACGTGGCTTTTTTCTCCCAAATGGCCCTAAGACCTCTCCCATCCGCCTCCTGCCCGCCTCCCCTTAACTTCCCGTTGGTTCGACGGGAACTCAAGGGGAGGTTAATGGGTTGTTAATGGGATGAGCCTTGGGGGAATACACCCGCGAGGACTGGATTCCGGGGAAGTAACACCTTTGAGGCCCTATCACCTGAAGACCCGTCCGCTCTGTCATTTTCCGGGGAGCGGGATAAGACCACCCCGGACTGTATAACCTGAAGGCCCAGCAGCTCTGTCATTCCGGGGGAGGGGCCCCGGAATCCAGACCTGGCGGGAATAGCCCTGGGAGGGTGTCGACTCAGACTGCGTCTGGGTCGAACCCGACTTGGCTGTGAAGAGGTTTTGGTTTGACCGTCTGGATTCCTGGGCCCCGGGGGCTGAAGCCCCCACCCCGGAATGACAAAGTGAGGCGGGGCGGATGATAGGACTGGATTCCTGGGCCCCTTTCGCTAACGCGACTTCCCCGGAATGACATCCGCTTGGGGCGGGGCGGAGGATCAAGGCGAAAGCGGTGGAGTCAGCGGATCAGGTTCCCCGTTTTCGGAGGCGGCTTATGCTTATAACCTGCCCTCAAATTATCGCAAATTATCTCAAATTCTCAGGGCCCTGTAACTTGCCAACCCCCATCAGTACAGGGTTTGAGGGTCAGATTCTCAAAATATCAGCACCCCCCTCCCCGGGGGAGGGAAACAGTCCAGGTACCAGGCGAGACACAGAATTGGGGTGGCAAAATCCGTTTGCCACAGTGAGCGGAGCTCGCTTTAGCAAGTTGCTGGCTCTGCCGAACAGATTTCGGCAGCCCACTTTAGGGTACGTTATCAGGATGCCCTTAACCCCACCCACCAAGTTTGCAAGAGAGCCTAAAGCAATGCTCCTACTACCATACCTATATAAATATAACATAAATATAAAATTATATAATAATATATTAGTATATATGTA
>CAZVXH010000021.1:0-33102 GCA_964631015.1 uncultured Candidatus Cloacimonadota bacterium | reverse complement strand
GGGCATTTTTCGGACTTGGGTGCTATCTGAAATTCCGTCCCTACGGGACTCCGGGGGCATTTTTCGGACTTGGGTGCTATCTGAAATTCCGTCCCTACGGGACTTTTACGGAATTTTCTCTTGCTTTTCATACAGCCTCGCAGGCTGGGATCCAGGTCTTTTGACGGTGTTTTTTTTAACCCAGAGATGGGGAGAAACAGAGGCACAGAGAGGGTTTGGCTTGGTGACGCGGTGGCGGATGGAGTACGCAGGATTCCAATGCCGCGTACCGGCATCCCGCCTGATGGGTATCATGCGCCACGTGGTACTAACTTGGCTGGATTCCAGCCTGCGCTGGAATGACGGGCTATCAGGTTTGCCCACCATAATTGAACTTGAGCCAGAAATACTGATCCGCTCACGTTTGATGGCTTGATCCCACTCCTTCTCTTCAACCCCGCCGGGGGTTCCTGATCCGGCTGCGCGAGCTTCCGGACCGGCCGGCAGGCGGCGCGATCATCTGTCCCGCAAAGGCTTGCCGCCACAGGCAAATTATCCTTTGACAAAATACCGCCGGCGGCAAATCTATGCTTTCAGAGAAAGGGAGAGACCGAGATGTCATTCGTACACTTGCATAACCATACTCAGTACAGTCTGCTGGACGGCGCCTGCCGGGTTGACAGAATGGTGGCGCTGGCAAAGGAATACGGCATGCCGGCCGTGGCGATCACCGATCACGGCAATCTGTACGGAGTGATAGATTTTTACAATCGGGCCACCAAAGCCGGACTGAAGCCGATCATCGGCATGGAAGCCTACATCATCAACGGCGAACTGGACAGCGAACACAACAAAAGCGACACTCGCTACCACTTGGTTTTGCTGGCGCAGAATTACACCGGCTACAAAAATCTGATGATGCTCTCCTCCCTCTCTTTCATCGACGGATTTTATTACAAACCCCGGATCAGCAAGTCGCTGCTGGAAAAACACAGCGAAGGCCTGATCTGTCTCAGCGCCTGCGTGAAGGGCGAGATCGCCTCCCTGCTGGCGAACGGCCGGGAAGACGAAGCCCGGGAAGCTGTGACCTGGCATCAGCGGGTGTTCGGCGACCGCTATTTCCTGGAGATCCAGGATCACGGGCTGGACCTGGAACGCAGCGTGATGCCGGCTTTGATCAAGCTGGCCAAAGAACTGGACCAGCCGCTGGTGCTCACCAACGACTGCCACTATCTGCGCAAGGAAGACAACGAAGCCCACGACATCCTGCTCTGCATCCAGACGGGAAAAACCTTCAACGACCCCGGCCGGATGAGATACAACACGGACCAGCTCTATTTCAAGAACCCCGAAGAGATGAAAACCCTCTTCCCGGAAGAGATCGAGGCCTACGCCAACACGCTCAGGATCGCCGACATGATCGATCTGGAACTGAAGTACGACAAATTTCTGCTGCCCGAGATCGAGACCCCGCCAGAGTTTGAAGATATGGGCGGATATCTGCGCGCGCTCTGCGACGCGGCGGCCAAAGTAAAATATCCCGAGCTGACGGAAGAGGTAAAAAACCGTATAGATTTCGAACTGGACGTGATCCACCGCATGGGCTTTGACGGCTATTATCTGGTGGTGAAGGACCTGATCGACAACGCCCGCAAACAGGGCGTGCCGGTGGGACCGGGACGCGGTTCCGGGGCCGGCAGCATCATCGCCTATCTGCTCAATATCACGCAGATCGACCCCATCCGCTACGGTCTGCTGTTCGAGCGTTTCCTCAATCCGGACCGCATCAGCATGCCGGATTTCGACATCGATTTCTGCGCCCAGAAACGCGGGCTGGTGATCGACTACATCGTGCAGAAGTACGGACGCAACAGCGTTACGCAGATCATCACCTTCAGTACCCTGGGCGCCAAATCCGTGATCAAGGATGTGGCCAGAGTGCTTATGGTGCCTGCCTCCGAAGCCAACAACATCACCAAGACCATCCCCTTCAATAAGAATCTGGAGGAAGCCTACAAGGAATCTCCGGATTTTCGCCACCTGATCGACAACAACGAGCTCTATCAGAGCATCTACAAACACAGCCTCGTGTTGGAAGGACTGATCCGCCAGACCGGCATCCACGCCGCCGGGCTGGTGATCGCGCCGGGCGATCTGAAAGAGTACATTCCGCTTACCTGCAGCACTCAGAAAGATTCCGACAACAACATTCTGGTCCAGTACGAAGGCCGTTGGCTGGATGAACTGAGATTCCTTAAAATGGACATCCTGGGCCTCAAAACCCTCACCCTGATCCAAAAAACGGTGGACCTGGTGCGTCAGGCCCACGGGGTGGAACTGGACATTGACAACCTGGAGCTCACCGATAAGAAAGTGTATCAGCTGCTCAGCAAAGGCGATACGGACGGAGTTTTCCAGTTTGAAAGCGACGGCATGCGCAAGTATCTGATGGATCTGAAACCGAACCAGTTCGAGGACCTGATCGCGATGGTGGCGCTCTACCGGCCCGGTCCGATGAAGTTCATCGATACCTACATCGCCCGCAAACACAAACGGGAAAAGGTGGTTTACGACCATCCCGTGATGGAAAAAACCCTGAGGGAAACTTACGGTGTCACAGTCTATCAGGAACAAGTGATGCGGATCTCGCTCGAGATGGCGAATTTCACGAGGGGCCAGGCCGACACGCTGCGCAAGGCGATGAGCAAAAAGAGCCTGGACATGCTGATGCAGTTCAAGCAGCTGTTTTCCGACGGGGCCACGACCAACGGAGTGCAGGAACGAGTGGCGGACAAGATCTGGAACGATTGGCTGGACTTCGCGCAATACGCCTTCAACAAAAGCCACGCCACCTGCTACGCGCTGGTGGCCTACCGCACGGCCTGGCTGAAGGCGCATTATCCGGTGGAATTCATGGCCGCGCTGCTCTCGCTGGAAGATGATCCCGCCAAGGTGCCGGTGAAGATCGAGGTCTGCAAGGCCATGGGCATCAAGATCCTGCCGCCCAACCTCAACCGCAGCGACAAAGAATTCAGCGTGCGGGGCAAGGAAGTGCTGTTCGGCCTCAAAGCGATCAAGAACATCGGCGACGCGGCCATCGACGCGATCGTGGAAGACCGGAGGAACAACGGCGCCTATACCAGCATCTTTAATTTCTGCAGCCGTCTGGACAGCAGCGCGGTGAACAAGACAGTGCTGGAAAGCCTGATCGCCAGCGGCTCGATGGACGAACTGGAAGGCAGCCGGGCGCAAAAATGGGCCGTGATCGAACAGGCTTTGTCATTCAACACAGGCGCGCAGAAAGATAAAAAAATAGGCCAGACCTCACTTTTTGACCTTATCACCTCCGACAGCGGAAGTGAAGAATACTTTCCGCCCCTGCCGGTGGAAGAATCCTGGAACTACGCCTATCAGTTGGAAAAGGAAAAAGAAGTGCTGGGTTTCTACTTGGGCGGGCATCCGCTCTACGAATACCGCAGCCTGGTGAAACACCTCACCAACTCCAACTCCCAAAACATTAAAAGCCTCAGCGGCAAAGACCTGGTGCTGGCCGGCATTGTTTCCGGAATCTCCCGAAAACGCGACAACAAGGGCAATCCTTACGCCTTCATCGAATTCGAAGACCTCAGCGGACGTTTTGAGGTCGCGCTCTTCAACCAGGATTTCGAAAAACACTTTGCCAAGCTGGCCACTGGCAGCATCTTCTTCATTTTTGGCAACCGCTCTGGCTACAACGGCAACGAGGACAGCATGCCACGGATCAGCCCTTCCGAACTGATCCCGCTGAACGACCTGCCTCTGCATCTGCGCGGAGAGATCCGCCTGAACCTGACCCTGGCGAGGCTCTCCGAAGAATTCGTGGACGCGTATTACGCTCTCACTGAAAGGGTCCGGGGAGGATTCGCGGTCAAAGCCAGCATCACCACAAACGCTGGCGACAGCTATGTGCTGGAAGCCCAGAAGAAGATCTTCCCCACCAACGATCTTTTGCAGTGGCTGGAAGAAAAACAGCATGATTTCAGCCTTAGAGTGACCTACAATGGGAAAAGCGGCTGAGCTGACGCTCCTGCTGATATTGCTGGCCACGGTTCTGCCGGCTCAGGAGATCATCTTTGAGCATTACCGTGAAGGGGTGGATCTTTGGGTGTTGATACCCTATAACTCGTTGGTATTCAAGACGGGCGTTACCGAAGCCAATTTCCAGCTGGCAATGGAACTGAAAAACAGCAGGACCAGGAAAACACTAAGTTTCGACAGTACTTTTGTGGTTCCAAAGCGTGATTGGCTGCAGGACACGGCCATCCCGGTGACATTCAGCGCGAAGATCGGCCCCGGTAACTATCAGGCGGACCTGCGGCTGCGCAACCTGACCCAAGGTGACAAGACCGACCTGAAACGCAGTTTTACGATTGATGATGCTTTCACGGAGATCGGCCAGCCCTATTTCCTGCTCAGCAAGGAAGGGGTCACTTTCCAGCCGGCATTGCTGCAGCCTCTGCCAGTTCCTCTGGATAAATGTTTTTTAACCCAGAAGATCAGCCTGGTGGCGGACAGCGTCCATATCACCGGAATCCAAGGCCCGCTGGTCTTCCCCGCTCCGCCGGGATCTTATACAGCCGACCTGACCGCCCAGGCCAACACGGATTCCCTGGCCGGCCTGAGCGTAAGCATCTACGAAAGCAACATCCGCTACGACATGGCCCCCTTTCTTTACAGCCAGTGGTTCCATTACAACGCGCGCTACGGCTACAAAGACCAGATCCAGCAACTGCGCTACATCGCCACTCAGAACGAGTGGAAGAGCCTGCGGGCAGTTCCGGAAGAAAAATTGCACGAAGTGATAAATAAATTCTGGCAGGTGCACGATCCCAGCCCGGGAACACTGCGCAACGAAGCCCGCGAAGCATTTTACCAGCGCGTGATCACGGCCGACGAGCGCTATACCATCCACAAAAAATTGAAGGGATGGAAGTCTGACCGGGGTAGGATCTATATCAAGTACGGCGAGCCGGATGAAACGCAGAGCGAAGTGCATCCCCTCGACCTCTATCCATATATCATCTGGACCTATTACAACCAGAAACTGGAGTTCATCTTCGCCGATACCGGTGGTTTCGGCCAATACAGACTGAGGAATAAAGATGAAGAATATTAAACTGATGCTGATCTGCCTGGGCCTGGCTGGCCTGGGAACGGTGGCCGCGGCCGAAACATTTACCATGCATGTGGCCCCGCATCGCTATCTGGGCAAGGACAAAAATACCATCCTTCAAATCGATTACCAGATCCCCTACGGCAACCTTTGGTTCCTGGCTCAAAAAGGCGGCTATTTTGCCGAAATTGACCTGCAAGTGGAAGTGGTGAAAGGCGACAGCGTGATCTTCAACCAATTGTACCGGGACAACATCGGCATCTCCGACAAAAACGACTCCCGCTCCGGTAAAAGCTATCTCAACCGGCTGAGTTTCAGCCTGGACAGCGAACCCTACCTCCTGCGCCTCAACGCCAAAGACCTGAATTCGCGCAAAACCGCCACCTGGACCTACCAGGCCGAGCCACTGGAGCGGCAGGACCTGCTCAGCGATTTGGAATTGTGCAGTTTTGTGCGGCCGGACAGCAGCAGCTATCTGGAAAGGTTCCACCGCGGCAACGTCCTCTATCAGACCCAGCCTTCGCTGATCTTCGACAAGACTGAGAGCGAAGATCTTACCATCTACTTTGAGACCTACGCTCCCGCGGAACTGACAGGCGAAACGGGCTTGCTGATGCTGACCGTGGAGAAGGATAGCGTGATGGTGTTTGACCGTTTTCTGGACTACTCTCCTGCCTCCGGTAACGAAGGCCTGGTCTTGCGCATTCCCTTGAACAAACTGAGCCCCGGCAAATACACTGGCTCGATTGATTTTCAACTGGGAGAGCTCAATCAGGAAAAAACATTCATCTTCTTTGTAACCGAACCGAAACAGGAACAATACTTTGTCTTTCCCGATCCTGAGGAGGATTTCAAGCTGCTCAAATATTTCACCGGGGCCACGTCAACCGTGGACTGGAAAGCTTATGACCCGGATATCAAACGCAGATACCTCAGCCAAAGCTGGAAATCACTGGCCGTGGAAGGCGGCATGTATGTTCAGGCACTGCTGGACCAGATACGCGAAAGAGTGGATTACGCCAACTCCTATTACAGCCATTTCGAGCAAGGCTGGACCTCAGACATGGGACGCATCCACATCCGCCAGGGAAAACCGGATGAGGTTGAAAAAGGCACTTCCTCCGACGAAGCCCGCTTCGTGCGGAAAGACTATCAAATCTGGAAATACCAGGGCCGGCAAAAAGCTGTTTACCTCTTCCTGGACATACAGATGAACGGTAACTATCGCCTGATCTACGTTGACGGAGACCAGAGGGAAAGTTCAAATCCGGATTATCTGTATTACCTGGGCGACGACTTCGATACAGGCAAACTCTATAACTAACTACTGATCTACAGATCATACATCACCTACCAGACGGGAAACAGAGCGATCTGGCACAAGGCAACCCTGGTTGCCAGTTTTTATAATACGAGTTTCGAGAGTGATAGTCTCAGCAAAGGATAAAAGTGACTTTTGTGCCTGCCCGGAAGGAAAAAGCAAAAATAATCATAGCTCTGGCAGGAACGCATCTTCAAGGTGTTCAATCTTATAGGTGTCGGTGTGGCAAAAATACAACACAACAATGATGTCGAACCTGATTCTTGACTTGACACAATCCGGATGTCGAATAATGTATCCCTGAGCTGTGATTGATATGCGTTTTCTCTTTGTGTAAGACACATTCATCACGGCCTGCCTGATAGAGTGTTTGGAGCGTGTTTTGACCTCCACGAAGACCAGGATGTCTTCCTGGGTGGCGATTATGTCTATCTCGCCAGTGCTTGCCCGGTAATTCCTGTGAATGACGCTATAGCCTTTTTTCACAAGGTATTTGGCGGCCAGGTCCTCTCCAATATGAAAGATTTCGTTTGCTTTTTGGCTTTTCATATGGCAAAAAAAAGCTTGACGTAAAATCTGTCAATGATATTAATGACCCGAGACTAAGAAAAACACCGAAAGGTGGAGGGAAGTATGAAAAAAGTTATATTGAGCGTAATTGTTCTGGCAGCCATGATCGGCATCATTGAAGCCGCGCCGTTCCAAACGCTGGGATTGTTGCGCACACCAGACGCGTATGTTATTCCTCACAAATCGGCGCAGCTGGTTCTCGCAGGCTATTATAGGAATGTGGAAAGACCCAATTACGTAGATCAGGACAAGAACGGCCTCAATTTCTACGGCATGCTGGGAGTGGGCTTGTTCGACCGGGTCCAGCTGGATTTCTTCGGCGGCGATTATGTTTATTTCTTCAATGCCAAGGTGAAGGTCCTGCAGGAAACCCCCAAGATCCCACAGATCGCCATAGGCATGGACAACATCCTCTCCCCTATCAACCGGCGCCGGGCTCAGGATTACAGGCCCTATTGGGATCCGGAGATCGGAGATGAAGGGGCCCCTTCTGCTGAGTATGATCCGCACTCCCTTGGTTGGATCGATCATCCTGACAAAGTCGACTACGAGTATTACTCACCCTACATTGTCGCCTCCAAGCAAGTGGTGATGGGCGGTGTGGACTGGATGTTCAACCTCGGCATCGGCGCGAACCGCTATACCGGTCAGGTACCCCGATCTCGCTGGTTCAGCGGAGCTTTTGCCTCCATCGAAGTCTCGCCTTGGGACAACTTCGCCCTTCAAGGCGAATATGACGGCAAAGACTTCAACGCCGGACTGAAGTACTCCTACAAGAATTTTGGCGTTCGTCTGGGCGCGGAAGCGGTTGAAGACTTGGCCAAAGGTTCTGAAGGCAACGGCTACGAGAACAATCTGCGGATAGCCCTGGGGCTTTCCTATCTGTTTGACAGATTTTCCGACAAGAACGCCACTATCCGTCCGGACCTTGGTCTTTACGCCACCAACATTGGCACCGAGCCAGTGATCACCACCACCGAACCCGTGGCAGTGGCCACCACCGAGCCGGGCAAGCCTGTGGAAGTGGCGATCGTCACTCCCGGCACCCAGTTACCCACACCCGGCATAGTTGAGGCCAGCGCCTACAAAGAGCTTTCCCCTGAAGTGAAAGATCTGCTGGCAGAGCTGAGACTCCTTCGCGAAGAACGGCAAAAGGCGCAAAAAGCGCTGGAAGATCTGCGCAAGTGGCTGCAGGAGCTCAAGGAAGAAAATCAATAATAGTTTTCGCACTGCTCACCTTCGGGTGAATGCGCAGGTTAATACGTACATATTTCCCTTGGTCAAGGTTGAGATTCAGGATGCGACCCCCGGCTGCATCCTGAATCCTGCTTAATAACTGGCAGGATTGTAAACATTGGACGATAAGCGAGCGGGGTTATGAAAAAACTCATCAAACTGTATCTGTTGCTAACGCTGATAGTGGTTCCCTTTGCGCTGGCACATGGCCAAAGCGCACAACCCGGACAAGATGCCCGGGCTGCGGTTTATTCGGATCCCAAAATACTGGCGGCAATAGATTTCCTGAAGGACAGGCTCCCCCAACTGGTGGCGGAAAACAAGGCCCAGGCCGTTGATGAATATCTGCTTCATTACGATAATCTGAGCAAACTCGACGAAGCTGATCTGCTCTATCTGGTGGGTCATTTTTACTCTGTGGTTGATGACCCCAAGGCGGCCATACCCTACTTCGACGTTTTGATCAACGATCCCAAACTGGGTGACGATGCCAGAATGATGCTGAATTTATTGCTCTACTACAGGGCGGTGGATTATATTCAGAATCAGGAAATTGAGGCGGCGGCACCCTTCCTGGAAGACGTGATGAACCGTTTTCCCACCGGCAAGTATTACCCCACTTACATGTTTTTATGGGCCGACCTGTTGGCTGAGGACGCGGAAGAGGCCAAGATCCAGAACTACGTAAACGCTTACGAGAAGAACAGGGACTGGATAAAAAACACCTTTGTAAATCGCAGACAGAGTATCATCAGACGCCTGGACCTGCTGGATCTTGACTCATTTTATGCGGACCCGGACACAACCAAGGCCAGCCTCCTGAAAGAACAGGTTTCCGCTATCCAGCGTGATCTGCAGGACCTGTACAATGAATTCAAGTCCTTGCCAGGTCTCCAGTTCACCGAAGCGCTGACCAGAATCTCCGAAGAGGAGATGCGCTTGCTCGAAAACCTCAAGGCCCAGATCCGGCCTTTCGAATCGCTCCCCCCCATCGATTTGGACCAGCTGGCCTCACCCAGTTTTACCGGTCCGGAAACCACTGCCTTCACCCGCTACCGGGAAGGGGCCATTCTGCTGAAACAACTGAAAGATACATCTACGTTTTATGGCAGAGTGCTGGACGTGATGGACCGCTTTTTCGAGCGACGCTACGAGCTTTTTGTCAACGAAGATGAATCGGTGGTGGGCAAAGGTTTCAGTGACATGGAGCTGAAACGCCTGATGGACATCGAGCGCAACATCAACATCTACACCGATGTTGTGGCCGGGATCGACAAGATCATGGCCGAGCCGAACTACGCCAGCCTGAACCTCGACCTGGGCCCTGAACGGCAGGAATATGTGGAAAAGATCGCCGATCTGCAGAACCGCAAGGAGCGCTACCTGGCTTTCCGCAAACACCAGGACACCGTGGAAGAAGCGATCTTCACGGAACTTTTGGACGAATACTACGCCACCTACCGTGATAAACGGTCTCTGGACGAACTGCTGCCCGAAGTTGAGGAAGTGATGCTCGCCATGATCCGTGACAACTATCCCAAAGACCAGCAGGGCGTGATCGAGAAACAATATGCCCTGGCACACAAGGTGGGACTGGAAAAGTTTCCCATCGATGACACCTTCATCGCCAACCTGGATTTTTTGGGGCTCATGGTCGATTATCGCAGAATCCGCTATCAGGAGCAACAACGCCTGGTTAAAGCGGACTCTCTGAGCGATGCTGAACAGCAGACCGAGTATCAGAAGATCGTTAAAGACAAAGCGGAACTGCTAAAAAGATACGAGACTTTCGTTGCCGCCAATCCCAACTTCCAGGCGATGGAACAACCCAGCGGCGGTTTTTTACTAAACAATGCCATCATCTATTACAACATGGCCGAACTGCAGTATGCGGTTGATCTTGACAAACCTGAAAAAGCCCTCGCCCACTATCAGAAGACCCTGGAGATCGATCCCGAATTCTATCTGCGCGATCATGCCCTCTACAACATTGGCTATCTCAGCAGCGAGGCCAAAAAGGTGGCCAAGAACGCTCAGATTGAGCAGTTCCGCGTTGCCAACCCAAACCAGGACCGGCCGGACAGGCTAAAATTTTCCGAGGAGGATTTCCGCGAAGCGCTGGATGCCTACACCGAACTGGCGGATTCCGGCAAATTCAATGATTCCCCCTATTTTGACGAGGCAGTTTACCGGCTGGGGATCCTCTATTTTCTGATCGGCTCGGACGCGAATGAGCCCGTGACCTATTACGCGGAAGCAAACCGCCGTTTCAACTCCTTGGTTGACGATCCCGCCAGCGCTTATCATCACAACGCCCTGTACCAAAGAGCCTGGGTTAACCTCAATCAAGGTGATGAAGCTTCTTTGAAGCTGGCCCTGGCCGATTTTGTAACCCTGATCGGGGCGGTTGACAAGAATGAGATCTCCGATGAATATCTGGCGCAGGATTATAAAAACAACTCGATCGACAATATCGCCTATTCCCTGATCGCCCTCGACGGCATCGATTTCAACAAAGAGTCCAAGGGCGTGGTTGAAGTGCGCAGGGCCATGGCTGAATATTCCGACATCAAGGTGAAGACCCTGATCCTGGACAAAGCCGCCGGGATGAAAGTGAATATGGAAGCGCCTCTGCAGGCCATAGATTTCATGGAACTGAGGTTGCAAACATCCGCTCTTGAATTGCAAAATCCCGCCGTGGTCGATTCGATCATCAAGCTCTATTACACACTCGGGCTGGAACTTCGGCCCGGCATGGACCTTTCCGCCATCCGCAACACCAAGCTGGATTTTATCAAGACCACCTTCGGCAAAGATACTGATTGGTACAAGGTTAACGTGCAGAATGCCGATCCGGCCGCACCCGAGCTGAGAGGGCAACTTCAAATCATTCGGGACGCCTACGAACAGATCCGCATCCGCAATTATAACAGTCTGCTCGATTCCGCCTCCGATCAGGACAAACAGATTTACGATACCCATATTGATGCATATCAGCAATATACCCAGTTGTTCATCGACAGCGCTGATTTGCAGGCCTTCAAAAATGACAACAGAAAAAACGACGTGCTTCTGGCCACCGTTATGGCTGACAAGCGCAATGAAACCGGACGGTATAGGGCAGCCATCTCAACGCTGAGCGGTTACAATCGCGATTATCCGGGCAATCCTGATTACCTGAACAACGAAGCCCTTATCTATAAATACAACCAGCGGATCTACACCCTTGCGAACCCCCGTCCGGAAGACGCTGAACTCTACGCGGAATACCGGGGATCGGCCCTGAGATTTTATGACGTGCTCAAGGTTTCGGAAATACCGGAGGCCAGAAACGGCGCGCCGGCGATCCTGATGGACTTGGCTGCCGTAGAACTGCACCATGGTCATCCGGACCAGGCCAAGGCGCATTACAATACTGTTCTGGCAAGCGGGATAACCTTAGACCGGGCCACCAGCAGAAGTATCTATCTCAATCTGGCCAAAATCGACGAAGATGCTGGCAATTTCGCCGAAGCGGAGCAAATGTACATCGCCGCCAAGGACTTCGCCAACAACGCAGCCGACGCAACTGAGATCGAAAATTTGGTTCGGTTGCAGATCCAGAACAACTATGAAAAAGCGGAACAACTGGGCGACCAGCAAACAGTCGCAACCGAACTGATCCGTTTGGCCGATAAATTTGCCGGTGAACCTTCCCGCAGCCAGGGCTACCTGTTCATGGCCTCCGAAGCCTATGTAAAGGCAGGCCTGTACCCTGAAGCCATCCGCCTGAAAACAGATCTGGCCAAAGTAAAGGCTTCGAGGGAAGAGAAATACGCTCTCTACGAGCAGAGCTGGACCATTGCCGCGGAGCGGATGAAAGATCCCGCCAAAGCGCGGGCGCTGAAAAACGATTTCATCCAGCAGTATCCCGCCAGCAACCTCGCCTTCCAGCTCAGGGTAGACCTGATCGAGGAATTGCGGGATGATCCTGCCCAGCGCAAAAACGCGGCCGCGATGTATATCGATCTGCACAACGACGTCAGAGCCGGCCGGATCGACAGCGGCGACATCGCCCCTGAAGAGATCTATCTTTGGGCGGTCGAGATCTACAGCGGGGAAGCTGATCAGGACAAAGTGGTGGAGACCCTCACCTATTTCACCCAAACCTACCCCAACCACGAGGAAACTCCCGGATTCCTAACCATCCTGGCCGACGCCTATCTGGCCCGCCAGGATCAGCCCCGCTTCGAGTATTACTCCCGTGAACTTTATCTGAAAGACAAGACGAAATCCGAACGTTATCTTACCGTGGCCAACCGCAAATTGGGAACCCTGGCCCAGGAATTTGACTCGGCCTATACGGCCAGGAACTGGGATCTGGCTTTTAAAAAGAGGGACGAGTTCAAGCAGGTGGAAACCCAATACCGAGGCGAAGGTTTACCGGTGGATAGCGCCAAAGCCAATGAAGCTTTTGCCTTCGCCGAATCCGAATACACTGCCCTGCAAACCCGCCAGGCCTACCTGGATGGCTTTGACCGCCAGCTGAACAACATCGAACGCGGCAATTTCTTCACATCCAGGCCCAACCAGCTGTTAACTGTTGGCGCCAACACCACCTGGCAAAAACACCTTTTCGGCGGCACGCCCGACTTGGTGCAGTCTTTCCAGACCAAAACCGAACTTGAGGTCAACAAGATCGTCAAGCTGCTCGACCAGCCTGAAGCTGATATCCTGGATAACGAGCGCCGCCTCAGAGCGCTGAGTTTGATCAGCCAGATCAACGACCGCGCCGCCGAAGTGTTGGAAACCCAGATCGAAAGATACATCCAGGTTTCCAACGAACTGGCCCCCTTCCGTGACCGCAAGCGGGTAAGCCAGGAAGAATTCGACAGCATGGTCAACAGCGAGGTCAGGCTCAATTCCCGCCCATATATAGAGGCTTATTACAGCAACTCCAGCCAGATCTACCTGGATATCTACAACAAGTATTTCACGGCCGGATATTTCGACCAGTACACCACCAAGGCCGAGGACAAACTCATCGAACGCAACCTACTGCCGGATTACACTGAGGTCCGCCATGCCTTCGATCCAGCTTGGAACGCCCGGCTGGAAAAGCCGGAGGGCGGATCACGGAAGATCGACTCTGGTTTTGGCTCCCTGACCCTCGATGACGGCAGAATGCTCTCCACCTACAGCATTCCCGCCCGTCACGATCTGGTCCTGGAGCGCGAGTTCAAGTTTGAGGTCGCCCCCCTGTTTGCCTATGTATATCTGGCTTACGAGCAGGACCCCCAAATCCTGGTCAACGACAGCAAGATCAATGTGATCTACATTCCGGTCTATACTGAAGATTTCGGAACGGTCTACGCCATCCGTATAGACGGCAGAGCCTGGAAAAACGGCTCAAACGGCTTCCGCGCGGTTTTCCCCAACGCCGCGGTTGCGGACACGCCGATCCATTTCAGCACCAGTTTTTTCTTCGACGCGGCTGAGATGGTTATGGACGCCCCCACCGAGAATGTGACCATGGTTTCGAACAGCGATTGGATCGTTATCAGCAAAGATCCTGATACCGACGAGGAGATCAGGTCATATGCCAGTCTGGCGCAGAGCTTCGATCTTCCCATAGACCGGTCCACATTCCTGCAAAATACCTCAGCGCAGCCCATCTGGGCATATGAAACGCAGGACAGTCAGCAAACGACAGTAATATTTGAAAAAGAGTTTGAACTTGACGCCAATTTCATCGCAGGATATTTGGACTTTGTGGCTCCGGACAGCGCCAGGTTGTTCGTGAACGGCAGACCCTTGGGGCCGATGTACGAACTAAGCTTCGACGCCGAGCCATTCCTGGTGTACCCCGTACGGGCCAGTTTACCGGCTGAATATCTGAGACCCGGCTTGAACAAGCTGCGCATCGAAATTCAGAACTATTCGCCCAACCGCGGCATGCTTGCCGAGCTGGGCATCACAGTATCCGCCAAGGAGTGAAGAGATGAAAAAGACATTCCTGATCAGCCTCCTGATCTTGTTGGGAACTTCTGTCTGCCTGGCCCAGGTTGATGGCGGCCAGCCCGTCGACCCGGAACCCGAGGGAGAAGTGATCGAAGGACGGGACCTGCAGATCCAGATCAAGACCATGATGCCCGATATCAGCGTGATACAGATCAAGACCGACACCTACGCTCCGGCGGCTAAATACGATTTTACCATCAGCTTGGAAGCTATCCAAGCGGAAAGCAATAAACAACTTACTAATTGGAAACAAGAAATATTAACATGGCTAGAGGAGTCAAAATGAAAGCTAAGCACATCGTTCTCGTAATACTAACCTTGGTGATCAGCCTGGGGGCCTTGTCGGCGCAAGTTACGCCAGCGGCGCAAATCAAAACGGATCCAGTGAACCTTGCCTCAATATTTAGTGACAGTAACCAGCAAGGTTTCTTTGGTTATCTGATTCTGCTGGTTTTCATAGTCGGCATCGTCTACGCGGTCATCCGCTATATCCAGCTGTACCACAAGGAACGGATCAACGCCCAGAATCTGTATAAAAGCTTGAAAGGCTACATCAAGAACGACCAGATCGATGAAGCCATCAAGATTACGGAAAAGCTGAAGAACACCACTCTCGGCTTCATCTTTTTCAGCGGCCTTTCCGTCTATAAAGACGTGCGTAAAAACTCCACCAAGGAAGATATGAGCGCCCAGGTGCAAAACGCCTTGGACGAAGCGGTCCTGCAGAAGGTTTACAAGCTCGACGCCGGCCTCTTCTGGTTTGACACCCTGGCTCAGGTTAGCACCTATCTCGGCCTGCTGGGAACCATCTGGGGCCTGCTGGCAGCCTTCAACGCCCTCAGCAGTCCCGATATCCTTGACAGCCAGAA
Source organism: uncultured Candidatus Cloacimonadota bacterium (assembly GCA_964631015.1). GTDB lineage: Bacteria > Cloacimonadota > Cloacimonadia > Cloacimonadales > Cloacimonadaceae > Syntrophosphaera. Next base: position 17,975 of record CAZVXH010000021.1, on the reverse strand, counting down.
GAACCTGATGCTCTCCGCCGGCATCAAAACCGCCATCGGCACCACTGCCCTCGGTTTGATCGCCGCTATTCCGCTTACCCTGATCAAGGGCTGGCTGATGGGCAGAGCTCAGAAACTTATCAACGAGATCGACGAATACAGCGTAAAACTCATCAATCACATCAATATCTCAGCTAAAGGATAAGATCATGGCATACCGTCCTTCAGCCGGAAGGAACCAGCATCCTGTATCAGATCCGCAAATCCCGGATCTGGTGCCGCTCATGAATCTGTTTCTCACCGTCATCCCCTTTCTTTTGCTGATGCTGGTGATCACACAGGTGGCGCTGGTGGCCTTTAACTTCTCTGCCGCGCCTCCCGGCAAGCCCGCTACGGCCGACGGCACTGAAGGCTTGAAAAAGGATATTCCGGAAGTTACCGTCATTATAACGGCTTCGCAGGATTCTCTGAACACCACTTTCCCCGGTTTTGAGATCAGGGAGCCCGGAGTGATCAGTTATCCTGTACTCCTGAAAAATGGCCAGTATGATTATATCAAGCTCGATGCCGGCCTCAAAGCCATTCGGGAACGATTCCCGGACCTTCAGGATATCAGCGTGGTTCCCTATAATGACGTTAAATATGATACTTTGATCAAAACCATCGATATCTGCCGGAGCAACAACTTTGCCAATGTTCACTACCGCGCCCCGCAAGTGCGCTATTACGTGATGGGGGATCAATGAGCAGAAGCCTGAACTCCAGAAACCTCAATCGCCGGGTGCGCCGCAAGTTTCCCGAAGGGACGAAGATGTCCATCCTCTCTTTGGTGGATATCCTCACTATCCTGCTCGTGTTTTTGATCAAAAATGTAACCATGGAAGTCCAAAAGCAAACCGTGCCAAACAACATGACCTTTCCGGTCACCATGCAAAAACGCGATCTGCTGGAAAACAAAGGCACCACCGTGGTCCAGATCTATCCGGACAGGATCCTGCTGGGCGAACAGGGCATCCATTTTGGCAGTTTGGAAGAATTTGACTCCGATCCTACCAAGCGAGAACAAATTTTGAAATACCTCCAGACGACTGCCGAAGAAACCTTGAAGGATGTGGACGCCGACGGTAAACCAAAGACCCCCACAGCCTTGCTGATCCAAGCGGATAAAAGCATCCCCTGCTGGTATATCACACAGTTTGTCAGCCTGGGGACCAGCTCCTTCTATGAATACATCTATTTTGCCACCCTCCTGGAAACTGATTGGCTTGAAAAAAGTAAATCGAACACCAGTGGGTAAGGAGGTATGATGGCAAAGACGATTCTGAACCTGAAACTGAATTACCGGGGAAAACATCTGGACACCATCCGCCAGGGTTCCGATTTACACAACAATTGGTACATCGGAACTGACAAACATCTCTTCTGGCAGATCCTGGACGATGCCCAAAAATTCCCCACCAAACATAAGATCCTGGTTAAGCGCGGAAACGACTATTATCTGCAGCTGCCGGACGGCTCGAACCTCACCTGCAGCAAAGACGGCAACCCGCTGGACGCCAGTTTCCTGAAACAAAACGGCATCCTCACCGGGTCGCTGTTGAAATTGCGCAGCGATCTGAGCGGAACCGTGCAGGTGCATCCGGATTATGATATCCAGTTCGAATACACGGAACCGGTGAAGACCTTTCTGCGCCCAGAAGAACAGGCCGTGGTTAACAGCAGTATGCACGCCGCCCCTCTGTCCTCCACCGAACGCGCGGAAACGGGCCTGATCCTGCTCTTTCTTATCCTGGGCCTTGCCTTCGTGCTGATCTACGACCTCGTGATCAAACCCAAGATGGATTCGCAAAAGACCCTCACGGAAACCCTTGCCGAATTGGAAAGGGTGCGCAGGATAGAACCCCAGCTGGGTTTGATACCCGAAGGAAAAACATTAGCCGGCACTGAACCTGAACAACAAACCGAGGAAAGTAAACCCGGCAAAACGGAAAAAACCGGCAACACCGGTAAAAAACAGACCGCAACCAGAACGGGTGGCCAGGGTACCGCCAGACCGGGGCAGAGCGTTCCCGATCGAGGCCAGATCTTCGGCAAGCCAAGCGGATCAAGGCCTCAAACTGCCTATGCCGTTACCGGGCTGCAGGATTTTGTAACTGCCCGACCCGGGGCCAAAGCAGGTTCCGGGATAAATTCGGGGCCGAATACCCTGGGTTCTTTCAATCCCCAGGCCTCGGCTGGTTACTCCGGCTCCTTCGATCCCGCCTCAACTTCGGGATTCAACACCTCCACTTCAAACGTGGGCAGTGTCGCGAGAACACAGCCCGGCGGACCCGGATCCACCACCCGGCCGAACATTCCCACCCAAAACTTCACGGGTGACGCTTCCAGGCTGCAAACACCTACCAGTCAATGGCCCACGGTGCCGTCCACTCGGGAAGAGACTGAAAGAGTAACTCAGTCGGTGGTCAAGCCTCCGGAGATAACCAAGCTCCCCACCCCGGAAGTGAAGATCCCCAAACCCGCTTCCTCCGTGCCGGACGCCGATATCATCTACAATCAGATCACCGCCCGCAAAGGCCAGATCGAGCAATCATACAAACAGAACGTGGCCATTAAAAAACAAACCGGCTCCATCACCGTGCTGATGGACATCGCGGAAAACGGCAGCGTGTCGGCCCGCGTGTCTTCGAACAGCGCCACCTTCACCCAGAGTTTCCTGGGCGATATCAAGCGGATCGTGGAATCCTGGCGCTTCAACGTCTCCAAGCCCACCAAATATCAATTTAAAATGAACCTCACTCAAGCCTGAAGAACTACGAGAACATATCAACCCCGCTCTCACCGGCGGGGTTTTTTCTGTCTTTCAGATCATCCTCCGCAAATTCCTCTGGACAGATCTGCAAATTGTTACCCATTATATATGGATCCCCAGGATAAGAACCTCCGGATTTTCTCCTAAGGATACTGGCAGGCTCCGCCCTCATTACACTTCCCATTCACCTCCTGTTAGCCTCCCCTTGACTTCCCGCCTGTCAGGCGGGAACTTAAGGAGAGGCAGGCAAGAGGCGTTTGGGCTGAACTTTAGGGCGATGTTATCTGGAATACGAGCCCCGACAGGCAGATTTCCATTGACACAAAAGCCCCTCCCGTCAGCGTTTGACTATGTATTACTACGCCGTTCACCTGCCCCTGGCCATAACCCGGGAATTCTATTACAGCTCGATGGTGGAGATCGCCGCCGGAGCGAGGGTTTTGGTAAGCTTCAACCGCAAGGACATGATCGGCATCTGCGGCGACAGGATGCCGGGCCAACTATCCGACAGGATCCGCTACAAACCGGTGCTGGAGGTGCTGGACGAGGTTCCGGTGCTGGGGCCGCGGCTGCTGGAGCTGGCGAAGTTCATGGCGGGATATTACGCTTGTTCGCTGGGCAGCGCTTGTTTCGCGATGTTGCCGGCCTGGCTGATCCCGGATATCGAAGCCGAAGTGAAGTGGCTGGCGGAGGAATTTCCTGAACCATTCCAGGTTCTGGCTCCCGTCCTGGCCGAAGGGCGATCCATCAAGGTATCGGAACTGCGGAAGCTGCTGAAAGACTTCCCAGTGCTGCACCTGATCGAACAAGCTTCAGATTTGGGACGGCTGGAAATCAAGCGCAAACTGAGTTCCCGGGACAAGCCCAAAACTGTCAATTTCGTTCGTCTGCTGGACCGTGAACCCGAACTGGGACATTTTCCGCCCAAGCAAAAAGAGGCCCTGCAACTGATGCTGGCCATCCCCCGGGAGGAGTTTCCGCTCTCCGAGATCAGCGCGACCATTTCCTATTCGGTGGTTCACGCGCTGCAAAAAAAAGGCCTGCTGAGCATCACCCCCAAACAGGTAGAACGCGAATTTTTCAGCTACGACAGCGGAGCCGGGCCCAAAGACATTACCTTGAATGAAGAACAGCAGAAAGCCGTGTGCGATATCTCGCAAGAAGCGGAGAATTTCAGGGTCGATCTGCTCTTTGGCATCACGGGAAGCGGTAAAACAGAAGTCTACATCCCTCTGATCCGTGCCTGTCTGCAAGCTGGCCAGGGTGTGATCTTCCTAATCCCTGAGATCGCACTCACGCCGCAGATGGTGGAACGCTTTCAGGGCGAATTTGGTTCCACCCTGGCCATCTCCCACAGCCAGTTAAGCGATAGGCAGCGTTTGCGCCAATGGCACAAGATCGCCGCGGGGGAATGCCGGATCGTGATCGGCGCCCGCAGCGCCGTGTTCTCCCCGATGCCCAACCTCGGGCTCATCATCGTGGACGAAGAACATGAGCAATCTTACAAACAGGACAACAACCCCCGCTACAACGGACGCGACCTCGCCGTGCTGCGCGCCAGACTGGAAGGCGCCAAGATAGTGTTGGGCAGCGCCACCCCCTCGCTGGAATCCTGGCACAATCAGGCCATTGGCAAATACACGCTGCACACACTGAACAGCCGGCCGCTGGATATCAAACTGCCCGAGGTGCGCATTCTCTCGCTGCAGGAGGATTACCAGCAGCAATTGCTTTCCGACGAGCTGATCGCCGCCATCGGTGCCCGCCTCGAAAAAAAGGAACAGGTGATCCTGTTTCAAAACCGGCGCGGCTTCTCCTCCTACATGCAGTGCCTCAAATGCGGCGAACTGATCAAATGCGCCAACTGCGACATCAGCATGTATTATCACCGCGACCGCGAGGAAATGCACTGCCATTACTGTGGCAATGCCTATCCTAGTCCGCGCAAGTGCCCCCACTGCGGCAGCTTCACTTTTTCCTACGGCTCCCCCGGCACCCAGAAGGTGGAGCAACTGCTGCAGATCATCTTTCCGCAAGCCCGGGTGCTGCGTCTGGATTCCGATTCCGCCCGCAAACAGGACAGCTATAAAAATATGTATCGCCGCATGAAAGACCGCGATGTGGACATCCTGCTGGGCACGCAGATGATCTCGAAGGGACTGGACTTTCCCGCCGTGACCTTGGTGGGCATCATCAGCGCGGACATCAGCCTCAACGTTCCGGATTTCCGCTCCGCCGAACGCACCTTCCAGCTTTGCACCCAGGTGGCGGGACGCTCCGGCCGGGCGGACAAACGCGGCGAAGTGATCATCCAAACCTACAATCCCCGGCATTACGCCATCGTGCACGCCGGGAACCAGGATTACCGCGCTTTCGCGGAGGAAGAACTGGAACATCGCCGGCGCCTGAACTATCCGCCCTGGTACAGATTGGCGCGGATCCTCTTCCAGAGCGCGGACGGCACCCTGCTGGAACAGGAAATGGCTCTGCTGGAGGAGAAATCGCTGCTTGTTTCTGCCGCGTTCGCCGAAGGCGACCTCTTTCTGCTGGGCCCGGTGCCCGCGCCCTTTGCCAAGATGAACAACCTCCATCGCTGGCACCTGATCATCAAAGCCCGCACCCCCTCCCTCATGAAACAAGCCCTGGAGCAGATCTCAGCACTGTACACGCCTCCGAACTCCATCCACTCGTATCCTGATGTGGACCCGCTCAGCCTGATGTGAAGCCTTCAGCCAATTTTTCCCTTGCCAAAATCCCAAAGCGATAAAAAATGTGAAAAACAAAGGAGTTTCCCCATGACCGATAAAGAAAAGAACGGCTGCAAATGCGGCGAAGATTGCCACGAACACGACGAGAACTGCGACTGCGAAGGCGAAGAGGTTGAAAGCAACACCATCACCATCGAGATGGAAGACGGCAGTACCAAGGATTTCATCGTTCTGGACGTGATCACCCACGAAGGCAAACAGTACATGGCCCTGGCCGAGGTCGATTCCATGGAGTACGACATCATGAGCTGGGAAGTGGACGGCGAAAACGTCGAACTGAGCGTGATCGAAGACGATGACGAGTTCAATGCCGTGGCGGTAAAATTCGAAGAGCTGTTCCAAAGCTACGACGAGGAGCCCGAAGACTGATCCGGGCTGGACAGCTGGAAGAGTATATCTGTAAGAAAATCCAGCGTAATGATTGGAGGATGAAGATTGCGGGCTGATCTGATCGTACGGGATTGCCGGCAGCTGGTGACCCTGCGGGGCGGTTCGGAACCGCGTACCGGAGCGGCCATGAACGATCCGGGCATCATTGCAGACGGAGCTTTGGCCGTGAAAGACGGACGCGTTCTGGATGTGGGCACCACAACCGAGATCATGGCCTCATACTCCGCCGCGGAAGTGATCTCCGCCGCCGGAAAGCTTGTTCTGCCCGGTTTTGTGGATTGCCACACCCACCCCGTCTTTGTGCACACCCGGGAAGACGAGTTCGCGTTGCGCCTGGCCGGAAAGTCCTATGTGGAGATATCCCAGGCGGGAGGCGGCATCCGCGGCACGATCAAAACCACCCGTGACGCCTCTGAGGATCTGCTCTTTGAGCTCGCCGCCCAGCGTGTGGGCAAAATGATCTCGATGGGCACCACCACCGTGGAGGCCAAAAGCGGCTACGGCCTGGACCCAGCCAGCGAACTGAAGCAACTGCGTGTGATCGGCCGGCTCAGTTCTGAGCTACCCGTGACCATAGTTCCCACCTTCATGGGCGCGCACGAATTCCCCGCAGAGTACAAAGACGACCACGCAGGTTATATCAAGATCCTCTGCGAGGAGATGATCCCCGCCGCGGCGGAACAGGGCATCGCCAAATTCTGCGATATTTTTACCGAAGCCCACGTATACGGCCTGGACGAAAGCAGGGCAGTACTCAACTGCGCCAGAGAACACGGTTTGGCGCTCAAGATGCACGCGGATGAGATCGAACCCATCGGTGGGGCCGAACTCGCCGCCGAACTCGGCTGCGTCTCGGCCGACCATTTGGGAGCCGCATCCGACGCGGGTATCCAGGCCCTCAAAGCGGCTGGCGTAATTCCGGTGCTGCTGCCCGCCACCCTTTACTCCCTGGCCAGTAAAAACTATGCCCGCGGTCGCTTCATGATCGACAGTGGCCTGCCCGTCGCCATTGCCACGGATTACAATCCCGGCAGTTGCAACTGCGATTCGCTGCCTTTCACCATGAGCCTGGCCTGTCTGCAAATGGGGCTAACCCCCGCGGAAGCGCTCTGCGCCTGCACTGTTAATGCCGCCCACGCCCTCGGGCTGGGGGCGGAGCTGGGTTCGCTGGAAGCGGGAAAACTCGCCGATTTCTGCGTCTGGGACATCCCCTCCCTGAACTTCATTCCCTATCATCTGGGATCCTCCCACATCACAGCGGTTTACGCCGGTGGCAAACTGATCCACCCAACTGCAAAATGAACGGCTACTCAGGCGAAAACGCGTACACCATCATCGAGACCTTGCACAAATCGAGGCAGTATTGCGTCTATAAAGCGCGCAACTATTTCAACGGCAAGATAGTAACCATCAAAACCAACGAACAGCGCTTCCGGGAAGACGCGGACCAAGTTGGCCAGCTTCGCCGTGAAGCGGAAACCGGTCTGCGGTTGAAGCACCCCCACATCCGCGAAACCATCGGTCTGTTCGAGGATGGCGGCACCGTCTACGTAGTCTCTGAGTTCCTGGATGGCGATCCGCTCAACGACATCCTGCGCATCCCGCACGTGGACATCACTTACAGCCAGGCCATAAAGTGGACCCTGCAACTGCTGGATGCCCTCGAGTACGCGCACAAACACCTCATTCTGCACCTGAACCTCAATCCTTCGAACCTCATCATCACGCCGGATTACGACCTCAAGGTACTGGGCTTCGGCAAATCGCCCCATTCCTGGAAAAACGCAGATCCTGAGCAGCACGCCTACCATCCCGTCTTCTTCACCCCCCCGGAAGTGTTTTTGGGCGATAATCCCGATGAGCGGTCGGACCTCTGGTCCGCTGGCGTGATCGCCTGGTTGCTGCTGCGCGGCAGACTGCCCTGGGAACTCGACCGCCGGGAAAGTCCTTCCAGCCAAAAACAACAAACTTTCACCCAACACCCCCTGAAACCGGATCTGCCCGGCCGGCATGTTCCCACCTGGCTGTTCAGCATCCTGAACAAAGCCCTGATGCCCGACCCTGCCAAGCGTTTCGCCAGCGCCGCAGAATTGCGGGAAGCGATCTCCACTCAGCGGGAAATTCCCTGCGACAGCAGCGCCGCTCTTCCCCAGTCTGAGACCCCTGCCGCCAACGCAACGATGGCCGGTGACAACCAATTTTCGCCTCTCGGCGTCCCCATCATCGCCGCCGAACCCCGATCACGAGAGCCCTGGGAAAAAGCCAAACCCTCTCTGGCAGATACCCAGCCCGGAGGCGGGATTCCTGCCCGGGAAAGGAATACAGTACCCGGTAACCGTCCCGGCGACACCACTTTGGATGGACCTGTCCAGCCCATCCCCATCAGGAAAAAAGAAAGTTCTCCGGAACTGAAAAAGCTGCAGAAAACCTTCCGGATCATGGGGATCATCTCGGCCTGCATCCTGGTCTATATCATCTTGAAATACCATGTGATCAAAGATGGAGCCGTATTTGGCCGCGCCGGAGACGGAGACAAGCCCGCGCAGGTGAAGGACACCAAGCCGCGGGTGCCAAACAAGCCCCTGGACCTGATCTCCGTTTTGGGCGAAACCGCGATCATCGGCAACAATGGCCCGGACGCCGAAAATGACGAGTATCCGCTGCTGCAGGTGCCGCTGTCATCGTTCATGATCTCTTCCCGCGAGATCACCCGCGAGCAGTGGGGCATGGCCAACCCCGGTTTCAAGTTTTCGGAGGATGAGAAAGATCTGCCCGTCACCAAGATCTCCTTCGACGAAGTGGTGGAATTCTGTAACGAAAAGAGCCGTCTGGACGGCTTGCAGCCATGCTATGAGTATCTGGGCAACGGTGTAAGCTGCGATTTCAATGCCAGCGGATATCGCCTGCCCACCGAAGCGGAGTGGGAATACGCAGCCAAAGCCAGACGCTCCAGCTCTTTCACCCCCTACAGCGGTTCCACCGTCGCGGATGTGGTGGCCTGGTATTCGGCCAACAGCGGCGGCAGCGTCCAACCCGTCGGCACGAAGCAACCCAACCAGATTGGGATCTACGACCTCAGTGGAAACGCCGCGGAATGGGTTTGGAACTGGTATTCACCCTACGCGAGCATCATGGATACGCCGTTTGCCGGTCTGGATTACGGCACCGACAAGGTGGTCCGCGGCGGTTCTTACAAAGACCCAGCCGAAAAAATCCGCGTCACCGACCGCTCCCATGCCAAACCTTACAGCAAGGCCGATCACATCGGCTTTCGCGTGGTGCGGAAAAAGTAGCACCCCCTGTTTCCAAAGCGTAAAGAAGCCCGGCGGTTGAGGCCGGGCTTGGTATTTTAGGAAGGGTACTTGGTTAGGTTTAGGCTTCAGAACCCTGTGGGGGATCTCCGCTTTTCGTAGAGCACGATCATGCGCTGTTGAAGCAGATTATCCAGAGGCAGCACCATATCGCGCAGAGCCGCGATGTCAATCAGAGCGGGATCATAAGCTTTGGCGGAAAGGTCAGGTACGCTTGCCAGCAGTTTGTCTGCCGCGTCGTTCCAATGGTTGATATCCGCGGTGGCGGGCGAAATCCAGCCTAATTCGTAAAACAGGCGCAGCAATTCGCCGCTTAGCTTGGATCTGGCCGGGTTTTTGAATCTGGTGATGCCACCGTTGTTGCCCAGCGCGGTGCCTTCGATCTCCAGATAGGAAGGCGCCGGCAGCAGCAGATCAGCTTCGGAATCCGGGTCAGCCAACTGCTGGATCTCCACTCTGAAGCCGGGGTTTTCCGCCCGCATGGCCTTACCGCCCCAGTTCAGCACGAAATCCGCTGGTGAAGGCAGGCCAAAATCCGGCCGCACAAGCTGCAAGCCGCGGTAGTTCTGATAATCCGAGGTTTCCAGCACGTTGCCCAAGGAGGGATCGACCGCGCTGACCGCGTTGAGCACCTTGGCGACGCTCTGCTCGCGGATCTTGTTCAGGTTATAGATAAAGAGCATCCGCGGCGAGAGGGCGAGCGAGGCGATGGAGGAATGCACGCTGTCCGCGAATCTCAGCGGCTTGGAGCCGCAGCTGACCACGCTCACGAGTTTCCCGCCGGAGCGCTGTTTGAGACGCAGCATGGTGCGCAGGGTGTGGCTGATCTCACCGATCACCACATATTCGTCGAAGCGGTCCAGAATGGCGTAGGGCTCGAGGTTTGGCCGCCACGGCAGATATTCGCTGCTGAAAATGCTGTAACGCGGATTGGCGTGCAGGGCCGCGCCGCTTTGTTGGGCGGCTTTCTGCAGGACCAGCATTTCTTCCAAGCTGATATGCGGCGAAAGCTCGAAACGTTTGCTGGCCGCGGCTTCCGCTTTTTCCTTTAGCACCGTGAGAGCTTCGCTCCAAGCGATCTCTTTCCAAACACCATTTTCCTTTAGCAGCGGGGTTTTTAGGCGGTCTTCCCCGTACAGGGACTGCCAGCCAAAGCGTCCCTTGAAACAGAGATTGCGGCCGTTGAAGGCTGGCTTTTCCGGGTCGGTGCTTATCCGCACCGGCAGGCCTGATTGCGTTTCGCAGACGATCTGGCAGCCGGTGCCGCAGATGCCGCAGCTCTGCCGGGTGATTTCTTTGGGCAGGGGATTGAGTTTGTAGTTCAAGTTTCGCTCCACCAGCGCTCCCACGGGACAGATAGCAATACATTTGCCGCAGCTTTCGCAGGTGGTTTGGGTAAGCGATTCACCGAATTCCGGGGCCACCACAGCCGAGAAACCGCGGTAAACATAGCCCAGCACCGCCGCGCCCTGGATCTCGGCACAGGTGCGAACACAGCGGCCGCAGTTGATGCATTTGTTGGTATCGCGTACGATGTAGGGATGGCTGTAATCGATGGGATGTTTGTTGATGCTGCCCGGAAAGCGGAGGGCGTCCACGCGGAAATCGCTGCAATACTCGCGTAGCTTGCAACTTTCGTTCACCTGGCAGCCGCATTCCAAACAGCGTTCGGCTTCGGCTTTGGCCTCGGTCTCAGCAAAGCCTGTCTCCGCCTCGTTGAAAGTGCTCCTGGCTTCTTCCAGCGGGATCTCCGGCATCACTTTGCGCGCTATCTTGTCGAACTGGGCGTATTCTTCAGGGGAAATTTCCTGCACCTTATCGCCTTTTTTGGCGTCGAAGCGGAAGGAATCCACTTTGATGGCTTCGCCTGCCAAATAGCGGTGGATGGCGCTCGCGGCCAAACGTCCGTCGGTAATGGCTTCAATGGCGGTGGCGGCCCCACGGCGAAAATCACCTCCGGCAAACACGTTGGCCAAACCAGTGTGCATGGTGGTCTCGTCCACCACTGCGGTCTGCCAGCGGCTGAGCGGAAGTTCTTTTCCCTCGATGCGGTTTGCTTCCTCCGCGAAAACATCCACATCCGGCACTTGTGAGATGGCGGCGATGATGGAGTCGTAGCTTTCGGTAAAATACTCTCCGGTGGGCTCGGGGCGCCTTCTGCCACTGCTATCCGGATCACCGAGCTTCATCTTTTCTATCTTCACTTCGCGCAGTTTTCCACCCTCGCCGAAATATTCCACCGGGTTGCAGAGGTAATGAAAAACCACGCCTTCGTGTCCCGCGGCCTCGATCTCAAAAGCTTCGGCGGGCATTTCGTCCTTGGTGCGGCGATAGATCACGCTCACCTCGCAACCCAGGCGGATGGCGGTGCGGGCGCAGTCGATGGCGGTGTTGCCGCCACCCACGATGGCCACTTTTTTACCCAAAACCGGAGTGTGCCCCAAGCTGTGCGCTTTCAGAAAATCCACGCCCAGATGGCAGCCGTCGAGGTCTGAACCCTTCACAGGCATGGGCACGGCTTTTTGAGCGCCGAGGGCCAGATAAACGGCGTCGTAATCACCGCGCAGCTTCTCCAACTGGAGGTCGCGGCCCAGTTGAACATTGTATTCGATCTTCATGCCGTTGGCGCACATCAACCCGATCTCCTGATCCAGCGTGGCTTTGGGCAATCTGTACTCGGGAATGCCATAGCGCAGCCAGCCTCCGGCGGCGGGCGCGGCTTCAAAGACCGTCACCTCGTGGCCAAGGTTGGAAAGATAGTATCCGCAGGTTAGTCCCGAGGGTCCGGCGCCGATCACGGCGATCTTTTTGCCGGTGGCGTCAGCTTTTTCGGGAACGTAGTTCCAGACGTCACCAAGGTCCTCATCCGCGGCGAAGCGTTTCAGCTGGCGAATGGCGATGGGATCCTCAACGATCTGGCGGCGGCATTCCTTTTCGCAAAAAGCGGGGCATACGCGCCCGATGGAAAGCGGCATTGGCAGGGTGTCTTTGATCACCTTCACGGCGTCGTGGTACTGGCCGTTGGCGATCAGCGAAACGTAGCTCTGGATGTCCACATGGTCCGGGCAGGCGATCTTGCAGGGGGCTTCGCAATCGGCGTAGTGATTCGAGATGAGCAGTTCCAGCGCCATTTTGCGGGCGGCGCGGATGTCCTCGCTGTCCGTGCTGATCTCCATTCCGGGGGTGATGATGGTGCCGCAGGAGGTAACAAAACCGCGGCGGCCTTTCACCTCCACCGCGCAGACCCAGCAGGATCCGAAGGGCTTGAGTTCTTCATCGTGGCAAAGGGTGGGGATCTCGATCCCGTTGCGGCGGGCCAGTTCCAGGATGGTGATGCCGGCTTCGGCCTGCACCTGGGTTCCGTTCAGCGTTACTTCGATCATCTTCGTCTCCTATCCCTTGCTGATGGCTTGGAACTTGCAGGCCTTGCAGCAAGCGCCGCACTTGATGCATTTGTCCTGAGCGATCACATGCGGCTGTTTCACTTCCCCGGAGATGCACTGCACCGGGCACTTGCGCGCGCAGGCGGTGCAGCCGATGCATTTGTCCGGAATTATCTCAAAACGTAGCAAAGCTGTGCAAACCCCGGCGGGGCAGCGTTTTTCCTCAATGTGCGCCAGATACTCGTGCTTGAAATAACGGAGGGTGGTCAGCACCGGATTGGGGGCGGTCTGACCCAGCCCGCAAAGCGAGCCTTTGATAATGTTGGTGGCCAGTTCCTCCAGCTTGGCAATGTCTTCCATAACCCCCTTGCCTTCTGTGATGCGGGTGAGGATCTCCAGCATGCGGCGAGTGCCGATGCGGCAGAAAGTGCATTTGCCGCAGGACTCGTTTTGGGTGAAATTGAGAAAATAGCGCGCCACATCAACCATACAGGTGCCGCTGTCCATCACCACCATGCCGCCTGAGCCCATGATGGCGCCGGTGGCGGTGATGCTGTCGTAATCCACCACTGTGTCCAGAAGTTCAGCCGGGATGCAGCCTCCGGAGGGTCCGCCCATCTGCACGGCCTTGAAGGGTTTTTCCGTCTTCATGCCGCCGCCCACCTTGTAGATGATGTCTTTCAGCGGAATGCCCATCGGAACTTCGATCAGGCCGCTGCCGGCGATCTTGCCAGCCAGGGCGAAGACCTTGGTACCGGGTGACTTATCGGTGCCCATGGCCCGGAACGCCTTGGCGCCGTTGAGGATGATCCAGGCGATATTGGCCCAGGTTTCCACGTTGTTGATGTTGGTCGGCTTACCCCAGAGGCCCGATGCCGCCGGGAAAGGAGGCCGGATGGTGGGCATGCCGCGCTTGCCCTCGATCGATTGCATCAAAGCAGTTTCCTCGCCGCAAACAAAAGCCCCGGCGCCTTCCTTGATGTGCAGTTCAAAGCTGAAATCAGTCCCCAAGATGTTCTTGCCCAGATAGTTGCGTTCCTCGGCGGCGGCGATGGCCACCTTGAGATGCGCTATGGCCAGCGGATATTCCGCCCGGCAATAGATGTAGCCTTCATCCGCGCCCATGGCGAAAGCGCCGATGATCATCCCTTCCAGTATCTTGTGCGGGTCGCCTTCCAGCACGCTGCGGTCCATGAACGCGCCCGGATCGCCTTCGTCGGCGTTGCAGATCACATACTTCTTGTTGCTTTTGGCCGCCGCGGCAAAGGTCCACTTCAATCCGGTGGAAAATCCCGCGCCGCCGCGTCCTCGCAGTCCGGAATCTTTCACTTCGGCGATGATCTCCTCCGGCGTCAGCGCCAGGGCCTTGCGCAAAGCCAGATAGCCGCCACGGGCTTCGTAATCTTCAATGGCAAGCGGGTCGATAACGCCGCAGTTTTGCAGCACGATCCGCTTTTGATTGGCCAAAAGTTCGTTGCGGCTGGCCTCGTGATGGGCGGCCAGGATCACGTTCGAAGAGGGGAATTGGCCGGACCGGTATTCTTCCACCAGAGGCAAAACGTTGTTGGGGTCCAGACGGCCCAAAGTAACGCTTCCGAGCTGGTTTCCGGAAAGCTCCACCAGCGGCTCCTCGAAGCACATGCCGATGCAGGCGGTCCGCTGCAGTTTGTAAGCTTCGGGCTGGCTGGCCAGAAATTCCTGCAGTTTCAGATAAACGTCCTCGGCGCCGGCGGCGATGCCGCAACTGGCCAGGCCGACCTTCACGGTGATAGTTTCCATCACGCCCCTCCGTCGCGGAATTTGTCCAGAATGCCGGGAATCGCTTCCGGAGTGAGTTTGCCAAAGGTCTGGTCGTCGATCATGATCACCGGCGCCAGCGAGCAGCAGCCCAAACAGGCCACTTCCATCAGGGTGAACTGCATGTCCGCGGTAGTCACTTTGCCGTCTTCCAGCTTCAGGTTTTCGATCAGCGCGTCCTTGATCCCGTCAGCGTCCGAAACGTGGCAGGCCGTGCCTTTGCAAACCCTGACGATGTGTTTGCCCTGCGGCTCCAGCCTGAACATCGAATAGAAGGTCACCACGCCGTAAATATCGGCCGCGGGTACTTTCATGCGTTCCGAGATGTGTTTGAGAACCGGCCGGGAGAGATATCCCTCGAGGTTTTGAGCGGCTTGCAAAAGCGGTATGAGCGATCCCTGTTTGCCCTCGTAGGCTGGCAACAACGCGTCCAGCTTGCTGAAGTCCTGATCCATCGCGACTCCTTAACTGAAGATTGATTGGTCACACCGCGCGGCTTGAGACTTCCGCGGGTACGAAAAACACATTTACAGAGTGGCAGTCTTTGTCAAATAAAATGTCAGAAAAAATCCCTGAAGGCTTGGCCATTTTAATTCCAGACAAGCAGTCCGGGATCATTCATCGGCCGGAATTCTACTTTAGCAGCAGCAGTTTGCGGGTCTCCATATCCTTTCCCACCGCCACTTTGAGGAAATACACCCCGCTGGGCAAGGCTTCACCGCGGTCATTTGTACCGTTCCACTCCAGCGAATGCCGCCCCGCCGTGAGTTTAAGCTGTTCAAAAGAGCGCACCTTCTGTCCCCGGAGGTTGAAAATCTCGATGCTGATCCCGGCCGCCTCTTTCAGTTCCAAACCGATCCTGGTCCGGTCCGTGAAAGGATTGGGCGCGATGGCGTCCAGCCTGAAAACCGCCCCCGGCAGCTGCGGATCGTCCGCGGCGGTGCCCCAGTATTGGCAGTCAAGCATGCCGGAAAGCAGCACCGCGTTGCCGTGCCGGTGGGAATTATTCAGCAAAGCATACCAGTTCTGGCCCGCGGGGATATCAAAAACGGCGTTGCCGGAAGCCACCGGACCCGAATAAGCGTAGGCGCTGCAGAAATTGTCCAGGTCCAGAAACAGGGCGTTGTCGGCGTCCGTCACCAAAAAAGAAACGTTGGCCGGCTCATCCACCGCCTGGTAGAACCTGGCCGGCGCGCCCAGCCCGTCGATGTCGTCCCAGAGCGTTTTGCCGGTGATGAAGTAGCCAGGGCTGGCAAAATTCACCGCGAAGCGGAAATCCTGCACCGGATCAGGAGGGGAAGCCAGCGCCTCGATCGTGGGCTGGGGCAGCGGCGCGGCGATCTGGAACTGGTAGTTGTAGGTCTCGCCGCTCACGGAATTCGCCACCAGTTGCGCGTAGGTGCCAGGATTGGCGGGATAGAGCCCGAACATCGTTTCCGCCCGGGCGCGGTAATCGCGGTTTTCACCCACCGTGAAGCTCACCAGGCCGTTGTTGTCGGTGTAGGCCTCGCAATCAAAGCGGGGCGAGGTTTCAAAGATCGCCAGCACCACCCGCGCGGCATCCACCGGCTGCGAGTTTTGGTCCACCACCTGGATATTAATGGTGGCCAAGCCTTCCGAATAGCGCTCCGTTACAGGCGAGAACAGGCCGTCGGACCTTTCCTCGAACACGCTGCCGAAGACCTTGCCCCAACCGTTTTCATAGACCAGGGGGTTGTTCAGATAGCCGTTCACCGGTTCCCAGGATACCCAGCCGTCCTCCCAGAATTCGTTCCAGGCGTGGTCGGTGGAAACTGAACTGATGTTGGTGCAAGGGATCAAAGCGATCCGCGCCACGGCGGAACTGAGGTCGGCGTACTCGCCGCAGCGTCCGAAGCGTTTGACGAAAATGCGCACCGGCTGATGCGGCCGTTCGTTGTTGGACGTGAAACTCATGTTCTGGTTGATCCACCAAGTGGCGGCGCGGATGGCGTCGCCGGGTGAGCCGTCGCGGTTGAACACGCTCTGGCACTGGATCAGAGTATCGCGCAGCACCGGATGGACATCGTCATCGAAATCGTAAAGATATGAACGCCAGAACTTTCCCGCGGGCGGATCCACGATGTTGTTGGAGTGTGTGCTGTTGTTTTCCACCACGGCGGGATCGATGAAGGCCTGGATCTCGTCGCTGATCTTGGGATTCACCAGATACCAGTAATAGATCTCACGGGGCACGGTGAGCTGCTGCATCAGCCCACTGGCGTCCTTTTTCCAGTAGCGGGTGGTGGACCAAAAATCACCGCCCGCGTCAGCGGAGCCGGTGTCCACGATCTCCACATAAGGTAGTTCCGCCGCGTCCTGGTAGAGCCTTTGCGCGTTCTCCGTGAACAGCTGGGGATGGGCAAAGTCTGAATTGAGATATTCCGGCGAGGCCGTCGCCACGCAGAAGGCGATCTCATCCACGAGGGGATCAGGCGCCTGCACGATCAAAAGAGAATAGGTCTGCTGCGGCGTAGCGTCAAGTTGGGACAAGGTTTTGTTGAGCTCGGCCCGGATCCAGTCCGGCGCTCTTTCCAAGGCCGCTCCCACATAAGAGAAATCAACAGCTCCCCCACTGAACCAAGGATAAGCGAACTGCTCGTTGTTGACAAAGATCAGCCCAAACTGCTCGCCAGCCGGCAACACAAAATCCAGCCGTTCCTCCCACAGAGTCCACCAGTCATCCCGGAGCTCAGGCACCGGGGAGGTTTGCACGGGATCGGGAATGTTTAAAACCGCTTCCGGTTGGACCACCGCCACCGCGCCTTCGACAGCTATTTCCCGGCTGGTGAGGCCGCGCGGTTCAGCGCTTAGAAAGGCCACCGTGAGGATCAGAATGACAAGAACAGGCATTTTCATCGGATCACCTCGAACAGAAACATATTTTGAACACGATTTCACCCCGCCCGCTGCTGTCAATAAAAATGCTGATTTCCCACATGGCTCCCGTTCTCATTACGGGATAAATACGGGATCAATACGGATGAAATCCGTATTGATCCCGTATTTATCCCGTAATGATCGCCGGGGCCAAACATGAAAAAAAGGCTGAGTATTTATCTCAGTCCCGGATAGTTTTTCCCCTTGGAGGCAGAACATAAAAAACTCAGTTTCCGGCTGTGACCTTGTAAAACTTCAGGGGTTTCGCTGAGGCTGATATTCCACCCCACGAACGCGCTGGCGGGAACCAGTTCGAAGAATCAGGGTCATGCTTCCGGTTAGCGCGACGGTAACTGCCAGGGAAAGCATTGGTCCGGGTATGCGTCGAACCTGACGGAGTGGATCAGCCGCAGGTTGGCGTAATTCAAGTGAAGGGTGGCTCCGGCGATGGTGAGGTGGGAGCCGATGCTGAGGGCACTGCTTGGAATACAATCAGTTAAACATATCGAAAAAAATCCTTGCCTAAATTCGTTGTTCGCAATTTGTGGAGCGTAAGAATGTTTTGGCTCGATCTGAGCCGCAATGGGAGCGTCAATGAGGTTAAAAACCTTTCCCGGGGGAGTTCATCCCCACGATC